>DITK01000008.1:0-17764 GCA_002422785.1 Francisellaceae bacterium UBA6186
TAACGCTAAATTTACCGCAACAGTCGATTTGCCAACCCCACCTTTACCAGATCCAACAGCCACAATATTTTTAATATTAGGAACTTTTTCTATATTTTTCTGATAAGAATGAGTTAGAATTTTATTATTAATATTAATTTCCAAAATCAAATCTATTCCAACTTCTTCAGCTAAATTAGCGACTATTGGATCTAATATGGCGTGTAAATTTTTAGCAACTATTGGCTTATGATCGCCTAATATAAACCCAAATTGTAAATTTATAACTATCTGACGGCTATTTATAATTAAGTCTTTAACACAACCAGATGCCACTATATCTAGATCTAAATAAGGATCTTGATACGAAGACATTGCTGCGTATATTCTAGATTTTAGCAACTCTGTTGTAAGAATTGTGGATTTATTTTTTTTCAAATTATTAACCTTAATTTATTAATGTAATTCCCTATGCCTAACTTGCACGTTAGCCAAATCTAAATTTGCAATTTTTAATTGCTCAGCAATATTTTCTGCCAAATAAACTGATCTATGCCTACCGCCAGTACAACCTAATGCCACGGTCACGTAGCTACGATGATCAGTCTTAAAACACGCTAACCAATCAACAATAAATGCTACTAGCTTTTTGGTCATATGTTGTACTAGGCTATTTGTTCCTAAAAATTGGATCACATCCCTATCTAAACCAGTCAAAGCACGCAAATTTGTTTGCCAATAGGGATTAGGTAGGCAGCGAATATCGAACACAAAATCGGCATCTACTGGTAATCCATATTTAAATCCAAATGATTGTAATAATAAATGTAATTGTCCTTCTTTTACATTTTGGAGTACTCGCTCACGAATTAAATTATATAATTCATGTTGTGATAATTTAGTGGTATCTAAAGTCACATCGGCTAAATTAGCAATAGCCAGTAACATATTACGTTCTTTTATAATAGCTTCACGTAAAGTACAGCTTTCGTTGGATCTAGTTAATGGATGTTTACGCCTGGTATCGCTAAAACGCTGCAACAATATATTATCACTAGCGTCCATATAAAACAATTCCATTTTTTTATACACAGTACGCAACTGCAAAATAATATTTTTTATGTTTATTAAATCTATCTGTAAATTTCTTGAATCGATACTAACTGCTACTTTATGGTGTACGCTACCTATCGTTTGATCCAATAATTGCAAAAAAGCAACTGGTAAATTATCTATACAATAAAAGCCTAAATCTTCTAATGAATGCAGAGCTACTGTTTTACCAGAACCAGAACGACCACTAATGATTATTAACTGCTGCATGTTTTAAGCCTAATAAAAGAATAAATTTTATACTCTAAATCTTAGCAATATATCTCTATTAAGTAAACTTACAGGATAAATTATAAATTCTTCTGGTTAAATGCACACAAATCAATAATCAAACAAGTTTTACATTGAGGATTAATAGCCTTACATACATACCTACCATGTAAAATAAGCCAATGATGAGCATTAACTAAGAATTGTTCCGGAATTGTTTTTAATAATTCTAACTCAGTAGTTAAAGGAATCGTAGTATTTACCAAACCAATTCTATTTGCCACTCGTAACACATGAGTATCTACAGCAATTGTTGGTTGTTGCCAAAGGGTATTTAATATCACATTGGCGGTTTTTCTACCTACTCCAGGTAAGCTTTCTAATTCTACTCTAGTTTTAGGCACAGCTGAATTAAATTTTGCTATTAATATTTGACAAGTTTTATAAATATTACGAGCTTTAGTTCTAAATAAGCCTATAGACTTAATATATGTCTCTAGGATCTGTGCGGTCAATTGGATGATCTGTTCCGGAGTATTAGCTACTACAAATAATTTGGCTGTTATTTTGTTAACCATGGTATCAGTCGATTGTGCAGATAACATTACTGCAATTAATAATTCAAAATCACTATTATATTTTAGTTCAGTTGTTGGTTGTGGATTATATTGTTGAAATCTTTTGAAAATTTCTGAAATTTTTGTTTTTTTTAAACCTAGCAACATATCTTTAATTTCTTTTTTTGCCACATCAGGTTTGGCAAGTTGTGGAGCAGAA
The DNA here is from genome assembly GCA_002422785.1 of Francisellaceae bacterium UBA6186. Lineage (GTDB taxonomy): Bacteria > Pseudomonadota > Gammaproteobacteria > UBA6186 > Azoamicaceae > UBA6186. The sequence continues at coordinate 2,080 of DITK01000008.1, forward strand.
ATTGAGGCGATCCGCTGCAATTTTGCCGCTCGACGATGTTTAGCATTGGCGACCATTTGTTTTGGATCTATTGGGTGTTCAACCGGTATAATATCAATACAATCTACCGGGCAAGGATTAACACATAACTTACATCCTATGCATTCATTAGTTAATACTGTATGCGTTTGACCCTTGGCACCAATAATTGCATCAAATGGGCAAGCATCTAAACATATCCCACATCCAATACATGCTTGTTCTTTAATAACTGCAGTTAACATATATTTCAAATTGTAAAATTACCTAAATTCAACATTAACTAGCAGCTTTTCGGTACCATTCTAAGGCTTTTACACGATCTTTTGGCACACCCAAACCATTTTCATACATTTGTCCTAAATTAGTTTGTGCAGATTTGTTTCCTTGATTGGCAGCCTTTTCATACCATGCTATAGCTTTGGAATAATTGACTGCAGCCCCTAAACCATTTCTATAAATCATACCTAAATTATATTGTGCAACAGCATAACCTTGGTTAGCGGCTTTTTCATACCATTCGATAGCTTTGGTATAATCTTTAGTTACACCCAAACCATCTTGATACATTTTTGCTAAGCTATTTTGAGCGTAATTATTACCTTGATTAGCAGCTTTTTGGTACCACTCTACAGCTTGTACATAGTCTTTAGTTACGCCTAACCCATGTTCGTACATTAATCCTAGGTTTGTTTGTGCATATTTATTGCCCTGCACGGCAGATTTTTTAAACCATTCTACGGCTTTTACATAATCTTTGGGCATGCCGTAGCCATTTTTATATATCATTCCTAAATTATATTGTGTATTTTTATCTCCAAATTCAGCATCTTGTTGAAACAATTCATTGGGATTGGGTTGATCTTGCGCATTAGAACAATGACAAAACACTAAAATACAAGATATTAAAATTACATTAAACAACTTATACATAGATTTTTTTCTCCTGTTTTCGATATAATTAATTATAGACTCTATATTTTATTTAACTCGCATTCCAGGCTCAGCACCTTTATGCGGCTCTAAAATCCACAAACCTCCATTATCGCTATCTGCACTGGCGGCCAACACCATGCCTTGCGATGTCCCAAAACGCATTTTACGTTCTTTTAAATTAGCAACTATGACCGTATTCTTGCCAATTAAATCAGTCGGTTTATATGCAGATTTTATGCCTGCAAACACTTGTTTTACCCCTAAAGATCCTACATCCAATGTTAGCTTTAATAATTTTTCTGCACCATCTATGTCTTCGGCATTAATAATTTTGGCAATCCGCAAATCTATTTTGGCAAAATCCTCTATATTGATCTGGGGAGTAGTATTGTCTAAATTATTTTGCTTAGTATCTTCGACCTTAATCTTGGTAGTTAAAATTTCTTGTATCTTTTCCATGTCAATCCTATGTATTAATGGTTTAAATGTCTGGATAGTATGTGCCAATAGCGGTGTATTTAGGCTACCTAAAGTTAATTTGGTGTTTAAAAATTCTGCCGATAAATTAGCTGTTATTGGTAATACTGGCTTTAAATAGATCATTAGAATTTTAAATAAATTAATACCAGTAGTACATATTTCTTGAACTAAAGATAAATTATTAAGATCTTTAATTAATTTCCATGGTTTGTGTGTATCGATATATTGATTTGCCGCATCCGCCAATGTCATTATTTCTCGAATTGCTTTACTGTAATTTAAATCAATAAACAATTGAGCTATAACCTCACGTTGCGCTATAAATTGTTGATACACATGCTCTTCATGTAAATTATCCGCTAATTTATTAGCAAAATTATTATTAATAAAAACCGCACAACGACTTGCAATATTAACAAATTTACCAACAAGATCGGAATTGATTCTAGCTACAAAATCATGAAAATTTAAATCTAGATCATCAATACCACAAGATAATTTAGCAGCAAAATAATAACGTAAATATTCTGCCGATAAATGCTTAGAATAACTTCTTGCGGTAATAAAAGTTCCCCGCGATTTAGACATTTTCTCGCCATTGATAGTTAAAAATCCATGAGCAAAAATTTTACTAGGAGTACGATAATTTGCTCCATGCAAAATGGCTGGCCAAAATAGTGCATGAAAATAAATTATATCTTTACCTATAAAATGATAAAGTTCGCTATGATTATGACTAGCTGAAAAAAAATCATCAAACTTAATTTTTTTATTTTTAGTACACAAATTTTTAAAAATAGAGATATAACCAATCGGTGCATCCAGCCAAACATAAAAATATTTATCTGTAGTATTGGGAATCAAAAACCCAAAATATGGGGCATCTCTTGAAATATCCCAAGGCTTTAGCCCATTACTATCATCTAACCATTCATTCAATTTATGCAACATTGATAATGGAATTCTATTATTGTCTTGTAACCAATTTTTTAAAAAATCTTTGTATTTGGTTAAATTAAAAAAATAATGCTGAGATTTTTTAATAATTGGGGTGGTATTAGTTAAAATTGATTTTGGATTTTTAAGCTCAAAAGTTTCGTAATGCGCCCCACAAGCTTCGCAATTATCTCCGTATTGATCTATCGCATCACATTTTGGACATTGTCCTTTAACATATCTATCCGGTAAAAAAATATTTTCTGAGCTATCGTATAACTGTTCTATTTCTTTAATTTCTATATCATTATGTTTAACTAGCTTATTATAAATTTCGGTTACTGTTTGTTGGTTTTCTAATGAATGAGTTGTAGCAAAATTATCAAAATCAATATTAAATGCTTGTAGATCTTCCAAGTGACGTGCATATACATTATTAACTAATTCTTCTGGAGAAATATTTTGTTCTTTGGCTTTTAACATTATCGGGGTGCCGTGTGCATCGTCCCCACAAATCAATAAACATTGATGACCAAGTAATTTTTGCCATCTAACCCAAATATCAGCTTGAATTTTTTCTAACATATGCCCAAGGTGTAGATCCCCGTTAGCATAGTCTAAAGCCGTGGTAACTAAAATTTTTCTGTTGCTCATATGCCCTTGCTTATAGATTTTAATTGTAGGTTTTACTTAAAGTATTATATTATCTATCTAATGTCACAAAAACAAATAGCTTTGGCTGAAAATATATTTTTGCATCAAACTAAATTAGATCAATCTAGTTTGGATAAAATATTATCTAGCATGTTATCCAAATCTATAGACTATGCTGACTTATATTTTCAATCAACTCAGGCAGAAAGCTGGTACTTAGAAGACAATATAGTAAAATCTGGCAGCTACGGGGAAAACAAAGGTGTTGGGATCAGGGCAGTTAGCCACGATAAAATGGGGCTTGCTTTTTCTGAAGATATTATAACCAGCTCTATAAAAGACGCAGCAACAGCAGCTAGCAGCATCGTGCCGTCAAATAACAAATTACCAAATAATACTGTCCACATAAAATCTAATTATAAATATAAAAATATTACTAACAAGCCAATTAAGCATAATTTATATACGACAGCAAACCCGTTAATATCCATACCAGATCAAGAAAAAATTATCCTACTACAAACAATAAATAAGTTTGCTAGAGACTTAGATCCAAGAATATCCCAAGTTACTGCATCACTAGTTGCATCTCATGAAATTATTTTAATAGCCTCTAGCGATGGAGTTTATACCAGCGACATTAGACCTTTAATTAGGCTAAATATTACCGTTATAGCTAAACATGGCTCCAAGTTAGAACAAGGAACAGCTGGTGGTGGCGGAAGATTTTCAGGGTACAATATATTTACTGAAAATAATTTCACATTAGCACTTAATTATGTAAAAAAAGCAGTTCATTTAGCTACAACCAACCTAGACGCTATGCCAGCCCCAGCAGGTTGCATGCCAGTAATATTAGGATCCGGGTGGCCTGGGGTGTTATTACATGAAGCTATAGGACATGGCTTGGAAGGCGATGCTATTAGAAAAGGATCATCAGTATTCGCTAATAAACTTGGACAACAAATCGCTAGCAATTTATGCACCATAGTTGATGATGGCTGTATGCTATCTAGGCGTGGATCACTAAATATGGATGACGAGGGAACCCCAACGCAAACTACAATACTGATAGCCAACGGTACCTTAAAAAATTATTTACAAGATAAATTAAATGCCAAACTTATGAACCAAAAATCAACCGGCAATGCCCGCCGACAATCCTATGCTTATCTACCAATTCCACGAATGACTAATACTTATATGTTGCCCGGTACAACATCGCCAGAATCGATCATAAAAAGTGTTAACAATGGCATTTATGCTGTTAATTTTGCCGGGGGGCAAGTAGATGTAACATCGGGAAAATTCGTATTTGAAGCTAACGAAGCTTATTTAGTAGAACATGGCAAAATTAAAGCCCCAATTAAAGGTGCAACCATTATCGGCAATGGCGCAGAAGTGTTACAAAAAATAACCATGGTTGGCAACGATTTACAACTAGATCCAGGTATTGGCACCTGTGGTAAAGATGGACAAAGCGTACCGGTAGGAGTTGGACAACCTACACTTTTAATTAATGAATTAACTGTTGGTGGAACTAGATGCTAAATTATAAATATTTAGAACAGTTAACTGACGCAATCAAAAAAGTTTTAAGATTTACCAAACAAAATAACGTCAAATGTGAAGTCTCTGGCAATATTAATTTAGGGTTATCAGTAAATGTCAGAATGCAAAACATAGATACTTTAGAATTTAATAATAATAAGAAAATGTATATCACAGTATACTTAGATCAAAGTCAGGGAACAGTTAGTACCACAGCATTAGACGAACAATCATTGCAAAACGCCGTAGCAAAAGCGATATCTATTGCTAAATTAACAGATCCCGATCCTTATTCAGGTCTTCCTGATGCATCTTTAATGGCGAAAAATATTATAGACTTAGATTTATATCACCCAGCAAATCTAAATCCCAACGATGCAATTAATACTGCTAAACTCTGTGAAAGTATTGCGCTTAACGAACACTCAGCTATAAAAAATTCTGATGGAGCAATGTTTTCCTATAACTCTAGCTTTATAGCTATAGGTAATAGCCATGATTTTATTGCAGCATATCCTACAACTAGTTATAGCTTATCTTGTACCGCTATTGCTGAAGAATTTGGCCAAATGCAACGTGATGGTGATTTTACTGTGGCAAGAAATTTGCAAAATTTAATCAAACCAGAAATTATTGGCAAAAAAGCTGCCTTATATACCAGACAGAGACTTGGTGCTAAAAAAATCAATACCTGCAAAACTCGTGTATTATTTACCCCACCAACAGCATCTAGTTTGATAGGTTATTTAATTGCTGCAATTAACGGCAACAATATTGCAAATAAATCTTCGTTTTTATTGGATAAATTAAACAATAGTATCTTGCCAGAATTTATAAACATAATAGATGATCCTTTCGTCAAACAAGGTCTAAGAAGTGCAGCTTTTGATCATGATGGACTAGCCACCAAAAAACAATCTATAGTCACCAATGGAGTATTAACTACTTATTTATTAGATTATTATTTTGCAAAAAAATTACAATTAAAACCAACTGGCCATGCCGGTGGAATACATAATTTATTTATCACTGATAATAATATTGATATTGATTATAGCTGTATAAATCATAGCACTGCTGATAGATTAGAAAATTGTGCTGATTTAATAAAAAAAATGCAAACTGGATTAATAGTTACCGAAACAATTGGCCATGGCGTTAATTTAGTCACTGGCGATTACTCTAAAGGAGCATTTGGTTTTTGGGTGGAAAATGGTAAAATTATGCATCCAGTAGAAGAAATTACCATTGCCGGCAATCTGAATTCCATGTTTAAAAATATTCTAGCAATAGGGAAGGATTTTGATTATCAAAGCAATATTATTACCGGATCTATTTTGATAGATAATATAACCATTGCTGGAATATAAACAAATCAATTAACAAAACTATACTCCCATAAAACCGGGCGGCAACTTATCTTTCATAAATTGCATCATTTTCAGCATATTTGCACTACTGGATAACTTTTTAGTCATTTTTTCCATTTGCTGATAATGTTTAATTAATTTATTTAAATCTTGAGTATGAGTGCCAGATCCTTTGCAAATCCTATTTTTTCTAGAACTTACATTAAGCAATGCTGGATGAATTTTTTCTTTATTGGTCATAGAATTAATTATGGCAATCATGGTATTAATTTGTTCATCACTAATTTTAGATTTAATGGCATCGGACATTGCCCCTAATCCAGGCATTTTGTCTATTAAACTTGAAATACCTCCCATGTTTTTCATTTGCAGTAATTGATCACGCAAAATTATAAAATTAAATTGTCCTTGAATAACTTTTTTAGCAATTTTTTCAGCTGCAACTTTGTCTACCTTTGCTTCAATTTGTTCAATCAAAGATAACATATCGCCCATTCCCAAAATACGAGATGCTATCCTATCTGCATGAAATACCTCTATGGCATCTAATTTTTCCCCTGATGTATAAAATTTTATCGGTTTACCAGTAATATGCCGCACAGATAAGGCAGCCCCGCCCCTAGTATCTCCATCTAATTTAGTTAATATAACCCCCGTAAGAGGTAATTTATCATTAAATTGTTTAGCCGTATTAGCGGCATCTTGCCCCGTCATACCATCGACTACAAACAATGTTTCTATCGGATTAAGCATATCGTACAATAGCTGCGCTTCTTGCATCATATCTTGATCTATATGTAATCTGCCGGCAGTATCTATAATCAATACATCTTTAAATTGCCGTTTGGCGGCATCTAAAGCCCCCAACGCAATTGTTTGGACAGTATCTAGCATCGAAGACTGGAAAAAACTTGCCCCAACCTGATTAGCTACTTGTTCTAACTGTAAAATGGCAGCAGGACGATATATATCGCAACTTGCAAGCATCACACTTTTTTGATGTTTTTCTTGAATATATTTAGCAAGCTTCGCACACGTTGTGGTTTTACCGCCACCTTGCAACCCAACCACTAAAATCACCGCAGGTTTATTAGTTTTCAAATTAATATCAACTTGGATACCCATCAAATTAATCAATTCTTGCTTAACTAATTTGATTAAGAATTGTTCCGCAGTTAAATGCTGGTCAATCAATTTGTTTAACGCATTAACTTTAATAGCCGCAATAAAATGATTAATAACCTCTAATGCCACATCTGCTTCTAATAAAGATTTTTTAACTTGTTGTAACACGTCGTTTAAATCTGGTTCCGATATTTTATTTTTACCGATTAACTTGCCCCAAGATTTTTTAAAATTTTCTGATAAATTTTCAAACATATTATTATCCTTATTAAGAATATAACGCTAATAGCTCTGTTACATAATTTCTATTTTCAGCTTTACAACTTATCATTCTTTTAGCCGGAAAAGTAGTAAATTCTGTAGCTTTAGTATAAATTTTTTTGGTTAACAAAGTGAAATGATTGGAGATCAAAACTGGAACCCCCTTTTTAGCAAGTTTAACAGCCATATCAGCTAAAATTTGTTGATTATTTGGATCAAAACCATTAGCTTGGTAACTAATAAAATTTGCAGTGTTACTAAGTGGCACATACGGCGGGTCACAATATACCACTGAATTTGGCTCCTTGATTTTTATTAATGCATCTTTAAAATCCCTCAAAAAAAATTTAGCTTTTTTAGCTTTTAAAAAAAATAATTTCATAGACTGTGCAGGGAACATCATATGCGCATGCCTACCAAATGGTACATTAAATTTATTATTTTTATTGAATCTACAAAGACCATTATATCCGTGTCTATTTAAATACAAAAATAATGCCGCCCTTGTGGCCGGATCATTATTATTATTATTATTAAATTGATCACGTATTTTATAATATTGAATAGCAGTATTATTTTTTACAATAAAAAATTGGCTGCAAAAACTTATAAACTCATCACCATATTGTTGCAATATTTTATATAAATTGATTATATCTGGATTTGCATCACTTAAAATATACCGTTCATAATTAGTATTTAAAAACACAGCCCCAGAACCTACAAATGGTTCAATTAATACTTTACCAACGGGCAATTTTGCTAATATAAATTTAAGCAACCTATATTTGCTGCCAGGCCACTTGACAAACGGTCTAATTTTATTGTTATTTTGCAGTTTATTCATGTTTTGTTAGTTTACATACCCGTTATTTCTGCTTATACTTGTTATTAATACACATAACATATAAATAATAACAAAAATATACATTATGTTTAATTGTACAGAAATTAACAATAAAAGTATTTTCCTAATATTGGCGGCTATATTACTGCATAAGTCGGCTATGGGGCTCAGCTTAATAGAAGTTGTGAATTATGCATTAGATACTCATCCATCAATTATAGCTAACGAAAAATCTGTGGATGCATTCCAATACCGTTATCATCAAACTTTTGGTACATTTTTACCAGAAATAAATTTTTCTAGAGTTGAGAATCATGAAAGAACAGATAATACTCCAAGTAACATTACTAACAACTACCTTACTGCACATACCAACGATTTAAATTTCAAACAAAATTTATTTGCTGGATTTAAAGACTTTAATGCTAATCGTGCTGCCATGTGGCGTTATAATTCCACCAAAGAAAATGCTTTTTTTAATATTAATGCACAAATATTAGAAGTAATAACTTCTTATATCCAAGTACTACAACAAGAAAAATTATTAAATCTTGCAGTAGAGAATGAAAAATTTTTCGAAAAAGCACTTAATAATTTAGCAAAATTATTTGCCAGTGGAGCTACAGATAAAGCGGATTATTTGTTAGTTAAAAATAATTTACAAAATGCCAAAGGTACCACCCTGCAGTCACAAAAAGATTATGATTCAGCTGTATCTAAATTTAAAAATTCTATAAATCTTATACCCACAAATTTGTTACCATTACGTTCTATATCTAAGTATATTAATTCTGATCCCCAATCTATAATAGAATTAGCATTACAACAAAATCCTTCCATTAAAGAAACCCAAGCAAAACTTAAAACTCTAGAATATGAATTAAGAGGATCAACAAGTGCTTTTATGCCATCTTTAGATATGGAAATTTCTAAAAGCCAGTCTGCAAATATTAGTGGACTCAAAGGCAAAAGTGGTAACACCAAAGTTGGCATAACCGCAAATTTAAACTTGTTTAGAGGTGGGCAAGATTATTTAGAAATACAAGCAAAAACCGCAGAAAAAATCGGGCTAGATTATCAACTTGAAGATATAACTAGAAACATTAAAGAAGAAATCCATGAAAATTGGCTAATCATTAAATATAATATAGCCAAGAAAAGATCTATCGAAGAACAAATTATTTCGGCAGAACAATCGTTACAGTCATATTTGATTTTATTTGATTATAATCAATCATATTTATTAAATGTATTAAATGCTAAAAAACTATTATTCGCAGCTCAAACAGATAATGTTCTTAATAACAGTAGCAAATTAATTTACGAACATCGCATGTTATTATTAAACAATTCACTAATTCCCACTTTAGAAGAAGTATATTATGTTAAGAATAATAAATCATCTAAAGAAAAGTAAACTTATATTGGCAATATTAACCAATATATTACTACATACCTCAGCTATGGGCTTAAATTTAATGGATGTTGTTAATTATGTACTAGATACTCATCCATCAATTATGGCTAACGAAAAATCTGTGGATCTATTCCAATATCGTTATCATCAAACTTTTGGTACATTTTTACCGGAAATAAGTTTTGCTAGAATTGAAAATCGTGAAAGAACAGATAATGCCCCAAGTAATATTAACAAAAACCACCTTAATACACATGTCAATGATTTTAATTTAAAACAAAATTTATTTACTGGATTTAAAGACTTTAACACTAACCGTGCTGCAATATGGCGTTATAATTCCACCAAGGAAAATGCTTTTTTTAATATTAATGCACAAATATTAGAAGTAATAACTTCTTATATCCAAGTACTACAACAAGAACAATTATTAAAACTTGCACTAGACCATGAAAAATTTTTTGAAAAAGCGCTAAATAATCTAGCAAAATTATTCGCAAGTGGGGCCACAGATAAAGCGGATTATTTGTTGGTTACCAATAATTTACAAAATGCCAAAGGTACAACTCTGCAGTCACAAAAAGATTATGATTCAGCTATATCTAAATTTAGAAATTCTATAAATCTTATCCCCGAAAATTTGTTACCATTACGTTCTGTATCTAAGTATATTAATTCTGATCCTCAATCTATAATAGAATTAGCATTACAACAAAATCATTCTATTAAAGAAACCCAAGCAAAAATTAAAACTCTAGAATATGAATTAAGGGGATCGGTAAGTGCTTTTATGCCATCCCTAGATATGCAAATTTCTAAAAGCCAGTCTGCAAATATTACTGGGCTAAAAGGCAAAAGTGGCAATGAAAAAGTTGGCATAACAACAAATTTCAACTTATTTAGAGGTGGCCAAGATTATTTGGAAATACAAGCAAAAACCGACGAAAAAATCTGTTTAGATTATCAACTTGAAGCTGCAACTAGAACCATTAAACAAGATATCCATGAAACTTGGCTAATCATAAAAAATACTATAGATAAGAAACGATCTATCGAAGAACAAATTGTGTCCGCAGAGCAATCATTACAATCATACCTAATTTTATTTGATTATAATCAAGCATATTTATTAAATGTATTAAATGCTAAAAAACTATTATTTGCATCTCAAACAGATAATATTCTTAATAATAGCAACAAATTAATTTATGAACATCGCATGTTATTGTTAAATAATTCATTAATTCCTACTTTAGAAGAAGTATATTCTTTCCAGAACAATAACTTTATTAACGAACAATAAAATCTAGGACAAATATATACTACTTATTTTCACTGGCTTGATTAACTTGCCCACCAGTAATTACTGCATTTCTAATTTGCTGGTATAAATCTTGTAACGAAGATGGTGAATGAGGAATCAAAATAGTACTCATTTTACCATGCATACCCATATCTTTAAGGGTATCAAAATATTGGACCATTAAAATTAGGCTCATAACATCTACAGTTTGTGACCCATGTACTGCCTCTTGAAAATGACTGACAGATTCTTTTAGCCCGTCTATAATAGCTTTACGTTGCCCAGACACACCCTTACCTTGTAAGATTTTACTTTCAGCTTCGGCTTCTGCTTGTTTTACTTTTAAGATTTTTTCCGCTTCACCACGCTCCATAGCTGCAATTCTTAAACGTTGAGCTTCATTAATTTCATTCATCGCAGTTTTCACTTTGGCATCTGGATTTATATCTGTAACCAAGGCTTTAACAATATCATAACCAAATTCATTCATAACTTCTTTTAACTCTTCTTTAACAACATCTGCAATTTCATCTTTTTTAGAAAAAACATCATCTAATTTAATTTTAGGAATTCTCGCTCTAACTACATCAAATACAAATGCTTGAATTTGGCCTTCTGCATTATCTAAAGTATAAAAAGCTTCATAGATTTTTTGTGGCAAGATCCTATATTGAACAGCAGTCATTATTTTCACAAACACATCGTCTAATGTTTTAGTTTCTATTTCCACATCTAGTTGCATAATTCTTAAACTAACTTTACCACTAATTTGGTCTATAAATGGTATTTTAAAATTAAGCCCCGGAGAACATAACCGTTCAAATTTACCAAATCTTTCAATAATATAAGTATTTTGTTGTTCTACAGTAAAAAATATACTAAAAATTAATGCTAGCACCACAGTAAAAAAAATTATTAATAAAAACATCATACAAACACTCCTATTTAATTATCTTTGATCTCGAACATAGTAATTAATGCACCAAACATGGGGTGATCAAAATAATATGTTTCTTTGGGTTTTATTTTGGCAGATTTAGTTAAACGAAATTTAGAAAATATTCCATCGAATGCTAAATTAAATGTGTTTCTAACTGGAGTAATAGTTAACGTACCAATAAAATTTTCCGATCCATTGGATTCATTCGCTGAATTTTCTGAAAATTCAGGATCTGATTTAATTAAAAATTTTTTATTTTTTTGTGATGGCAATAAATCATATACAGTAGCTGCATATAAAATTATTTTATAATTAGATTTTTTTTTTAATTTGTTATAGTCATTTAATAACCATTTAACTTGAGTATTATTGCTATTAAAATCAACGCTATTATGTTTGTTAATTTTTCCTGGATTGCAATTCTCTGCAAAAGACTCTTGCTCTGGAGATGAAGCATTATGTAAATGACGAAAAACAATTATCTCTATTTGATATTTAGGGTATTTATAATAACCAATTCCCTCGGTATTGTTAACTCCAGCCACCACATTAGGACCTTCAGTAAACATCAAATTTGAGCTGCTTTCTGCAGCTATGGCTATATTAACAATTAAACCAACAACTAAAAAAATTAGTGGTTTTATATAATCTAGATTAAGCATATTCAACTATTGAAGGAATTTGAATATCGATATTATAATCGATACTATAATCTATATGCGCAAAATTAAAACCAAACAGTTTGTAAAATTCTTCTTGGTACCCAGCTAAATCTGCAACTGTTGCTAAATTTTCAGTATTGATAGTATGCCACAATTGTTCGACTACGGCTTGAACATCTGCTCGCATTTCTAAATCATCTATTCTTATTCTACCATGCTCATCTAATAAAATTTCACTATTGTTATATAAATGATCTGTAAACAATCTATATATTTGCTCGATGCAGCCTTCATGAATATTTTTATCCTTCATTACTTTGTACAGTAAAGAGATATATAATGGCACCACAGGGATTGCAGCACTAGCTTGGGTAACTAATGCTTTATTGACCGACACAAAAGCACGTCCATTATAATGAGTGATTAAAAATTTATCTATTTTTTTAATAGTTTGTTCTAAATGTTCTTTAGCATGGCCAATAGTGCCGTTTCTATAAATTTGATAAGTCATAGCTGGGCCTATATAAGAATAAGCAACAACTTTACAATTATTGGCTAATAGTTGGGCATTATGCAAACAGTCTACCCAGTCCTGTAAATCTTCTCCGCCCATAACTTTTACGGTAGCTGCTATTTCAGCAGCACTGGCTGCTGAAATTTCAATGTTACTTATTTTCCCGGTATTAATATCTACTGTTTTATTATTATAATTTTTATCAACTGGTTTTAATACAGAATTATATACATTACCAGCAGCATCTACTCTACGTGGAGATGCTAAGCTGTAAACTAGCAAATCTACCCCACCCCAATCTTTTTTAATTAAATCAATAGTTTGTTGTTTTATTTCGACGGAAAAAGCATCTCCATTAATGCTTTTTGCATAAATACCGGCAGCATGAGCTTCTTGTTCAAATGCTACAGAATTATACCAGCCAGCGGAACCTGTTTTAGTGGTTAATGCATTTCTTTCAAAAAAAACTCCAATAGTTTTAGCGTTCCCGGAAAAACTTGCAACAATTCTACTAGCCAAACCATAGCCAGTAGATGCTCCTATTACCAATACTCGAAGCATTTTATCTATTTTGTTAACTTTATTTTTAACATATGAAATTTGTTGTTTTACATTAGCTGCACAACCAGCTGGATGAGCAGTAGTACAAATAAAACCTCTAACTTTTGGTGCTATTACCATATTATTACCTCTATAATTATTCTATATTTGCGGCAAATTTAATTTTTGCAGCATTTAACAATTCTTGCTCATATAACTTTTCTTCTAAATATGCCTGCAAATAAATTAATTGTTGTTGTATTTGTTCTTTAGTTTCAGCTTGATCAGCCAATATTTTTTGTACATCAGCATCTTGAATATTTAAAAGTTGTACTACAACAAAATCTCCATTTGCTAAACTAAAGTTTTTTTGCATATTAGGTTTGCCTAAAGAAAAGACAGCTTGTAGTATTTCTGCATTGATACTTTTATCATCTCGCTTAGATTTTATAAGATTCCAATCTACATCATATGACTTAGCTAATTTATTTGGTGAAGTAGTAGAACTCAATATTTTTGTAGCTAAATCTAAGCCAATATTTTTGGCATGTTGTTTGGCCTGGATGTTTTCCAATATGTATTTAATTTCATCATGTGCTTCTAAAAAAGTCTTTTCTCTCGCTGATTGTTTTCCTGTAACTCGTAAAACAACGAAATGATCTTCTGACAATTTTATGATATCGCTATTTTTATGAAGATTTTGTTCATCAAAAGCCGCTATCACTACTTCGCTATAGCTGGCTATCCCAGATGACGCTCCATGGGTGGTAAATGGCCCAGCGGCTTGAATTGTCAAATTAAATTTATTAGCAATTGTTGCCATATCTTCGTTGGCAAACGTAGGATTTGATAATTGATCTGATAAATCTTGTAATTTAGTCTGCACTTCTTCTTCTTTGTAATGCTTAGCAACTTGATCGATAACTTTATCAAAATCATTAACCTGAGATGCACGTTTATCAAGCAATTTAATAATATGATACCCAAAATTACTTTGTACTATCTCAGAAATATTTTTATTTTTTGTTAAGCTAAATGCCGCTTGTTCAAAATCAGCATCAATTTCACCTTTACCTAACCAACCTAGATTTCCACCATTTTTAGCTGAATTTTCATCTTCTGAGTATTGCGTCGCTAATTTGTTAAAATCTTGGCCAAGTTTTACTTTAGCAAATATATCCTCAATTTTATCCTTGGCTGCATTAATTTTGTCTGGATGGCTACCTTTAGGAGCTGTAATTAATATATGGCTAACATTCACTAGTTCTGGTAATGTATAATATTCAGTATGTTCTTGATAATAATTATAAAGCTTATTTCTATCTATCGGCGTTCGATCTATCAATTTATCTGCTGTAACATCTAAATAGGAAATAGTAACAGTTTCTGGAATCATCAAAGATTTTTTATTTTTTTGATAATAATCTTCTATAGATTTATCGTCTATCGTTGGCGGTATGAATTTTTTAAAAGGTATGATTACATAACCAAAATTGCGAATTTGATGCCATTTTGCAATAAAATTAGTAACTTCTGGCATGGGGACAAAACTTGACAATATCATATTGTTTCTTAGCTGCTCTAACAATAAATATTCTCGCAAACTTTGCTGATACTGACTGTCAGTTAAAGATATTTGCTGCAGAAAATTATTATATTTTTCTGCAGAAAATTTACCGTTGTTTTGAAAATTATGCTCATTTTTAACAAAGCCAATCAATTGCTCATCGGTTATAGAAAATCCTGATTTTTTAATACCGTTAATGATGGCTGTTCTATTAACCATATCCAGCAGAATTTGATGTTTGATTTTTTTAGGATCTAAATCAAGTTTATCATAGCTTTTTTGTTTAGAATAATATTGTTTAATGTTGTTATGATAAATATTATCTATAACATCATTACTAATATCTTTTCCATCGACTGTAGCCGCTACTTTATTATACGAATTTCTATTAAATAAATAATAACTACCCGCTCCTAGCACGAAAATCAGAATTATAATTACAGCAAAAATCCTAATTACCAACCCTTGTAGCTTATCTCTGATCCATTGCAGCATGCTGATGATTCTCTATATTAATTAATATAAAAGTAACGGAGCGAACGGGGCTCGAACCCGCGACCCCCG
>DITK01000008.1:17782-24152 GCA_002422785.1 Francisellaceae bacterium UBA6186
CTCTCCCAGCTGAGCTAAGCACCCAGTATTAAATAAATAATGTGCCATATTAATCTTTTTTTATAATAAAATTCAACTACTAATTTTATTATTTGTTTTCTTTTAAAGCATCTTTTAATACTTTTCCTGCTTTAAATCCTGGGATCCTAGCAGCATTAATCTGGATTGATTCGCCAGTTTTAGGGTTGCGACCAACTCTAGCTGCCCTATTCTTAACAGAAAAGTTACCGAACCCTACTATGGACACCTGATCACCTTCTACTAATTTTTGCTTAATTATATCCCAAACAGCATCTATAACTTTTTTAACAGTCACCTGTGGTAAATCTACTATATCAGAAACATCTTTAGTTAAATCAACTTTATTTACAATTTTGCTCATTTCTACCTTGACCTTTTTGTTTGAAAATATCGATAAACAACAAGAATGTAAGATTTATATCAAGTATGCCAAGCCCGGTCAAGCATTTATTCTGGGTTGTCTAACTAAACAAAGAGATTGTCCGTGACTATTCCACTTAAATAAACCCTAGTGTAACCTACCGAATTGGGTTTATGCTTTTTTTGGCGGTTCATTATGCACATTTATAAATATATTAAACTATCATCAACCTCAATTATAATCTTGGTGACGAGCTTATTACATGTAGTATTAATTTGGCCCGGCATTTTATCGCCCGACAGCCAGGGTCAATATATGATGGCTATATCAGGAATCTATGGTGATCATCATCCACCATTAATGTCTTTTGTCTGGAGATACCTAGATCGGATATACGAAGGTCCAGGTATGATTTTTTTGCTGCACATAAGTTTATTATACGGAGCAATTTTTTATCTGATTAAAAGCATTAAATCTTATTCTTGCAGATATATAATATTATTGTTAGCTTTAATTCCGCAAATTTTTCTATATTCTATTATGATTTGGAAAGATGTAGGGTTTACCTTTTGCTTTTTATTTGTTGCATCTTATCTGGCTTATCTCAGCTCAAATCAACAACAGCCAAGTTGGCATAAAACGATTTTATTAATAATTATTTTGCTATACGGTACAGCTATTAAATTCCAAGCTCAATATTGCGCCCCTATTTTATTGGGGTGGATAGCATATATTTTTGCTAATTATCAAATATCTACTAAAAAATTTATTAAAACCTACCTTATGATTTTAATAAGTTTTTATTTATTATTAAATAGTATTAATTGGATCCTGATCCCAAATATACAAAAAAATCATGCTTGGCAACTAGTAAAAATTTATGATTTAGCAGCAATTAGTTTGGAAACCAATACTGATTTGTTTCCAGCGTTTACTAAAAATAAAAATTTTACTATGCAAGAAATGTTTAACAGATTAAATCGTCATCCATTAGATCGATCTAAATACTACATGGTGGATGATCTTATTTTTGGGGATGCTATATTAAAATCTGGTACCAACCAACAAGAACGTCGCGAACTATATTTTGCTTGGGTTAAAGCTGTTATTAAATATCCTTTGGCATACATTAAACATAGAAGCATAAACATGACTAGCATGTTATTATATCATCCAGCATTTAAACATATTAGTCCTTTTGTTATTAACAATAATTTATTGCATTTAATAGTTAACAGTTTTATCTATTTAACTTTTTCTAATTTAATTCCAGCCATATTAAGCGTTATATATTTAATTTATGGCATACTTTTATTAAAAAAAATTGACAACATTAATAGTTATAATTGGTTTTCGATACCATTAGTATGTTTTAATGCTATAGGTATCATGATGATATTAGTACTATTTTTTTGTTCCATGGCTGGAACTCCTCGCTATACTTATATAACCGTTTGTATGGCCCATGCATCACACGTGTTTGCATATTTAGCTTATAGATCAAGATCGATAGGCATACCTAAATAATAACCTTGCCCGTAAGGTATATTGACTGCTATTATCTTGTCTAAAATCTCTTTTGATTCAACAAATTCTGCTATCACTGTAATGCCTAAATCGTGGCATAATCTCTGGAGATGCTTTACTATAGTATAATCTTTTTCAGAATATAAAATATTTTCCACAAAAGAACCTTCTATTTTCAAATATTCAAACGACATTTCTCGCAAATAACTTAACGAATTATAAGCACTACCAAAATCATCAACGGCAAAACTAAAACCCCGAACACGAGCTTGCTCCATTTGAGATTGCACAGAATAAATGTCATTAATCACATCTCTTTCTACAAATTCAAAAGTAATATGATTAGGGGTAATCTCTAACTCTTGGCACATATTATATATATCTTCTAAGATTTTTTTATTTTGAATTTCGGTAACAGATAGATTAATAAATAAACGTACCGCTTTTATGTTTTGTCCTAAATTTTTTTTAAATATTTGTAACGATTTATAAATTATTATTTTATGAAAATCATAACTTAAAATAGATTTTTCTACTAATTTAATGAATTTATCTGCTGCAATAATGGTGCCATTGGTATCTTTTATTCTTGCCAATACTTCGTAAGCATAAATTTCTTGCGTCAAATTATTCACTATGGGTTGGAAGTATGGTATAGTGCGGCCTTCGTTCATTGCGATTCTAATTTTTTCCAAATAATTAAGCTCATAATTTGCAGTATTAATGCGCTCTTTAGAATTTTCTGATGAACAAACAGTATTTCTTCCTAAGTTTTTAGCTTTATATAATGCTCTATCAACATCGCCAATTAAATCTACTGAATTGTTAGCATCGTTGGTATAACTCGCCACCCCAATAGACACTGAAGTATGAAAGACATCTCCTTTAGCACTGGTAAAACTTATCAGCTGTATTTCTTTTCTCATTTTATCGGCTATCGCCATAGATTGGTTTAATTCTATATCCAGAAGGATAACCGCAAATTCATCCCCACCAATTCTACACGCTATATCTGATTTACGTATTAATTTTGCAATTATAGTAGCAACATTGTGTATAACTTTATCACCAATTGGATGACCATAGGAGTCATTGATGGTTTTAAAATTATCCAAATCTATCATTAACACACAAAAAGTGTTATTGTTACTCTTAGCAAGATTCATATGTTGTTTAATTATATCATCGAAATAACGTCTATTATACAAACTAGTTAATACATCATGAGTCGCATAATGTTTGACTTTTAAAAACGCATCAGACAGCAAATGAACATTAGTATTTAAATTAATACCCATAATATATAAATTAGTGCCCATTACGTGGCGTTCATAAGATGTCATTTTGTTTTGACTGGCACAAGTAATGGATAACACCTTGCTGGTGTCAAAATCCTTGTTATTCTTGAACGAAACAGATACAAGATTATCATCTAACAATTCATAATTAGTCGTTATATTATTTTCAATAAACAATTTTTCAGCAACTTCAACATTGTCAAACGCAATACCGTGATGTTTTGTAATGTATTCTTGTGATTTTTTTTTAATGTTATTCTTTTGTTCTTCGTTAAAATTTGCAGTATAGTATATTTGACAACCATGACCGCCTGCTTCATGTTCAAAACAAATAGCAATAAAATAAAAAGGGAAATGACAATAAAAAGTTTTTAACAATATTTGTATTGCTTGTTCTAAATCGGAAAAATCAGCATAAGAATTTATTAGTGATTTAAGAAATTCTGTTTGACGAAATAATAAATCATGTTCTTCGAACAATCTATTAAATACTATATTCAAGTTAAACAGATTTTTTTTCAAGGTTGTTATATTGTTCAAGCTGTTTTTGTTGTGATTTTTATGTAATATTTTTAATGCGCTGTTAATATTGTTAAAGTGTTCAATTTTTTTTTGCACAAAATCAATTTGTTCTGTGATGGTTATACCCTTAAATATTTCTTGAGCTTGCAATGTTTTTTCTGACTCTAAAATAACTATATTTTTTTCTAAATTATTACTAACAATTTGATGTTCAATCAGTGCGCATAATTGCTCTAAAAATTTAACCTTTAGTTTTTCAATAATCAAAAAAAAACTGTTGTTATTATCTAGCATGCTACTCAAGTTTTTGTTTCCATATTGATAAATCCATCAGCATCAAATAAGTCTATGCCGCACTTCAAGTTGCCCAACCATTCGATAAACTGTTGCAACGCCTGGCCTTTATATATTCTACCATGTTGTGGGGCTATCATCTCTATATCTAATTTAGAGATTTTTTGTAACCAAACTTGAATTGCTCTATTAGAACACATATACCTTTTATGAAAATTTTCTATATGCGGCACATGATCTGCAAAATTATCTACAAATGGGTTATCGCCCAAAACTGATCCTGCAGCTCCAATATCTCCGGAAAAAAGTATTTTGGATAAAGGATCATAAACACTTATATTACCTTCGGAATGTAAAAAATGTGCTGGGATCAATTGCAATTTACAATCTTGACCCATTAAATATTCCATACCATGATCCGGAACTGGATGAAAACGATGTATGTCGGTAGTTATTCCTAGATGAGGGACAAAACGCAGCCAAATCTCAGGAATATAGACACTAGCAGAACTTAATGCCAACCAAGAAACAACACCACCTAACACATCAGGATCTTGATGTGATAAAATAATAGCAGACAATTTGTCTATTGTAATATATCTAAGCATCTCTGATAAAACATTGGGCATAACATTAAAACCACCAGGATCTAACAACACTGCATGATCATGATGCTTGATTAAATATTGATTAGAATGGATCCCATGTTCGGGACTAGATTTGTTTTCATTCAAAAAAACAAATAAATGATCTGTTGATTCAAATAATTTTATATTATGCATAATTATACCTAAAGCTCATAATTTAAATTTATATCAATATAATTAAAAATTAAAGTTATTATTATTAAGCGTATTAATATCATTTTCTAACACAATACTAACTTCATTAGTTATAATAATATTAGTATGATTACCAGAAACTGTGATATGCAAATTAGGATCATTAATGCCGACCAATCCAAAAGCAGATAAATTAATTACATTATTACCGTCATCAAAATCAGTTATTATTGCATTACCATAATTATGTTTAAATACGAATTGATCTATGCCGCCATTACCAGAAATTTGATTAACCGTACCAATAGGCGCAGCCCCCGCATCTATTACATCATTACCTGTGGTGCCTATCGCTTGACTATTAATTAATAAGCTGGTTAGCCAATCTTCGCCAGTAATAATCGCCATCTGTTGCTGACTAGGATTAAGATTGGCAGTAGTTAAATTCTGATTAGCTGGCGTATCAGTTACTTGATTAGGATCTACATATTTAGTAAAGCTACCTTGTCCATTATTTAAAAATTCTACTACATGGCCGGCTTCAGTGCCTTGCGTACCCATAACCAAAATATCTGGATTACCATCTTGGTTAATATCGGTAATATTAATATTGGTCGCACCAAAGATCCCAGGATCGTTAGCTACCACTGTCGAGGTAAAAGTAAGATTATCGCCAGTATTAACAAACATTCTAATAATTGGATCATTTTGATCAATAGTTACTATATCCATAAAACCACTATTAAACATATCCCCAGTTGCAACTCCTGCTGTGTGATACGCCGACTGGATAGTATGTGGAGTAAACACTCCGGCACCATCGTTTTGATACCAACTGGTTGATTGTCCTTGGGTTAATAATATATCTAATTTATTATCTTGATTAATATCCGTTAACTGCATCGAACCTGGAATCACCGATCCAGTAAAACTAGCTATTGGGTTAGCATCTATATTAAAGGTGCCATCATTATTGCTGCTGGCAAAATTTAATTGGCTATTGCCAGCATTTTGTGTAACGTAGACTAAATTCATATTATTATTTAAACTACTTTGCATAACTCCAGCTGCTATAGTTACGATATTATCAGTGATTGGAGTAAACATAGTAAATATTTCAGATCCATTGTTAATTAATAATCCTGAATTAGCACCATTAATTATAAATAAATCTGTTTTGCCATCATTAGTAACATCTGCTGTTACGATTTGATTAATATTAGTTATATTAGATGCAATAATACTATTAGTAGGCGAGGTAAATAATCCACTACCATCGTTGCTATACCAAACCAAGTTTTGCGTAACAGCATCGTAATGGATAATATCTGGTGTGCTATCTTGATTTAGATCGGCAACTGCAGATACCCCAGCATGATTATTCGGCCCAACAAAATCATGCCGCAGCATAGCTATTTGCGCTGGTTGATCAATACCGGTAATGCTGATATCAGCTGTTGATGTTGCAGTTAATATCGCACCAAAAGCACCACCATCACTAAATACATACTCTAACGTGACATTAGTAGGTGGCAATAAACTGGTATTGCTATATTGAATTGATT
>DITK01000027.1 GCA_002422785.1 Francisellaceae bacterium UBA6186
ACCATTAATTTAAATAGTGGCACTAATACTGTTTTAGGTGGAGCTGGTAAAGATATTATTAATATTTTAGGCGGTACGGCTAATACTGTAACTGGAGGATCGTCTGGTTTAGATATTATAACTGTAACTGGTGGCTCTGGTAACAAGATAACAGGAGGAACCGGGGCTAATAGTATTAATGTAAGCGGTGCCGGCATAAGTTCTAGCAGTATTATTGGTGGAACAGGTAAAGAGACTATTAATGTATCTGGTTCTAATAGCACCAATACTATAACCGGTGGATCCTCGGGTCTTGATACCGTAACAATTAGTGCGGGTACCAATACTATATATGGCGGTACGGGAGCTGAAACTATAACTCTTACTGGTGGTACTAATGCTGTTACCGTACATACGTTAGCTATCGATACTATTTACATAAGTGGCGGTACTAATACTATAAATGGTGGGATTGTTGGCGATACTATTACAACTTTTGGTAGTGGTTCTAATATTGTTAATTTAGTTGCCAATAATGCTAGTAATGTATTTAATTTTACCTCTGGAGATCTAGGTGATACAGTAAATATTACTGGAACATACTTGTCTTCTATTATTCATACTGGAGCTAGTAACGATATCCTTAATCTGGGTAGCGGTAATGATGCTGTTTATTTAGGAACTGGCAACAATACGGTTTACGGTAATAGCGGAACTGATACTTTATATTTTACTAAATCAGCAGCTAATTATGATCTTTTCTATAATGAAACAAGTGGTGTTTTTACTACTACCCAATTAGATAATAATGCAGTTAATAATTTTAATAATATTGAAAATTTTAATTTTAATGGTACACAATATAATTTCAATTCTTTTTTAGATTTAACTAGAAATGATATGACTCCGGATGTAACTTTTGGTAGAAATACGTTGCTTGATTTTAATGTTAATATAGGCACTCTTTCTAAGGGCTATACAGTCATTAATTATGCACCAGGAACCAGTACTTACACTGGGACTGGCATGAATAATGCTGATGGTATAAAATCTTCGGCAAGTATAACTTACACTAGAGATAATTTAGGTAATTTGGATATTTCTTCAGCAAATACCAGTGTTACTGATGTTGTCGTTATCCATGATGATGCAGCTAGTGTTACCCTTAATGGTTTTTTGCATGCATATGTTGATGTAGGTAGCTATAGCGATTCCCCTGGTAGTATTATAAAAGTAACTAATGCTAATGATGCTAGGATTACAGTTGGCAGCGGTGATGACTCTATTAACTTAAGCTCTACCACTAGTAGTGGTGGGTCAAATACTTTTACTATTATGTCTGGTAACGGTAATGATACTATTTCTTTAACTAGCAAGAATTCTAGTACAATATTTAATGTAACGGCTGGTGATGGCAATGATGCTATAAATATGATTGGAACACATGCTTCATCAACAATAAATCCAGGATCTGGTAATGATATAATTACTTTTAATACTGGCAAAGATACTTTACACTTTGGTTTAGGCTATGGGTATGATCAATTAACTGGTAGTAGTGATGCTAATGATTATGTTTTTTTAAATTTAGGTTCCAGTGCTACAATGATCCAAAACACTTCAACTAGCTGGACTTTATCTTTGGGAGGACACACAGCAACAATAAGTGATAATTATCAAGCGAAAATTAACACTAATTCACTTGATTTTAATACCAACAATGCCACAGGTACTATAACTATGGATGACGGTAGTGTATTAAATTTTAATGGAGTAGAGCACATTACTTGGTAGGCAAGTTAAATGAAAATTACTATAATATAATTATAATATTTACTATCTATAGATCAATTGTTCAACTGCTGGAGCAAGGATGCCTATTTTAAGAACAGTAATTCTACTTTTTGCTTCTAATTGTTTTATGATTATAGCTTGGTATGGTCATTTGCGATTTAAATCTACTGCTCCGCTTTGGCTTGCTATCTTGGTCAGTTGGGGGATAGCATTTTTTGAGTATGTATTACAAGTGCCAGCTAATCGTTGGGGTTATGGGGCTATGACTGCATATCAATTAAAAATCATTCAAGAAGCAATTACTTTATGTGTTTTTATCGGTTTTGCTTTATTTTATTTAGGAGAGCATTTGCAAATACGCTATGCTATTTCGATGTTGTTGATTTTTATGTCAGTGATAATTGCTTTTTATAAATAATTTATTAAACAATTGGAAAGGGAGCGAAAGTGTTCAAAAAAATATTTATAACATTATTATTTCTAAATTTTATGGCTGTAGATTATTCATATGCTAGTAATAATTCTGCTAAAAAATTAGCAATTCCTAAAGTTATCTTGCAACTAGATGCTATTACTATTGATCGATTAGTGGAAGACAAAATTTATATAGAAATTACTGAGTATTCTAATCTTCACAAAGCTAAAGAATATCGGATCCCAACATATCCTAAGCATTGGTTAATAAAAGATTTACCAAAATTAAAAAATATAGAATTATGGCAAGGTGCGGTTAATAAATTAGAAAACATAGAATTGGTTGTATCTGTAGTAGACAATGATTTTCCTCCTTTTGATAGCGATCGACCTTTAGGTTCTGTTAAATTAAAATTAGAGAATAAACATAATTTGATTAACATAAATTGGGATAGTGCTAATTTTAAAGAACCTATCCAGATCGAAAAAATTTCTAATAAAAAATCACCCAATCATGTTAAATTTAAAATGAAAAATCAAGATAGTGAATATATAATTGGCTTTGTAGTAAAAGTTATTAATTTGGATTGATGTCTATATCTTTAGCGTTGCTTACTTCTTTGTTTGGAGTAGATTGCATATTGTTACTAGGTTCAGATGAGAGGGGCAAAAAAGATGAATTATTATTTGTTTTATTTTTCAATTCGTCATTATGAATTTTTAATTCCAATTTTTCTCCTTGATATTGTAAATCTAATTGTTTTAAAAAACTCATACCAACCAACACCATTTCTGGTTCATTTCCTTCTATAATTAGTGCATCTATATTTGATAAGCTTATAGATCCAAGTCTGACATTGTTTAATGACATTGAATAGCCACCGGTATTTTCGCTTGCTGTTGCAACCTGTACTTTGGTTGCAACATTTTGATAATTTATTCCTAGTAAATTCGCAGTTTTACCACTTAAAGTTACTAAATTTGCACCAGTATCTATAATAGCTGGAACTGGTGGTTGAGTATTATTAATAACAATATTTACTATATATTGATTATTTGCATTTAACACTATGTATTCTGCAGCAATTGCTACAGTGCTACTATTGAATGTGGTGCTGATTTCATTGTTTATGCCAATTTTTACCAAATTGCCACTAAGATCTTGAAATACCGCTCCGGAACTATTTGCTGAAATCAATTTAAAACCTACTGCGGTAGTTTCCCCAACACTTAGTATTTTATGTGGGGCACCATCTTCCATAATTACTACTTTGTTTTTAAATAAGCCAACTATATTGACAGGAATATCAGCTGCAAAACATACATTTGTTATTATAAAAAATACTAAAAATATAAGAATCTTATTTTGATCTACATACTTTTAAGTATAAACTATCAAATTTAATTATACTTAAATAGTGAATATCAACCGATGAATAATATTATTAAAAAATCAGGCCTGTTTCTAGCATTATTGACTATAGTTGGTTGTAATAATAGCTATGTTGCCAAAGTTCATAAAAACACTAAAAAAGTAACCAATAAAACCGTTAATGCTTATACTAGGCAACAAGATAGTCATCCGCATCAAAAAGATATTCCTAACTTAGCTTTAGTTAAAGAGCCACTTCCTAAACATGAACCAAAAAGTCGCTACGGTAACCCGGATAAATATACCGTACTAAACAAGACCTATAATGTATTGCAATCAAGTAATGGTTATAAAGAACGTGGGTATGCATCTTGGTATGGGACTAAATTTCATGGTTTTAGAACCTCTAGCGGTGAAATTTATGATATGTATGAAATGACAGCGGCTCATAAAACCTTACCATTGCCAACTTATGCTAAGGTTACTAATCTGAGTAATAATCGCAGTATTATAGTAAAAATTAATGATCGCGGACCATTTCACGCAAATAGGATAGTAGATTTGTCTTATGCCGCAGCAGATAAACTTGGGATCCTAGGGCATGGTGTTGGTAAAGTAGAGGTTGTAGCTATTAATACCTCTATTAATTCTAGCAATATAACAACTCAGATGGTCAATTCATCTGGATCATCAAAATATAATGCTATGCTACAGTTAGGTGCTTTCACTAAGCCATCTAACGCTCAAAAATTAGCTTCAAAACTAAAAGACTTACTACAAAATCATCAATATAGGGGGGGGAATGAATATGAAGTAAATATTCTTGAACATAGCTTGCAAAAAGGTGATAAAAAAAATATTTTATATAAAGTTGTGATTAGTTCTGTAAATCGAGATTTTGATATGCCAAACCTCAAAAAGATTTTAGCCAAGATCCCAAGTCAAGATAGTTTTATAATAGATTAAGTTAATTAATATAATTAAGAGAGGCAATTAAAAGTTATGCTAATAAAATTAAAGAATTTTACAAAAAATATCTATGCAACAATAATATTAAATTTTATATTGGTTATGCCGCTTATGGCAATTAATTTTATACCAGAACAACCACAATTGAATACTCATGCATCTATATTATTAGACTATAATAGCGGTAAAGTNNAAAGTCTTGTTTGAAAAACATAGCGCAGAAAAATTGGAACCTGCAAGTCTTACGAAAATCATGACGATGTATGTTGTAGATCATGAAATTAAAGCTGGCCGTTTGTCATTGAATGACGATGTTACTATAAGCAAGCAAGCATGGCAAACTACTGGTTCTCGTATGTTTGTTGATGTAAATAGCAAAGTTAAAGTTGCAGACATAATTAAAGGAATCGTGATACAGTCTGGTAACGATGCATCGGTAGCTATAGCCGAGCATATAGCTGGTACTGAACAAGCTTTTGCAGGTTTAATGAATGATTATGCTGCAATGTTAGGCATGCATAATTCTCATTTTAGCAATGCCACCGGTCTTCCGGATCCTAACCATTATACTACTGCTAAAGATTTAGCTATTTTGGCTAGTGCAACAATTAAAGAACACCCAGAAAATTATAAGATTTATTCACAAAAATCTTATACGTATAACAATATAGAGCAAAACAATCGTAATAAATTGTTATGGCGCAATAGTTTTGTTGACGGGATAAAAACTGGTCAAACAGATAATGCAGGATATTGTCTAGCTGTATCTGGTGTTCAAGATAATACTAGATTAATTGCTATTTTACTTGGTTCTAAAACTGACGACATTAGAACTACTGATGCAACTAAATTATTAAATTGGGGTTTTAGATTTTTTGCTTCTCATAAGGTTTATCAGCAAGGTCATATTTTACAAACAGCAAGGATTTGGGGTGGGAATAATAAAAAGATAGAAATTGGTTTGCCAGAAGATGTTTATTTATCTTTACCGAAAAATGATATTAATAAATTAACTGCTACTTTAAATATCCCAAATTTAATTAAAGCACCGCTAGAAAAAGGATCTCCAATCGGTACTTATGTGGTAAAAATAAAAGGAGAGGTTATTGCCGAGTATCCAGCAGTTGCTCTTTATACGGTTAAGAATGGCAATTTTTTTACCAGAATATCAGATAAAATATCAATGTATTTTAATGTGATTGCCAGTGAAAAAATATCTAATTCTTGAGCTAAGGTACGTATTTTAAGAAATATATGCGGCCAATAATTTGTAAATTTTTAAAATTACAAGATTATTTAAGCACACTAATTGCTATGCAAAATTTTACTAAACATCGTGATTTAAATACCAATGATGAAATTTGGTTCTTAGAGCATCCTGCTGTTTTTACTTTAGGAAAAGTAAGTTTAGAACATCACATTCTAAATGCGGGGGGCATACCAGTTATTAAAAGTGATAGGGGTGGACAAGTAACGTATCATGGTCCTGGTCAATTAATAATATATTTCTTATTGGATTTAGTTAGAAGATCTATTAGTTTGAAAAAATTAATTTATATTTTGCAACAATCAATTATAGAATTATTAAAGAATAACTATAATATTAATGCAGATCTAGATCCAAATGCACCAGGAGTATATATAGCTGGGGAAAAAATTTGTTCAATTGGTTTAAAAATTGCCAGGGGTTGTAGTTATCACGGTTTAAGTTTTAATGTTAATATGAATTTACAACCATTTAGTCAAATTAATCCTTGTGGGTTTGCAAATTTAAAAATGACTCAATTGATTAATTTTAATAAAATTAGTGCTAAGATTAGCACATTTGATATAAATACAGTTGCTATACTGCTTCAAGATATATTTATTATTAAGTTGAAAAACAATGACAAATAATATTAAACAAAAAGGTAAAGATAAATTCGCTAGATCTAGGAATATACCAATTGTTTTAGATTCAGAGCCACTAAAAAAACCAGAATGGATTAGGGTAAAAGCACCCAGCGATAGAGCTTTAGAATTAAAAAAATTACTGCGAGAGCATAAATTATATTCTGTCTGTGAAGAAGCATCGTGTCCAAATTTGGCCGAATGTTTTGAGAAAAAAACTGCAACATTTATGATTTTAGGGGACAAATGTACCAGAAGATGTACTTTTTGTGATGTAGGGCATGGTAAGCCGGATCCTGTTGATGCAAATGAACCAATAAATTTAGCCAAAGCACTTGGAAAAATGGGTTTAAAATATATTGTTATTACCTCAGTAGATCGGGATGATTTGCGAGATGGTGGGGCGAGTCATTTTGCTGCATGTATCTCTGCAGTAAGGGAGTATTGTCCGGGTACTAAAATAGAAATTTTAGTACCCGATTTTCGTGGTAGAATGTTGGTTGCTTTAGAAAAACTAGCAATTAGCCCACCAGATGTTTTTAATCATAATATAGAAACGGTACCTAGGTTATATAAAGCTGTACGTCCTGGTTCAGATTATATTAGTTCTTTAGAATTAATTAAAAATTTTAAACAACGATTTCCAACAATTCCTACTAAATCTGGAATCATGTTAGGTCTTGGCGAAAATGATGAAGAGGTTAAAGAAGTCTTAATTGATTTAAGAAAATATGATTGTGATATGTTAACTATCGGGCAATATTTGCAGCCTAGTAAATTTCATACTGCGGTTGCAAGATATGTTTCTTTAGAGCAATTTGAAGAATTTAAAGTTTTTGCATATTCTTTGGGTTTTACTAATGTAGCTAGTGGTTCATTAGTTAGGTCTTCTTATTATGCCGAGGAACAGGCAGCTTTGCTATAGTTGAGATTGTAAAATAAACAATAATTAAATAATATTAAAAATAGAGTTATTATTTAGGGTTACTATTGGAGCTATATAGTGCATAATAAATATATACCAAAAAGTCAATTTAGAAAAAAAATTCTTATTGGGTGGCGCGAATGGGTTGAATTTCCAGAACTTGGGATTGATAAGATAAAAGCTAAAATTGATACTGGAGCTAGGACCTCTACTTTACATGCGTTAAATATAGAATCATTTAAGGCAGCTAACGGGAAATATAAAGTCAGGTTCCAGGTATGTCCGATTCAGCATAACAATACCAACATCTTATATTGTGAAGCTGATATGTTAGGTAGGCGCGATGTGAAAAATTCTGGTGGTGATATTGAAAATCGATATATAATAAAAAGTATTTTATATATGGGAATGGCGGCGTGGCCTATAGAGCTTGCTTTAACTAATCGTGATTTTATGGGATTTAGGTTATTGTTAGGAAGAACTGCCTTGAACAAAAGATTTTTAATAAATCCGAACAAGTCTTTTTTAATTAATAAAACAAGATAATATGTTGAAAAATATGAAATTAAAAATTGCAATTTTATCTAAGAATGAAAATCTATATTCTACTCGTAGATTAAAAGAAGAAGCGGAAATTCGTGGGCATTCTGTTAGTATTATTAATACGGTTCGTTGTTATATGAATATATCTTCTACTAATCCGGAGATCCATTATGCTGGGGAAAAATTAAATGATTTTACTGCGATAATACCAAGGATTGGTGCCTCAATTACTTTTTATGGTACAGCTATTGTTAGGCAGTTTGAAATGATGGGGGTATTTTCTTTAAATGAATCTATTGGAATATCTAGGGCTAGGGATAAATTACGTGCTTTACAATTTTTGTCAAAAAAAGGGATTGGCATGCCAATTACTGGTTTTGCATCTTCTCCTAATGATGCAAATGATTTAATTAAAATTGCTGGTGGTCCACCACTAGTTATTAAGCTTTTAGAAGGAACTCAAGGTATAGGTGTAGTTTTAGCTGAAACAAGTAAAGCTGCAGAAAGCGTTATAGAATCATTTATGTGTCTAAAAGCTAATATTATGGTGCAAGAGTTTATTACTGAAAGTAATGGCGAAGATCTTCGTTGTTTTGTGGTTGGAGATAAAGTTGTTGCCGCCATGAAAAGAACTGCTAAATCTGGGGAGTTTCGTTCTAATTTACATCGAGGCGGAACAGCTGCTAATGTTGTTTTAACTAAAGAAGAGAAAAAAACTGCAATTAAGGCTACTAAAATCTTGGGCCTTAATGTCGCAGGGGTTGACATAATTCGTTCTAATCGAGGACCTTTGGTGTTGGAAGTTAATTCATCTCCTGGGCTGCAAGGGATAGAGGCTGCTAGCAAAAAAAATGTAGCTGCGGCTATCATAGAATTTATTGAGAAAAAAAGTACAGGTGTTTAAAACAAATTATGGTTATAATCAATTCGATATTTTTAGTAGGAATTTCTGCCATATTATTATGGTTGCTGTATAGTGCTGTAAAAAATAGGCCGGAGTTGTTTAGTTATAAAAATTTAAATAAAAGTTTTTTTACTATGGGGGTGTTATTTATTATTCTGATAGTAGTTATCAGCTTTTTTGCTATTATTTTAGCTAAATAATTATCAATTATATTGATATGGTAATCAATCATTTAAGAGATGCAGGCCATATCAGTAAAATCTGAAATATATGAAAGACAAAATTTATTAATAATATTTTGTAGTTGTTTTTCTGTAAAAGGTTTTTCTAGAAAAGCTTTAAATCCATTTTTTAAGCACTCATCTTTTTTGCTATGGGAATTAAAAGCGGTAATTGCTATTATTGGAGTTTCCACTTTTAGTTTTTTTACTAAAACTTTGGTAAATTCTATACCAGAAATGCCAGGCAAACCTAAATCCATAAAAATCAAATCATATTTTTGATGTTGAAGTAAGTTAAAGGCTTTTTTAGTCGAATTAACTATATCTAATTTATACCCGGCTTTTTCTATAATGTTTTGCCCGATTATTTGAGCTATAGGTTCATCTTCCACTAATAAAAATTTTAGAATGTTATTTGTTCTTATCATGCGTTAACTAGTTCCCATCTTCATATTTGTCTAAAAAAGCTATCCTGCAAGGGAAAACACATTTGAATTTAGATCCTACACCAACAGTGCTGTTTACATAAATTTCTCCATCAATATCTTTAGTAAGCTGTTTTACCATCCACAGTCCCAAGCCAAGACCTTTATACAAATTACTACCAGATGGAGATAGTTTAGTAAAGCGATCAAAAATAGTTTCATACTTATCAGCAGGAATTCCTATTCCCGTATCTTCTACAGTTAATTCTATAATAACTTTAGGGTATTCTAACACTTTTATGAGTTTAGTAGTAATAGTTATCGTACCTTTAGAGGTGAATTTTAATGCGTTATCTAATAAATTAATAAATATTCTATGTAATTTATCACGACTACCAATTAAATTTTTAGCAATGTTGTTATCGTGATTAATAATAATATTCAAATCTTTTTCTTGTATTAATATGATGTTTAAATCTATTGTTTTTTTTATTAAATCTACAAGGTTAAATTTCCATTCTTGATTGGCACCACTAGTTGTTTCAAGATCACAATGTTGTAATATTTCAACAATTAAATCCATTAGTCTTTCGCTAGAAATTTTTATATATCCAATATATTCTTTAACTTTTTCTGTAATATTTTCCATAGAGGCGATTATGTTAGTTAGTCCTATAATGTGACTGATAGGAGTTTTTATATCGTGTTGCATATGTAGCAAAAATTGAGTTTTAACATTATTTGCTTTTTCAGCTTTTGATTTAGCTTTTACTATTTCGGTAACGTCCAAAGAGTTTCCTACAATACCTATAATTTTATTTTCTTGATCTCTTAATGGAGTTTTAATACTAGCAAAATACATGTTTTCACCGGTATTGAATGTTACAGTTTCTTGCAACCTCATTGTTTTGTTAGATAAAATTATTTCTTGATCGTGCCTCCAAAATGTAGATTCTGGCCATAGTTCTTGGTCTGTTTTTCCAATGATATCGTCTTTAGCACTTAAATTAGCTTTTTCTACCATGGCATTGTTACATCCGAGATACACACCTTCGGTATTTTTCCAATAAATATCTCCTGGTACACTATCTATGATAGTATCTAAGCAACTTTGTAAATAGTTAACTCTTTTTTCATTAAATTTTTCAACATGGATTTTACCAAGTAAAAAAACACCTATTGGTATTTTTTTTTGATTTAGTAAATGCGACATCGTCCAGCGTATTTTTTTTTCTGGCTGCTTAGCTTCAGTTGTATGTATACGTATAATTGGTAAAGAAATATGATCTAGCAATTGTAATTTTTTTATAACAACACCTAACGATTTAGGAAATTTTTTGATGTTAGCTAATGGTTTGTTTAATATATATTCATCTTGTATGGAATAATATGATTTTGCAAAATCGTTGGCTAATTTTAATTGTAAGCATGGTGTTAGTATAAAAACAATATCGTTCATTAAATTTAGCATGGTAGCACAAAAATTAATATGACTTTTTAATTCTTGTGCATATATTTCTGCTAATTGATTTATTGTTACGTGTTGCATCCCTGTATTTTCTCGCATTAAATGTTTAAAGCAATTTTGTTTTCACTTGCTTTCCAAAGTATGCCACCAGAATTCTTTGAAATCCAGTCTAAATCTTCAAAAAAAGGTATTTTAGGTAATTCTACAGATTCTAGCCACGCATTTACCACGAAATTTTGCCAATTAGGATCTAATTTATATTGTTCTGCATGAAATTTATTTTCTTTAGTATCATAGTTGGTTACCATCATTTGGTAAGCTTGTAAGATAGCAGCTGCTAATAATCCTCGAACTAATTGTATATCTTTAGGTGGGATGGAATAATCAGATAAGCCCATGTTAACTGGCATGAAATTTAATGGTGTTCCACCTCCTAAAATAATCAGAACAGGATTTTCTGTCGGATATAGGATATCTTTCAAAGGATTAACAATACCGCTATTATTTTGTGTTTGACGATTTTTTTGATGGATATATGTGAGCAAAGAATTAAATTCGGTATCTTTGGAAGATAAACTAATTAAAATTTTAGGAAATTTTCTGGTGGATTGCATAATATTCAAACATGTTGGTAATTTTTTTTCATCAGCGCTCATGAAATCTGTTCCAGTACAACCAATGATCAGATCTGATTTGGTAATAAAATCAACAACATCTTTTGCAAAATAAATATTGTTATCATTAAATATCTTTCTTTTAGAATCTTCATAATCAAAAGCAATTATTTTTTTATAACCAAGGTGTTGTAAATGTCTCAATGTGGCTGTACCTATTTTACCCAATCCAACTACACCAAAAGATAAATCTGATAGATTTGGAGTTATAGCTAAGTATCTTGGATGTAACTGAAAAAAAGTTTTTTCAAAATTATTTAATAATTCTTCAATTAAATTAGCAATCATGGGTGCTTCTAATTGTTTAGCAGCTGAACTTGCTACTTCTATAATTGGATGAGGAAATTTTTTAGATGCATTAATCCCAGAACTAGTTTGTTCTATGCCTATTAGCGGTATTGGCCTTCCTTCTGGATCAGTGAGATATGCTATATCTGCTGGTATTTTTTTTAATAAATGTCCACCATCATCAAGTACAAAAATACCTTTTATCGGATTTTTAATAGCTAGTTCTTCAGCTATCCTTAAAAATAGCCTGTTCCATAAAAGAGTAATATCTGTATCATAACTATCGGAAAACCCACCCAATGCTATTTGTTTAGAATTTTGTTGGTAGTGTATTTTTAAATTTTTTTCTAAAGATTGNNTTCTAAAGATTGAATAACCGAGTTAGAGTTAGAGTAAGGTTTTCCAATTAAATAAATATTGGATGATGGTAAAGATAACTCTTTAATTATCCATTCTAACAAAGAACCTGTAGTATTTAAAGTATGTTGTCCTGCGATTAAAAAATAGTTGTTTAAAACAGGCTTGTTTGGTTTTATTTTGCTCGTAATTTTTTTTAATACATCTAATAATGGAAAATGTGACAAAGATGAATATATGTTGTATTTATCAAGAGTTTTTTTGCTGGCGCAATAGTTGCTAGTGGTGATTGTGTCAAAAAGAGTGAATTTATTAGCGATGAATTTTTGTTTTAATGAGTCCCTTAAGTCCCTTATGTTTTCCATAAATTTTAAAATCCTGTATGTCATAGTTTAATTATAAAACACAAATTAATTTTTAAAAAAATTGTGTGATTGAAATTAAACAGATTTAAGATGTTTTGCAAGTAAATAATTTCAAGCGCACTATACCATTATAAACATGATTTTCAAATATACTATTTACATAGTATTTATAGTTATCACATCTGCATAATAAAATAATTGAAAAATGAAATTAATAGCAAAAATATTTTCATGTGATATTTTGTTTGCTAGCCGAAAATGTTGTAGATTACAATTACAACATTTAGCAATTTAAAATTACCGGTTAGAGATTAATGAGTAATTACTTGAATTATAGGCTGGTAACATATATCAATAATTAAATTGGATCAAAATTTAATCCAAATTTTTTAGGATCTTTAAAAATGATAGATAATGCTAACAATTTAGGAATATAGTGGCGTGTTTCTTTTGGTAGCGGTAACGACCAATAATTGGTTTTTTCCCCAACAAATTTATTGTTTTTAATAGCGCGGCTTACTCTGCCTTCTCCAGCGTTATATGCAGCTAATGCTAGCAACCAATCATTATCAAATTTTTCATACAAAAATTCTAAGTAAGATAATGCAGCATGTGTGGAAGCTGCAAGATCATATCTATTGTCGTGCATATTATTGTCTAGTTTATAAATCAAACCATAACGTTTGCCTGCAACGTAACTAATTTGCCATATACCCGTAGCTCCTTTGTGAGACACGGCTGAAGATCTATATTCACTCTCAACTATAGGTAACAAAGCTAACTCCCTGGGTAAATTTCTTTTTTCTAATTCATTTATTACGTGCTCTAAAAATGGCTTAGAGCGCTGCATTAACCTGCAAAGTTCTTTGCCTTTCAAATATAAACCAACATAATGTGCCACTAATTGTTTTTCTATTTCTAAATAAGAATTATTATCATTATTATTTTCTGTTGATAATAAAGAATGAAAATTATAATTAATGTTCTTGGGGGCGGACTTTGGTAGCTGCATCCCAAATAGCTGATAACAATAAATAGTTGCTAAAAACAACAAAAATATTTTAGTTTTTAATAGTACCTGATATTTGTTTGGCAAAGTAAATGCCCTCCATTTGTTTTTGGTTTTTTCTGAGAAAGTAAGTTATTAGGAAAACATGTTATCAAAAACATCCTTGTAAAACAAATGTATAGCCATGCTTATTGTTTGTGGTATAAAATTTAGTATATGTATTTACCAAAAAATTACCAGAAAATGCGAGATTGGATGCAAACTGACTTGGGTGCATATGTTATACAACAAGAAACTAAAGTGCTGTGTAATTTAATAAACAATAATTTTTTTAAAAATATTTTGATAGTTGGTGAACCAAAATTTTCTTTAATAGAAGATTCATTGTTGACTGAAAGGCATAAATCAATTTATCAATTTATTTTACATCCACGTTTAAGTGGTGACGATAAGCCATCGAAACAAACCCCAAAATCCATGATGATAGCTGGTAGACAGGATAAAATTCCAATCGAGAACGACAGTATAGATATGGTTATTTTACCTCATTCTTTAGAAATGATGGCAAATCCACACGAAATATTACGTGAAAGTCATAGAATATTACGAGCGGAAGGTAAAATTCTTATTACCGGATTTAATTATTGTAGTCTTTGGGGGCTGTTCAGATTAATAGCTAGAATATTTGTAAAAGCACCGTGGAAAAATAATTTTCTTGCTGTAACTAAATTGTTTGATTGGTTAGCTTTGTTAGGTTTTGATGATTCAACAGTTACATACTATTGTTATAATCTACCAATCAGTAATCAAAAAATTTTAAACAAGTTGGTTTTTTTGGAATTTATTGGTAATTTTATGCCATTCCCGTTAGGAAACATATATACTATAACTGCTTGCAAAAGGGTAATTCCGCTGACTCCAATTTTTTTAAAAAAATGGGATAATATCCACCTAAATGATGAGTTAGCTAAGTATACTTTGAAAAGTTAATATGGATAAATATGTTAAAATTTCATACTAAATCAGTAATTATATATACAGATGGTGCTTGTAAAAACAATCCTGGGCCGGGTGGTTGGGCTGCGATTTTAATTTGTGATTCCTGTGAAAAAATTATTACTGGCTATGAACCACATACTACTAATAATCGTATGGAATTATTGTCTGTAATACATGCGTTAAATTCTTTAAAATCTTCTTGTCGTATAATTTTATACACCGATTCTCAATATGTAAAAAATGGCATTACTATTTGGTTATCAAATTGGCGTATTAAAAATTGGCGAACTGCTAGCGGTGCTGCGGTGAAAAATCAAGATTTATGGGAAAGGCTAGATTTAATTGTAAAAAAACATGATATTTCTTGGCATTGGGTTAAAGCACATAACGGGCATCCGTTGAATGAAAGAGTAGATTTTTTAGCACGACAGGCAATTAAATGCGACAAATAGTATTAGACACAGAAACTACCGGACTATCTACTAAAAATGGTGATCGTATAATTGAAATAGGCTGTGTAGAGATCGTTGATCGTATTATTACCGGCAAAACTTTTCATACTTATGTTAACCCCGAGCGCCCAGTGGGATTGCATACTTTGGCAATTACTGGAATTAAAGATCAATTTTTATTAGATAAGCCAAAATTTTCTCTTATTGTCGATGATTTTTTAAAATTTATTGATAATGCAGAATTGATAATTCATAATGCCCCTTTTGATATTGATTTTATTAATAATGAACTGAAGTTATTAAATCATAATATAAAAGATATTTATCTAGAATTTAAAATAATAGATACGCTGGTATTAGCTAGAACTATGCACCCGGGACAGCGTAATAATTTAGATGCATTATGTAAGCGTTACAACATAAATATTGAAAGAGCGTTACACGGTGCTTTATTGGATGCTAATATTTTAGCAAAGCTTATTTTAAAAATGACTGCAGGGCAAATAAATTTAAATTTTGATGTGGCAGAAAATATAATAGGCAACTTAAAAGATACTAATAAAGACGTGAATATTTTAGAAAAAAAATTATTTAAAAGTAAGCATGAAAATTTAAAAATTATTTATGCTAATTTAGAAGAAGTTAATTTACATGAAAAATATATAAAAGAATTATTGAAATAATTTATGAATTACATTGACAAAATTAGAAATTTTTCCATTATTGCGCATATTGATCATGGCAAGTCGACTTTAGCTGATTGTTTTATTCAGCGTTGTGAAGGGTTATCGTTGCGTGAAATGAAATCTTGTGTTTTAGATAGTATGGATTTAGAAAGAGAAAGAGGGATTACCATTAAAGCCCAATGTGTAAGTTTGTATTATACCGCTAAAGATAAACAAATATATCAATTAAATTTAATAGATACTCCAGGGCATGTGGATTTTAGTTATGAAGTATCTAGATCTTTAGTTGCATGCGAAGGGGCGTTGCTGGTTGTTGATGCTTCACAAGGAGTAGAAGCCCAAACAGTGGCTAATTGTTACACTGCGATTGATCAAGGTTTATATGTCCTCCCAGTACTTAATAAGATTGATTTGCCACAAGCTGATCCCGACCTGGTAGCTCAAGAAATAGAGGAAATAATAGGAATAGACGCTCATAACAGCCTCCACATTAGTGCTAAAAATAACATTGGAATCGACCCGTTACTAGAGCAATTAGTAAGTTTGATTCCTCCACCAAAAGGTGATTGTACTTCTCAGCTGAAAGCTTTAATAGTTGATTCGTGGTTTGATAGTTATTTAGGGGTTATATCTTTAGTTAGGGTGTTTGGTGGTGAATTAATTAAAGGGCATAAAATAAAAATGATGTCGACTAATCATAATTATACCATAGAAGAATTAGGGATTTTCACTCCTAAAAGAGTAAAAAAAGATCGATTGAGAGCAGGTGAAGTCGGATATATAATTGCCGGAGTAAAAGATATTTATAGTGCACCAGTTGGCGATACTATAACTACTTTAGCAAATCCTGCCAAAGAGCCATTGCCAGGCTTTAAAAAAGCACAACCTAGGGTATATGCTGGAGTTTTTCCAGTCGAAACTACCGATTACGAGGCATTTAAAGATGCTTTAGGTAAATTAAAACTAAATGATTCAGCATTGTTTTATGAGCCGGAAAATTCTACTGCATTGGGCTTTGGTTTTAGATGTGGATTTTTAGGTTTATTACATATGGAAATTGTTCAAGAGCGTCTAGAAAGAGAATTCGGGATAAATCTAATTACTACTGCTCCAACAGTAATCTATGAAGTAGTAAGCAAAAAAAATGAAATTATATACATAGATAACCCATCTAAATTTGTAGAAAATAGTATCGAAGAAATTAGAGAGCCGATAGTGGAAGCGCATATTTTAGTACCTAAAGATTATTTGGGTAATATTATGACACTTTGTATAGAAAAGCGTGGTGTACAAAAAAATATGCAATATGTGGGCAAACAGGTATCTTTAATTTATGAATTACCTATGAACGAAGTGGTTTTAGATTTTTTTGATAGGATTAAATCAATAAGTAAAGGGTATGCGTCATTAGATTATCATTTAACTAGATATCAAACTTCAGATTTGGTAAAATTAGATATATTAATTAATCAAGAACAAGTAGAGCCATTGGCTTTAATCGTTCATCGTAGTATTGCATATCAGCGTGGTAGGGAACTCGTGGATACTCTAAAAGAATTAATTCCAAGACAGATGTTTGAAATTGCGATACAAGCTACCATAGGTGCTCATATAATCGCACGCAGTACGGTTAAAGCATTACGTAAAAATGTGATAGCCAAGTGTTATGGTGGTGATATAACTAGAAAGAAAAAATTATTAGAGAAACAAAAAGCTGGTAAAAAAAGGATGAAAACAATAGGAAAAGTTGATATCCCACAAGAAGCTTTTTTGGCCGTGTTAAAATTAAAAAAAGATTAAATAAAATTGCTGATTAAGTATAATATAATTGAAAGGATAAAATTATGAATTTTGAAAAGATTTTAGTAGCTTTAACCTGCATTACAGGTATCGTTTGGTTTATTAATAAATTTCTTAATAATAAGCGTGATCCTAACCCAATTATTATTAAAGAACAGCAAAATAATTTTATAAATATCACAGAATACGTAGCGTCTTTTTTTATTATATTTTTAATAGTTTTATTGTTTAGAACTTTTTTATTTGAAGGGTATAGAATTCCCTCTGGTTCGATGAAGCCAACATTAATTGATGGTGATTTTATTTTGGTAAATAAATACATCTACGGGTTGCGTTTACCAATTAATCATAAAAAAATATTTACAGTTTCTGAAGTTAAAAGGGGCGATATAATTATTTTTTGGCAAGAAAAAAGCAACAAGATTTTAATTAAACGTGCCGTAGGTTTGCCTGGCGATCATATTGTATATAAAGATCAAAATTTATATATTAACAATAATTTAATTAAAACAGCAGATATGGGCTTTACTCATGATGGTAATATGCGGGTTAATCGTAAAAAAGAATTTTTAAATTCTGTGGAACATGAAATTTATGTCAATCCCCACGATTTTAGAATATATCCTTTTGACGATATAGTAGTTGGTAAAGATAGTTATTTTGTTATGGGTGATAATCGTGGCAACAGTGCAGATAGTAGATTTGAAGGGTTGGTCGCTGATCAGGATGTTTTAGGTAAAGCATTTTTTATTTATTTTAATTTTGATTTGAATAATTGGGTATTTCATTTTGAAAGAATGTTTACAAAAATCAAGTAATGTTATTGAAAAATTGGGGTATAAATTTGTTAATAACAATTTATTAACTCTTGCGTTAACCCATAGTTCTTATCATAAAACTTTAAATAACCAAAGATTAGAATTTTTAGGCGATGCCATTTTAAATTTTGTGATAGCAGAGTATTTATATGCAGAAGCTAAAAATGCTAACGAGGGTGATTTAACCATTATTAGGTCTAATTTGGTCAAAGAAGATACCTTAGCTTTAATTGCTAAAAGTTATGCTATTCAAAATATTATTATTTTGGGTTCGGGAGAACTAAAAACTGGTGGTTGCCATAAAAATTCTATTTTAGCAGATACTTTTGAGGCTATAATTGCAGCAATATACTTAGATAGTAATTTATTAACTGTAAAAAAATTAATAATTAGTTGGTATAGTGCAACTAATTATTTTCAAGCTGTCGATAAAGGCTGTTTGTTAAGTGCCGAATCATTATCTAAATCTGGATCTAAAGATGCAAAAACTATTTTACAAGAATTACTGCATTCTAAGGGGCGTGCTTTGCCGGTTTATACCATAATAAATATTAGTGGCAAGCCGCATCATCAAACTTTTACCATTTCTTGTGTGGTAGCTGGAATTAGTGAAATTATTTATGGCGTTGGCACAAGCCGTAAAAAAGCCGAGCAAGATGCAGCAGAACAAATTTTGAGGTTATTATGAATAAAGATAAAGATACTTACTGTGGCTTTGTAGCTATAATAGGCAAGTCAAATGTTGGCAAATCGACATTACTTAATAAATTGATTGGAGAAAAAATTAGTATTACTGCCAATAGGCCACAAACCACAAGAAATAAAATTCTAGGCGTTAAAACTATTGATAATAAACAAATAATTTATATAGACACTCCTGGCGTATCATTAAATAATAACTCTAAATTAAATAAATTAATGAATAAAACTGCAAAATCTTCTTTTCAGGATGCCGATCTTATTATATTTATGATAGAAGGCTTAAAGTGGAATTTAGAGGATGAAGCGGTATTGCAATCGATTATGAAACTAAAAAATAATCCTGTAGTATTTTTATTGTTAAATAAATTAGATTTGGTAGCAGATGAAAAATTATTATTACCACAAGTACAAAATTTAATGGGTCAATATAATTTTACCGAAGTATTTCCAGTGTCTGCTCGTAAAAACATTAACTTAGATAAATTAGAAAAAGCCTTGATTAATTTTTTACCTAAATCTGTGCATTATTTTTTAGATGATAATATCACTGATAAAGACTTAAATTTTAGAATAGCTGAAATTATCAGAGAAAAGTTAATAAAAAATTTAAGCCAAGAATTGCCATATACTACTCATGTGCAAATTGACAATATTGAAGAAAAACCAATGATACATCGTATTAGCGCTACAATTTGGGTGGAAAAAACAGGGCAAAAAAAAATATTAATCGGTGAAGGTGGTAATAAATTAAAAACCATAGGTACTCAAGCTAGATTAGATTTAGAAAAATTATTAAACCACAAAGTATTTTTGACTTTATTTGTGCAAGTAAAGTCAAATTGGACTAACGATAGTGATAATTTAAAAACATTAAATATATAATGTTTGATGCGTATGTGCTGCATACTATTTGTTACCGAGAAACCAGTTTAATTATAAAGTTTTTCACCAAAGAGCAAGGTATAACTAATTTAATCGCTAATGGTGCGAAACGAAAAAAAAGTCAATTTGCTGGTATATTACAACCATTTGTACCCTTACTTATTTATTGGAAGGATAATTCCAAAGACTTAGCAACGCTTTACAAAGCTGAAGCACTTAGTGCTCCACATAAATTATCAGGGGTTTTTTTATTTAGTTCACTATATATTAATGAATTATTATTAAAATTGTTATCGCACCATGATCCGGCTCCAGAATTATTTTTATGTTATAAGCAATTTTTAGAAAATTTAAGTAATTTAAGTAAAAACAATAATGCGTTAACTAAACTTGAGTTGGCGAAAAATTTAAGATTTATCGAAAAAAAAATTCTGCAAGCTATTGGTTACGAATTACAATTGGACAGAGAAAGCCGTAATGGACAAACAATTGATATTAATGCTAAATATTATTTTGATTTTGACAATGGTTTGAATTTATTTCAATTATCAACATCACAAAAACCTTGCTGGTTACCAAAACCAATAACAATTACTGGCAAAAGCTTGCTAGCATTGCATAATAATGATTATATTGATCTTATAGAAATGCAGGAAGCAAAAATATTTATGCGTCGTATTTTAGCTAATTTTCTAGGCGATAGAGTGCTTGCGACCAGAAAATTATTTGTTTAGTTATATTAATTTAATAATGTGCAACATATAAATTCATATGAATTAAAGTTGATATTTTTTTTTTAAATAGTTACTATGCAGTTATTAATAAAATATAATTATATTTTGGGAGTTTATCTTATGAAAAAATCTTTGTTAACAAAGTCAGTTATAACGGCCGGAATTTTTGGTTTGTCTATAGCTGCAAGTACTGCTAATGCCAGTTTTGGTGATGTTAAGTTTTATGCAGGTGCAGGTTTAGATTACAATACTTACAGACTTTCACAAGCTGCTAAAGATCATTTTAATGTACGTAATACAGCTAATGGCATGGGGCTAGCAGTTCCGGTGATTGGATTAAAATTTCATGAAAATTTCGGTTTAGAAATGGGATATAGTTTTAATAAAAAATTTAAGTTTGAAGGCGGAACAGGTGCCGCTGACAATAAAGAGACAACTAACTTTAAAGTAAAAAATATGTATGTAGATTTGATGGGATTTATGCCATTAATTGATAGTTTTGATCTTATCGGTGGTATAGGCTTAGGTCGTTTAACAACCAAATCTGATCATCTCGATGTTATTAACGGTGCTAATAAAGGAACATTGCCATTAACTGTAAAAAATAAAACTAGCTGGCGTGTCAAACTTGGTACTCAGTACAATTGTACTGCCAATTTAGCATTTAGAGCATTGGCTACTTACCAAAATGCTGGCAGCAAGTATCAAGTAGGTGCTGGTAATATAGGTGCCATTCCATATCCAGCTAGCAAACAAGAAAAATTAGTTAAAAATATGAAATCTATAGGCTTATCAGCTATCTATACATTTTAATTTTTACGATTTTAAATCTAGTAATTACTAAAATATAAACACACAGTACCAACATCTAAGATGTTGGTACTTCTTGATTATTAAATAAACATAAAT
Organism: Francisellaceae bacterium UBA6186; assembly: GCA_002422785.1. Lineage (GTDB taxonomy): Bacteria > Pseudomonadota > Gammaproteobacteria > UBA6186 > Azoamicaceae > UBA6186. Next base: position 21,580 of record DITK01000027.1, read on the forward strand.
AATTAAATAATAATTATTTATAAAATTGATTAACAACTAATAATAGCTTCTCTACTGCAAAATCAATATTTTCTTGATTGATAATCAACGGTGGCAACAATCTAATAACTTTGTTTCTGGTGACGTTAAATAATATTCCATATTCTAACCCCATCTGCATGATCTCGGTGCAAGATCTATCTAATTCGATGCCGATCATAAGCCCTTTACCCCTGATATTTATAATATGTGGGTGATTATTAAACGCTTGCTTAAGTTTATGTAAAAAATAATTACCATAATTACCGGCTTGTTCAGATAATTTATTTTGGATAATTGCGTCTAAAGTAGCAATGGCGACGCTGCAAGATAATGGATTGCCGCCAAAAGTAGATCCGTGGCTTTTAGGGGTAAATAAGTCGGCAAAAGGTTGATTTATAATACAAGCACCAATCGGTATGCCGTTAGCTAAACCTTTAGCAATAGTTAAAACATCTGGAATTATATTATTATGTTGATAGCAAAATAATTTGCCAGTTCTACCTAGCCCAGTTTGAATTTCATCTAAGATCATGAGCCAATGGTTATTAGAGCAAATCGTTCTAATATTGGTTAAATAGTTATCATCCGCAATTTTAATTCCGCCTTCTCCCTGGATTGGCTCTAATAAAACTGCGACAACATTGTGTGCATCGCTAGAATAAACTATGTTTTCTAAAGCACTAATGTCGTTAAATGGGATCCTAATAAAACAATCTAATAATGGCTCGAAGCCATGTGTATATAAGTGGTTGTCACTTGCTGACAAAGCCGCTAGTGTGCGTCCATGGTAAGCATTTTCCATCACGATTATTTTAGGGTTGCCAATATTTTTGCTATTTCCATACAGCCTAGTAAGCTTAATGGCAGTTTCAATAGCTTCTGTTCCAGAATTAGTAAAAAACATTTTAGCAGCCGGCATCCCAGCAATATTGGCTAAGATATTAGCAAGCGTTGCTTGCTGGTTAATGGTGACCAAATTAGAAACGTGCAATAACTTAGTACTTTGGGCATTAATAGTTGTTATAATTGTAGGGTGAGAGTGCCCAAGTATAGTAACGCCCATGCCAGCAATTAAATCTAAATAACGATTATTATGTTGATCAAACAACCAAGCTCCATCACCATATGCAAAACTAATTGGTAATGGAGTGTATGAATTTAATAAATGCTCATTAGTAGGTTTGGGTGTCATAATTATTTAGCAAAGTTTTTTTCCACAAAATCCCAATTTATAATATGCCAAAATGCTTCTATATATTTTGCCCTAGCATTGCGATAGTCGATATAGTAAGCGTGTTCCCACACATCGCAAGTTAACAAAGGTATAAAATCGCTAGTTATTGGTGTTTGTGCATTAGAAGTTGATATTATTTCTAATTTATGACTGTTGTTGTTATGTTTAACTAACCACGCCCATCCAGATCCAAATGTTCCAAAAGCTGCTTGGCTAAATTTATCTTTGAATTCTTGTAGCCCACCAAAAGTTGTGTTTATTGCAGTCAAAAATATGCTCTTATGTCGATGATGTACTTTAGGCTGGGTTGGTGAAATAGAGTTGTTTGGAATTAAGCATTGCCAATAAAATGAATGGTTAAAAACTTGTGCTGCATTGTTAAAAATACTGCCAGAAGAATTTTGAATGATTTGTTCCAAAGTTTGATTGGCAAATTCGGTATTTTGAATTAATTTGTTTAAATTATCCACATAAGTTTTATGATGCTTGCCATAATGATATTCAATAGTTTCTTTAGAAATGTGTGGCTCTAAGGCGTTTAAGCTATAAGGTAATGGTGACAATTCTATCGGCATAATTGTTTCCTTGTTGATGATATTTAATTGTATTTTAAACTAAAACTAGAGTATCTAAACCATATTTTTAATAACCAATTATACTTCACGATACTATTCGTGATTAAAATAATCAATCTTAATTTTTTTCTGGAAACTTTTATGTGTTTAGTATCGATGAATCCTGGATTGTTATTAATTCCTCGCAATGTTTCTATCGCAATTCCTATTGCCCACAAGCAAAAGCGACGTATGCCTGTTTCTTTAGGTGGGATCAGTAAAACATAATTTAAGGCATTTTCTAAATGATGATGATTGATTTTAATTAATTGTTGTATACCATTGGTAAATACTTTTATAGATGGATTTTGTAATAACACATCAAAATCATTATTATCAAATAAATCCCTTGGCAACCAACAAATTTTTCTAGCGTGGTCGTTCCAACGATCTTTCAAAATGTTGGTCATTTGTAAAGCTTGCCCGAAAGAGCGAGCCAAAGGCATCAATATATTTTGTTGTTCTTGAGACATAGAGCAATGGTGACAAAATAATCCAGTTAACATTTCTCCAACAACTCCGGCGACGACATAACAATATTTATCTAAAATAGATAAATTTTCTAAGCCATTGTGATTGGCAATTTGCTCAAATTCAGGCATTAAATTATTCATAGTAATAACACATTTTTTCACATAATATTTTTGATTGTCTGGTAGTCTATTAGTAATTAATAATATAGAGTTTAAATTGGCGATTAATAGTTTTTCGTCTTCAGATGTTTGCTTGGATAGTAGCGGTAATAATTCGTCGACAAATTGTTGAGCTTGAAATTTATTATCTAATATTTGGATTAATTTTTTATGAAAATAATTTTTTTTTGGTAATATAATATTCATATCGTCTTCTAATGTGTCAGTAATTCTGCACCATAAATAACAATTAGCAATAGCATTTTTAAGAACAGCTGGTAGTTGGGGGATCGTTAAAGCAAATGAGCGTGATACTTTAGTTAAAATTTCATTTTGAAAATTTAAACTTAGACTTAAAGTGAAATCTGTGTTATCCATTATGCATATTCTCTTGGTTTAATGGTATCTTAAAGTATATATTGCTAAGTACCAACAAAAGTTTGTTTTAATAATTTAACTAAATAAATTTATAATAAATATGGCTAATACAGTGACAGTTTTTTGGTTTAGGCAAGATTTAAGAATATCTGATAATCCAGGATTGATTGCTGCGGCACAAAATGGTGCGGTGTTACCAATATATATCTTTGACAATAATGTTGCTAATCAATTTAACATAGGAAATGCTAGCAAATGGTGGTTACATCACTCTTTAAATAATCTTAATAAGCTATTAGACAATAATCTAAATATATATTGTGGTGATCCAAAAGCGATAATTTTAAAAATTATAAAAAAACATAGTATCAATTCTATCTACTGGAATCGATGCTATGATCCATATAGCATTAAAAATGATACTATAATTAAAAGTAGTTTAAAAAAGCAGAATATAGATTGCAAAAGCTTTAATGGCTCTTTGTTATGGGAACCATGGGATGTATTAAAACAAGACGGTACGCCTTATAAAGTTTATACTTATTTTTATCGTAAGGGATGCTTAAAACTACCAACACCAAGAAAACCATTTTCTAAACCAAAACAATTAAAATTATTAAAAGACGATAACAATACTTGCACCATAGAACAACTAAAATTGTTATCTCCTATCAAATGGTATAACAATATAGAATTAATGTGGCAAGTTGGAGAACATGCGGCTCAAAAAAAATTAGCAACATTTTTAAATAGTTATTTATTAACTTATAAAGAAAATAGAAATTACCCAGCCAAACAAAATGTTTCTAAGTTATCTGCGTATTTACATTTTGGTGAGATTTCTCCTCATCAAATTTGGCATACAGCTAAAAACAACAAAGAATTAACCCACGATTTGGATCATTTTTTAAGTGAAATTGCTTGGCGTGAATTTGCTTACTATTTGCTATATCATTTTCCAGAATTACCACGTAAAAATTTTCAAGCAAAGTTTGATAAGTTTCCGTGGCAACATAATGCTAAATTTTTAGCAGCATGGCAAAAAGGACAAACTGGTTATCCAATGGTGGACGCTGGCATGAGAGAACTATGGCAAACCGGCTATATGCATAATAGGGTGCGCATGATAGTTGGTTCTTTTTTAGTAAAAAATTTATTATTACATTGGCATCATGGGGAAGATTGGTTTTGGGATTGTTTGTTAGATGCAGATCTTGCTAATAATAGCTCTAGTTGGCAATGGATTGCGGGCTGTGGCGCTGATGCCGCGCCATATTTTAGAATATTTAATCCAGTGACACAGGGAGAAAAGTTTGATATGGATGGTGATTATACTAAAAAATTTATTCCTGAACTAGCTAAATTGCCTAATAAATATTTATTTAAACCTTGGGAAGCACCGGATGCTATATTAAATAGTGCTGGTGTGATTTTGGGCAAAACTTATCCTAAACCTATAGTAGATCTTAAGTTTTCTAGAAATAAGGCGATAGAAGCTTATAAAACTATTAGTTTTTAAAAGAAGGATCTTATGAAAAACAGCAAATTAACTTCTACCGATACATTGATTAAGAATAATTTACTATTATCCGATAACATTCAAAAATTATTACATGTAATGTTTCATAATAATATTTGGCAAAATTTTACTGCATCAAACCTCAGTGTTGCTATTGGTAAAATGGCTTTTTTTTATAAAATTAATATTGATGTACGTAATAATGATTTGTCATTTTTGTATTCTAATGATGGTTTTTCATGTTTTTATAGAGAACAAATATATGAAAAAATAAAATCATTTGTTCATGTTTTTAAAAATAATGAAATAGCTAATATCATTCTTTCATTAGCTATATTGGGGGTTGACAGTAGTAATACAGCAGTACGCTCGTTAACTTATGAAATTTATTTAAGATCTTTTAGCGACACACATGAAAATATAAAATCTTTAATTGCTAAAGATATATCAAATACTATATGGGGTTTAGCTACCTTGGGTGGTAATAGAAATATTTATGTAATATTACCTTTATTAAATGAGCTCACAAGAAGATTTTTAACCAACAACAACATATTAAAAAATTTTAATTTCTTACAATTATCTAAAATTATTAGGGCATTAGCAAAAATTGATATTAAACAATATATCGATAATAATGACATATTATTATTATTAAAAAACGAGCTTAGTAGAACAATTAGGTTGATTGATTATAATAAATTGCAACTGTTTGCCTATCAAGATATTGTTGAAATTATGTGGTCATTAATATGTTTTAATATGCTTGAAGCGCAAGATGCTGTAATTTATTTAGATCTAATAAGTATGTTATTAGAAAATACATCTGACAACAATTTCACTTATCAAGATCAAAATATGCATAAAATAATAATAATATATTACTATTGTAAATTATTATTCAAAGAATTGCCGGAAGAAACATTTTTAATGTTTGATAATTTTGTTAAAAAACATGAAGAAATTGTTACTAGTCACAAAGAACCAGGTTTTTATAGATTTTTTTATGAACATATAGAAGAGTTGATGTTTTTTTCATGTCATTGTAATCAGTTCAAAGTAGCTATAGAGTATGATAAATATCTTTATGGATATTTTATTGATGGATATTTTGTCTCGAATGGTAAAGAATATGTAATAGAAATTAATGGTTCTATTCATGAATATAATTGTCAAGATATTGATTTAACAAATCACAATTTATTAAAAGAAAAAATATTTAATGCAGCAGGTGTAACCGTTATATATGTTGATTTTGCTGGGCATAAGTTGTCGTTGTTAAATTATCTACAGGAACAACAATTATCAAATATACAAAAAAATGTAATAACGACAGTGAGTGAATCACAAAAAGCATTATATGCTCTACAAGTTTATTATATGATAAATAAATCCTATTTTCCTGACAATAGAACTGAAAAAAAATTATTCAAAATTTCAGAAAAAGATAATAAACACAATAAAAAAAGTTATAACAGAATTTCGCTAAGGAATTGTGCTATATGAAATATAGCGAGTTTGCAAATTATTTTTTATTAAATACCACTTGATCTTGAGCAACATCAGCCACAATATTGTCGCCATTGGCAAATTGACCAGTCAATAATATAGTAGCTAATGGATTTTCTATTAATTGAGAAATTGCTCGCTTTAATGGTCTTGCACCATATGTAGGATCAAAACCAATGGTTACTATTTTATCTTTACATTTTTCTGTTAAAGATAAATTTATTTCCAAATGTTTTAAGCGATTTTGTAATTTTTCTAATTGTAAATCCACAATATTGCGTACTGCAGCCAAGTTTAATGGATCAAATATTATTATTTCATCGATACGATTTATAAATTCTGGTTTAAAAAATTGATCTACAATTTCCATAACAGCTTGTTTAATTGTTGATTTACTTTTTTCTGCCATTTCATGGATCATAGTAGATCCAAGGTTTGATGTCATGATAATTACAGAATTTTTAAAATCTACTGTATTACCCAAATTGTCAGTAAGCCTACCATCATCTAAGACTTGTAATAAAATATTAAATACATCTGGATGAGCTTTTTCTACTTCATCAAATAAAATTACGCTATAAGGTTTTCTACGAACTTTTTCTGTTAAATATCCGCCTTCTTGGTAACCGACATACCCAGGAGGTGCTCCTATGAGCCTGGACACGCTGTGTTTTTCCATAAATTCTGTCATATCTATGCGAATAATTGCATCATCTCTATCGAATAAGAATTCTGCTAATGCTTTAGAAATTTCAGTTTTACCAACCCCTGTTGGTCCTAAAAATAAAAAAGAACCAATCGGACGGTTACCATCTGACAAGCCAGATCGTGACCTCCTAATAGCGTTAGCGATAGCAGATATTGCATCAGGTTGGCCAATTACTCTTTTGCTTAAAGTTTTTTCTAGATCTAGTAATTTAGATCGTTCTCCATGCAATATTTTACCAACCGGAATGCCGGTACTTTTAGATAGTATATTGGCAATCTCTTGTTCAGTTACTTTGTTTCTCAATAATTTTAAATTTTTTAGATCGGTACTACTAGCCGCTGTTAATTTTTTTTCTATTTCTGGAATTTTGCCATATTGAATTTCTGACATTTTAGCATAATCATTTTTTCTTTGTGCAAAACTTAGTTCTTGCCTTAATTTTTCTAATTGTTCATGTAAATTATGGCTATCTTCAAGAGCTGATTTTTCTTGCTGCCAAATGGTTTCTAATTCCCGATAATTTTGTTCTATTTCATCAATATTTTTTTGCAATACTGCTAAACGTTTTTTAGAAGCATCATCGGATTCTTTTTTAAGTGCTTCAAATTCAATTTTATATTGAATTAAACGTCGTTCTAGTTTATCTAATTCTATTGGTTTAGAATCAACTTCAACTCTAATTTGACTTGCTGCTTCATCGATTAAATCAATAGCTTTGTCTGGTAATTGTCTACTAGGAATATACCTATGAGATAAAGTCGCAGCTGCCACTATTGCAGGATCGGTGATTGTGACTCCGTGATGTAGTTCGTAGCGTTTACGTAAACCTCGTAAAATAGCAATAGTATCTTCGATTGTTGGTTCATTGATTAGTACTTGCTGGAATCTTCTTTCAAGAGCTGCGTCTTTCTCTATGTTTTCCCTATACTCATTTAATGTTGTAGCTCCAACACAGTGTAACTCGCCTCTTGCAAGTGCAGGTTTTAACATATTACCAGCATCCATAGATCCTTCTGCTTTACCGGCGCCAACTACAGTATGTAATTCATCAATAAATAAGATTATTTCTCCTTCTTGTTTCGATAAAGCTTTTAATACTGCTTTTAATCTTTCCTCAAAATCGCCACGAAACTTAGCTCCAGCGATTAGTGCTGCTAAATCTAGCGATAACACTCTTTTGTTTTTCAAACCTTCTGGTACTTCTCCGTTTATAATTCTTTGAGCCAATCCTTCCACAATAGCAGTTTTACCAACTCCAGGTGCTCCAATTAATACTGGATTATTTTTAGTTCTTCGTTGTAAAACTTGAATTATGCGGCGAATTTCGTCATCTCTACCGATAACTGGATCTAACTTTTGGGTTTCAGCTTTTTTAGTTAAATCAATAGTATATTTTTCTAGAGCATTTCTATGCTCTTCGGCATTAGGATCCATAACTTTTTCTCCAGCTCGAAATTTTTCTATTAATGTTTCTAATTCTTTTTTATTTATTTTATGATTCTGAAATATATCTCCCAAAGTACTATTATCCTCTAGTGCTGCCAATAAAAATATTTCGGTAGAAATATACTGATCTTGTTTTTGTTGCGATATAAAATCAGCTGAATTTAATATACGAGATAAATTTGGGGAAATGGCAATATCAGATGGGCCACTAATAATTTGTGGTAATTTATCTATGGCTTTATTAATACTATTTTTCAAGTTGACTATATTTATATTTAATTTAGAAAAAATATCAGTAATTACACTTTTTGGTTGCTCTAATAAAGCTTTGATCACATGAATTGGCTCTATAACAGGGTGTTTTTTACCAACAGCCAATGATTGAGCTGCAGTCAAAGCTTCTTGCAATTGTGAAGTAAATTTAGGTGCTGCCATAATTATCTCCCAAAATCATTTGTAGTTACTACATAGGTATATATGGGCTGATACGAGTAATTCAATATGCGCTAATTAGTAGCTGACAATCAGCTAGGTCAAAATAGCGTGGCTACAGCTACTTTTAGTTAAAAATATTAGTTAAAACACCACTACTATAATGTAACGCAATTCATTATTATTAAAAGTATAAATTAAAAATTAACAGTAGTTATTGGTGGTTATACATGTTAAGTAAGTTTCTTGATCCGAAAAATGATGTGGCATTTAAAAAAATTTTCGGTACCGAAAAGAACCAAGATATTTTAATTCATTTTTTAAATGATATGTTGGTATTTAAAGCCGGCAAGCCAATTACCCAGGTAACTTTTTTAAAGACGGTGCAAGATCCAGAAATTGAATTGCTGCTAAAAAAACCAGTATTGTTGATATTATGTGTACGGACGATATTGGTAACCAGTATATTGTGGAGATGCAGGTAGCCGAAGGCGATGAATTTATTAAAAGAGCGCAATATTATGCAGCGAAGGCTTATAGTTCACAATTGCAAGTAGCTGGAAAATATCATACTCTGAAAGAGATCATCTTTTTAGCTATTACTAACTTTACAATGTTTCCCGAGAAGATACAATTTAAATCCGATCATGTAATTTTAGATAAAATAACTAATGAGCATAATTTAAAAGACTTTTCATTTACATTTTTAGAGTTGTCTAAGTTTAACAAAACTAAGGAGCAATTAACCAGCATAATCGATCGTTGGAGTTATTTTTTTAAGCATGCGCAAGAGACTAGTGAAAAAGATTTACAACAAATTATTGGTAAGGATCCGATTATTGAAAGAGCTTATGAAGAGTTGAATAAATTTAGCTGGTCGAAAGAAGAGTTGTTATTTTATGAAGCTGAAATCAAGAGGGAAATGGATAATCAAGCAGTGCTAGATAAACAACTAGCTGATCGATATAATGATGGTATAGTCAAAGGTTTAGCTGAAGGCCAAGTGAAAGGCATTGTTGAAGGCGAAGCTAGAGGCGAAATAAAAAGAGCCCACGAAATTCAAAAAATTGCTCAACAACTTTTTAAACAAAATATGCCACCAGATGTTATTGCGGGTATTACTGGGCTTACTATTCAACAAATTGAAAAATTGACAATTGAGGAGGTTCCATGTTAAATGTTGATACTAAGATTAATAAAAAATTTAGAATTTATGATAAAATAAGACGCTATACCGGCCAAAAATCCAAATAAATGTGCTTCCCAAGAAGTTTTATCTTCTGATGGGAAAAAACTTAACAAAATGCCACCAAAATAATATAACATAACGAAGCCTAATATTAAGCTTACTATAGTTGCAGTTTTATAAGCAAATATCAGCATAAATCCAAAATATCCAGCGACTAAACCGCTAGCCCCTATGTGATTACCTCTTCTGCCAAACAGCCAAACGCTAATTCCTTCTAATAGTATTATGACGATGCTGGCATGAAAAAACATTTGTTGGTTATAAGAAATTATTAGTAAACTTAGGATAAATAGCGGAATAGAATTAAAAAACAAGTGATTAAAATTTGCGTGGGGTATACAAGAAAATATAATTCCCAAAATACCGCGCCTGCTACGAGGGATGGTGCCTAATATGTTTAAAGTTGATCCAGTAGCCCAATTTATAGCATTAAATACCCAAATTGCCGCCATTATTGCTAAAATCAAATTAATATGCTGCTTGGAATGAAATATTAAGGTATTAAATTGCGCTGTTATTTCGGTTAACCTCAGCATGCGGTAATGCTCCTAAACAAATAGCGGTAATTATAATAAACAAGTGCCCAGATGTAAAATCCATTATCCAAGAATTTGCTAAACAACCGACAGCTATCGTTGTAACTGTTCCTTGTAAAATATATTTTTCGTAACTGGGTATTTTACAGCTTGCGTTTAATAAAATATAAAACCACCATAATAATAAAGCAATTCCCAACAATCCAAGCTGGGTCCCAAACATGAAGTATTCGTTATGGGCGTTATTGGTATATAAATATTCTAATTTATTGTTACCAGTAAATTTATTATTACTGATAAAATTTTTATAAACCAGCGGAAAACTTCCCGTACCCCACCCTAATAATGGCTTTTCTTTAATTAATTTAACACTGTTTTTATAATAATTTATTCGTTGAGAGATGGAAGTTTGATTATAATCGTTGGAATTTAATTTATAATTATTATATTGATAAACAACATCTGACCAATTTCTACGTAGCACTTCGCTGAATAATCCGCAAAATCCAACAATAATAATTATGACTGTGGCCGTATAGGTTAAAATTGATTTTTTGGTAAATAAAGTTATTTTCTGCATAAAAAATAACATAACTAATAATAAAAATATTAACTGGGCCGTTCGTCCCGAGCAAAAATAAAATAAATAAAATATATTAATTAATATTCCAGCTATTAGGCTACAGTTAACATAATAGTTATTTTTTTGATCTAATTTATGCAGCAATAGAAATGTTGAGATGGTTATGGTTAAAGCCGTATCTATAGTATTTTTAAATGGATTAGCTGGATTATTAATGTTAATAATGTAATATATAATCCCGTTCACTGCGGTAATTATACTGGCAATTATTAAAGCATTCAGGGTCTTATTTCTTTGTTGTGCGTCTCTAAAATAAAATATTAAAAATGGTAAATACATTAACTTACTCATTTTCTTTAGATACATTAACATATCTCTCCAACTAGCTATTGAGTATAAGCAGCCAAATATTAAGCTAGCTAAAACTATAATTGATGCATAGTATGCTTGGTCTTGCCAGATCCAAGCGATTTTTTTATTAAAATCTTTTTCTATAATCCATAACAATAAAAAAATTGTGAGCAATATGTTAGTAATAGAGGTTGATAGCGGGATACTAAAAGCTAATAAGATCAACACAATAGAAATTATACTAGTTGATTTGCTAGCAACTATAGGTTGTGAATACACTGGTTCTAAATACATACATTAAACTCATATTAAAATACAGCAGTAAGTATAAATAATTAACTAAGAGGTGTATACTTGCCTTAATCAATTAGTTATGCAACAAATTTTTTTGGCTTATATGTTATTGTACTATTGTTCTATAGTTTTAATGCTATTTGTTATCTCTTGGTTATCAGTTAAAAAATTTATATCAATCGCTAGTCAATTTAATATTATTGATTTACCAAATAATAGATCTTCTCATACTGTTCCGGTCGTTAGGGGAGGCGGGATCGTTATATCTTTATTATCAGAATTGGTAATTATTGGACTATATTTTTTAGAATATTTAAATATTAGGGTAATGTTGGCTTTAAGCTGTGCATTTATTGTGTCAATTATAGGTTTTATAGATGATTTAATTATTTTACCGATCAAGCCGAGATTGTTGGTGCAGTTTGTGGCAAGTTTAATTGCAGTAGCTTTAATTGTTCCGCTAAATATACATAGCATAATTAGCATTAGTATATTTATTATCTTGATGGTGGGACTAGTATGGTCTACTAATTTATTTAATTTTATGGATGGTACCGATGGTTTTGCAGCATCCGAGGCGATTTTTGTACTAACAATTGCGAGTTTATTATTGTTACTTAATAATAATATTGAATTTGGTTGTTGTTTATTATTAATTAGTATAATAATTTTTGGTTTTTTATGTTTTAATTTTCCACCGGCAAAAATTTTTATGGGGGATGCTGGTAGTTGTTTTTTGGGATTTTTAATTGGAATAAGTGCAATAATTAGTCATTTTATATTTGGGGTTTCATTATTTTTTTGGTTTATTATATATGCAGTATTTGTTTTTGATGCCACGATTACTTTATTAAGAAGATTTATATCTGGACAACAATGGTATGCGTCACATCGTTCTCATGCCTACCAAAGGCTACAAAATATTGGTTGGCAGCATAGTGATATTTTGTGTGGTTTAATATTATTAAATACTTGTTTAATATTTATAATATTTATTGCATATTATTATAATATTTTATTGTCAGCTAGTGTATTGGTATTAGCATTGCTTAGTATATTGTATTTTTTTATAGAATTAAGAGAGAACAAGAATGAAAAAAACATTTAAATTTATTTCTTCAAGATGGCTGGCCATATTGCATGATCTTTTTATGATTAATTTTGCCTGGGTGGCGGCTTTTATTCTGAGACTCGATACTTTCAAAGTAGAGGTGTTGATGCAATCTTGTCAAATGTTACCAATTATAGTTATTACACAATCTGCTAGTTGTTGGTGGATGGGGTTATATCGTGGGGTATGGAGGTTTGCATCTATTCCTGATTTATCTAGAATTATAAAATCTATTGTTCTAGGATCTTTGTCGGCACTATTAATATTATTTTTTATCAATCGGCTAGATACTTTACCACGTAGTATAATAGTTATTTACAGTTTGTTGTTATTAGTTTTTTTGGGCGGATCTAGATTTTTAGTAAGAAAATTTAAAGATTTTCAATCAAACGTAGGAAAACATATTTTAATTGTTGGTGCCAACCAATATGGCGAATCATTGGCTAGAGATTTATTAAGGAATGCTAATAATAAAGAGACTTTGGAGATCCCAGTAGTATTTATAGATCCAGATATCAATAAACAAGGACAAGAAATCCATGGATTACGGGTGGCTGGTGGTTATAAAGATTTACTGTATGTTATAAAAAAGCATAAAATTGATTTGGTTGCTATTACTATGCCTTTCTTATCAGCCAAAGAAAAAAAAGAAGTTATCTGTATAGTGGAACAAGCTAAATTACCAGTTAGAATATTGCCTAGTGCTACAGAAATAATTTCCGGAACAATTGGTATTAATACCTTGAGAGAAATTTCTATTGAAGATTTATTGGGTCGAGAAGAAGTTAGTATTAATTGGCGAGATATAAAAAAAGAAATTTGTGGTAAAATAGTGTTAGTAACTGGAGCTGGTGGTTCTATTGGCTCAGAATTATGTAGGCAATTGGTTAAATTAGATCCTAAAAAATTAATTCTTGTAGATCATTCAGAATATAATTTATTCAGTATTACTGAAGAAATATATAAATTACAATCTTTATCATCCACTCAATGTTTGTTTAACAGACATTTAGTGGATATTTGTGATGAATCTGCGATATCGCATCTTATGGAACAACATAAACCACAGGTTGTGTTTCACGCTGCGGCATTTAAGCATGTGCCGATGCTAGAAGATCAAATTAGAGAAGCGGTAAGAAACAATGTTATTGGTACCATGATTATGGCTTTAGCCTCGATTAAAATTCAAGCTGAAAAATTTGTGCTAGTATCTACCGACAAAGCGGTAAATCCTGTAAATATTATGGGTATTAGTAAACGTATTGCCGAAATGATTTGCCAACAATCTAATAAAATAGCTAATACTTGTTTTATCGCAGTTAGATTTGGGAATGTACTAGGATCGGTTGGTAGTGTGGTACCAACTTTTAAAAAACAACTAGAAGCTGGTGGGCCGATTACGGTTACTCATCCGGACATGGCAAGATTTTTTATGACCATAGCAGAGGCTTGTCAATTAATTTTACAATCAGTATCATTAGGAGTTGGTGGTGAAACCTTTGTATTAGACATGGGCGAACCTATAAAAATAAAAGATTTGGCTGAAAAAATGATTAGATTATCTGGTAAAGTACCTGGGGTAGATATTAAAATTGAATATACAGGCCTAAGAGCAGGGGAGCGATTGCAAGAAACTTTATTTTATAATAACGAGCAATTAGCAAATACTAAACATCAACAAATTCAATTAGCTTTACCATATAAGCTTGATACTGAAAAGTTATCTACTATGTGTAATCAGCTAAAATCAGCATGTCAAACTTATGATGAAAAAAAATTATACGAGTTGTTACAGGCAATTATAAATTCTGAAATTAAATATGAAGAATATCTTAATGTCTAGCTTAATAGAATTAATCAAATATAAATGTAAACAAGCGGTTTTATTAACTTATCCAGATCTTAATCCAGATCTGATAGAAGTTACTGCTACATCGGAGGCAAACGGTTCTCAATTTGGTGATTATCAATTTAATAGTGCGATGCGATTTAGTAAAATTTTACGCAAACCACCCAAAGAGATAGCTAATAATATTTTAGTTGGTTTGAAAAAAATAAATAATACTGACGAATTAGAATTTTCTAGTATAGATATTGCAGGTCCTGGTTTTATTAATTTCACTTTGGCAGATAGCTTTTTAGCCAAAAATGTAGAATTATTTCTAAAACATGGAAAATTTTCTTGGGATCGAAATAAATCTTCAGAAAAATTATTATTTAAAAAAGTAGTAGTTGATTTTTCTTCTCCCAATATTGCCAAAGAAATGCACGTTGGTCACTTGCGTTCGACTATTATTGGTGATTGTATTGCAAGAGTGCTGGAATTTTTAGGATACGAAGTATTACGTATTAATCATGTTGGGGATTGGGGCACTCAATTTGGAATGCTTATTGCGTATTTAAAAAAATATAATAGATTAGGTGATAGTTTAGTTCTGACAGATTTAGTGGATTATTATAAAAAAGCTAAATATTTATTTGATAGTGATCCAGATTTTAAAAAGACGGCACAACAAGAAGTGGTCGAACTGCAAAGAGGTTCAGAAAGCTCATTATTAGTTTGGAAAAAAATTTGTGAGGTATCTATTGTAGCTTATCAAGATATTTATAGATTATTGGATATAAAAATTATTGTAAGAGGAGAATCTTTTTATAATAATATGTTAAAACAAGTAGTAGAAGATTTTTCGACAAAAAAAATATTAGAAGAATCAAATGGTGCTAAATGTGTATATTTAACCGGATTTACGGGTAGAGATAGTCAGCCGTTACCACTTATTATTCAAAAGTCAGATGGTGGTTATAATTATGCAACTACAGATCTAGCAGCGATTAAACATAGAATTAATGAGGAACATGCAGATTGGTTGATTTATGTTACCGATAGTGGACAATCTTTACATTTCGCTATGGTATTTGCAGCTGCCAAAAAGGTTGGCTATCTAGACAATATAACAGTAAAAATGGATCATGTACCATTCGGGTTGGTGCTACGTTCTGATGGTAAAAAATTTAAAACTAGAGAAGGTGATACAGAAAAATTAAAAGATCTAATAAATAATGCTATTTTAACAGCTAAAAAATTATTATTAGAAAGAAATGTAGATTTATCAGATGTTGAATTGGAACAATTAGCGGAAATTATTGGGGTTAATGCAATTAAATATGCAGATTTGTCTAATAATCGTAATAGCGATTATGTGTTTGATTACGATAAAATGTTAAAATTTACAGGTAACACAGCAGCATTTTTATCTTATGCCTATGTGCGCATAAATAGCATTAAACATAAAGTAGATTTAGATATAAATAACTTAATATTTAATTCCGCAATAAATTTAACAGATCAATATCAACGAAATTTAGCTGTAAGAATTTGTAAATTTAAAGATGTGCTTTTTAGTACTGCAGAGGAACTGTTGCCCAACAGGTTGACGGATTATGTATATTTATTAGCCGAAGAATTTCATATATTTTTTCATAATTGTAGAGTTATAGGTTCTGAATTTCAAAATGGTAGGTTGCTGTTATGCGAGGCTGTGGCTAAAATTATGCAAATATGCTTTAATCTCCTTGGTCTAAGAATAATTGATAAAATGTAAGATATTATAACATATAGGTATAAACATATGGCAATTTTATTTGATTTAGACGGTACTTTAGTTGACACAGCAGATGATATTATTAGTGCTATAAATAATTTGTGTTTAGAGTTACGTATGCCAATAGTTAATCATCAATTACTTAAAGATAACACATCGTTTGGTTTAGAAAAAATTTTACAAATTGCATTAAATATTAATATTGCAGATGCTGATCCTCTGTATGTACAATCATTAAAAAACCGCTTTAGAGAACTATATAGGCAGTCAAACTTTTTGCAAAGTAAATTATTTCCAGGAATACAGTCATTAATTGATAATTTACAACAAAATAATCTTAAAATTGGTGTTGTTACTAATAAAACTTTGGAATTTGCAAAACTTGTGCTGGAAAAAGTTAATTTATTAACACGGATTGATTGTTTGGTTGCATCCGATATGGTTCCTAAACCTAAACCGTCGCCAGATTCAGTGTTATTAGCGATAGAAAAATTACAAGCATCCTACTCAGAGTGCATATTTATTGGGGATGCAGAGCAAGATATTATAGCTGGGAATGCAGCTGGGGTTAGGACTGTTGCCGCATTATTTGGTTACGTTGGGGATAGAAAGGTAGCAGAAGGTTGGCCGGCTAATTATTTTGTAACCCAATCAACAGAAATATGGCCTTTGCTACTTTCTTTATATTCTTGTAAGTGCTAGCAAAAAAGGTCGCCTTGCTACCAGTTTAACGATTTAATTCTGGTAAGTTTAATCACAGCAAGGCGATAAATTTAGGTTAGCAATATATCATTAAAAATTCAAGAAAAATTAACGATTAATAATTTATAACTATAATCTTTTAATTCTTGCTATTTTAATATCACGTTCAAGCAAATCATTTTTTTTAGGTTGCCAAGAAATATCTTGGTAGTGATCTCGCCATATTATATGAATAGGTTTGTTTTTATTATTCAGGATTAAACCAATCATTCCTTGCCCGATACCATTGCTACTATCCTTGTAACGCTGGTCTGTTTTGCCGTGGGGTATTCTGGTGGAATCAAAAATTGGTACCCACAGTAGTTGAGGGTTAGTTATAGTTTTTTTGGGGTAACCAGCTACAATCATGATATGTTGACCATATTCATTATTTGTTGAATTTTGTTGGTGTTGCCTCTGGTGTTTGGTATAAACAATAAAATCTCCTGGGTTTAACAAAGATGCGTCATCAATAAAGTCCCAATACTGTTTGTTGGTTTGATGTTCTAAAAAAAATGAATAATGTAATGGTGATGGTATATTACTTAAGATAGGTGGTACAAAATTTTTTGGTATAAAATCTATTATTTCTTTAATGGGATTAATTATATTTTGTGATACTAATACTAAATTAACAAATCCAGAACAATCAACATTATAGCTTCCGTCATTTTTAGAAAAATTTTTATGAGAAAAATCATAACTAGAGTTAATATTATTATTAATAAATTTTTGTGCCCTATATAGTATTAGCAGGTTAATATTACTAATTTTTGATTTTTTAATTACAGTATTTATGATATTTAACAATGTTGTTATACTTAAGGCTATGGTTATAGCGGCTAATAATTTTAATAGTAAGTTTTTGCTGTTTTTCAAATAGATAAAACTTTTTTTATTCTGCGTCATCATTAATTTTACTTGTGCCGAGGGAGAGACTCGAACTCTCACGAGGTTGCCCCCAACGGATTTTGAGTCCGCCGCGTCTGCCATTCCACCACCCCGGCTAGTTATAGTTTGATATACTATTAGGATTTGATTGGATTGTAAATCTATAATTGGTTTGATTGTAAGATTCTTTTTAAGATTCGGACGACTCAGTTTTGTTGATAGCTATTTCTTCTATTCTCTCAATCGTTTCATACAAAATATTAGCATCTTGTGATGTCTTATTTAAAAATACTAACGATATTAACGACAAAGTTGCTCCAAAAATTAATAAGTACGATGGTGATAATAAATTATGATCAGTTTGCTTAATAATATAAGTTGCGATTAAAGGGGCGGTCCCTCCCATGCATGCCATGCTGATGTTGTGTGCAATAGAGATCCCTGAGCACCTTACCTCTAAAGGAAATATTTCAAACAAAGTAATTGGTATAACCCCATAAAATAAACCCATAAAGCATATTAAGATAGTTTGACCAATAAAAATTAAAATCATTCGATCGTATTGAAATAAAGTAAATACCGGATAAGAAAAAATAATAAACAAAATACAGGGATAAAATAATGCTTTCTTATAACCAATTTTATCAGATATCCAACCACCAAACAGGGTCATACTAGCGAAAATAACCATATTTGTGGTATTTAAGTGTTGAATCACAAGATCTGGAATTGCAAGATATTCTCTAAAATAAGATGGTAAAAATATTACCAGGGTAAAAAATCCAATTCCAGTTAATGCATCCAATCCAAAAATTATTAAAATTTTGTCCAAGTATTTATTAAATAGTTCTTTTATAGGCAAAAAAGAAGAGGAAGATTTTTTAGATTTGTTTATTAAAAATTCTTTTGTATCATCCTGTAAATGACGGCGTACATAAATTCCTATGGCACAACCAAACATGCTAAACATAAACGCAATTCTCCACCCAAACAGCCTGACTTGCTCTGGTGTAAAAACATGCATGATGGTTGCAACAACGCTAGAACCTATAATAATACCGACAATAGAGCTGCATGTAGCCCAGCTACCCAAAAATCCACGTTTGTTTTTATTAGCATGTTCTATAAGAAAAACCATAGATCCGGTAAATTCACCACCGATAGCTAAACCTTGCATAATTCTTAAAAATGTAAGCATGATGGGTGCTAATAAACCGATTTGTTGATAAGTAGGAAGGCAACCTATTAGAGTTGTTGGGATAGACATTACATATATAGATAACATTAAAACTAATAAACGGCTAGACTTATCTCCTATATGACCAAATAATATAGCTCCTAACGGGCGAGCTATAAATCCTGCAGCTAGGGCCCCAAAAGAACACATTAGTTGAGAATAACGATCTCCAGCTGGAAAAAATAATTGACCTATAATTGGGGCGAAATAGCCATAAATTATAAAATCATACCATTCTAATGCATTACCAATGACGCAAGAAATAACTAATCTTGTTTCTTGCTTAGAAGAAGAAATCGGCATTTTATCTAACCCTAAATCAATTTAATTATTTATATTATAAATTCATAGTATCAATTATAACTAATATTTTGCTGTATAGTATGTTTTTTATAAAAAAAATGTTCTGGAACTATACAAAATTAAGTCTATAGTTAATTTTGTAGTTTAAACTTATTGTATTGCAAATTTAAATATAATTGGAGAACTGTCTAATGTTGATTAATTTAGAAGGAAAGGTTGGTTTAGTAGTTGGAGTAGCTAACGAAAATAGTATTGCCTGGGGTTGTGCCAAAAAAATGCACGAGTGTAAAGCAAAATTAGCTATAACTTACGGCAGCGAAAAAACTCAAAAATACACCAAACCGTTAGCAGATCAATTAAATTGCCCTATATTTTTGCCAGGTAATGTTGAAAAAGAAGAAGAAATACAAAAAGTATTCGCAACTATCGAAAAAGAATGGGGAAAATTAGACTTTTTATTGCATGCCATAGCATTTGCTCCAAAAGAAGATTTGCATGGTAGAGTGGTTGATTGTTCCAAAGAAGGTTTTGCGCAAGCAATGGATATTTCTTGCCATTCTCTAATTAGGCTAACAAAGCTTGCTGAACCATTGATGAAGCAAGGCGGATCTATTCTAACCGTTAGTTATTATGGTTCCCAAAAAGTGATTAAAAATTATAATTTGATGGGAATCGCAAAAGCTGCTTTAGAGTCAGCTGCTCGTTATATAGCCTATGAATTAGGTAGTAAAAATATAAGAATGAATGTTTTATCTCCAGGACCAATTATGACCAGGGCTGCCTCTGGTATTTCAGGGTTCCAAGGCTTATTAGAAGATGCAGTTAAAAAATCACCATTACATCGAGGAGTAGATATAGAGAGCGTTGGCAATTTGGCAGCATTTTTGATGAGCGATTTAGCCAAAGATATTACTGGGGACGTTTTATATGTCGATGCTGGATATTCTTCAGTTGGTTAAAAAGTATTTAAATGGAGAATAATATAATGGAAAATATGGATCCAATAGTTATTGTCGGCTCTTCTAGAACACCAATCGGTAGTTTTCAAGGAAACCTTAGTAGCTTTAAGGGACCAGAGTTGGGGGCGTTTGTTATTCAAGCCGCCATTAAACGTGCAGGATTAAATTTAGAAGATATTGATGAAGTATTAATGGGCTGCGTATTGTCAGCTGGTATAGGTCAAGCTCCAGCACGACAGGCGGCCATTATGGCTGGCATGCCAAAATCTGTAGTTTGTACTACGGTAAATAAAATTTGTGGTTCAGGGATGAAAACCGTAATGTTAGCTAGTGATGCGTTACTAGCAGGTAGCGCTAATATAATAGTAGCTGGTGGATTAGAAAGTATGACTAATACTCCATATTTTTTAGAAAAAGCACGGGCTGGATACCGTATAGGTCACGGACAAATAAAAGATCATATGTTTGTGGATGGTTTAGAAGATGCCTATAGTTCTGGTAAATTGATGGGAGTGTTTGCAGAAAAAACGGCAGAAAAATATAAAATTTCGAGAAAAGCTCAAGACGATTTTGCATTAACTTCCCTAGCACGAGCTATAAAAGCTAGAGATTCTGGTTATTTTGAAACTGATGTAGAAATTGTTCCGGTATCAATTAAAGCTAAAAAAGGTGATGCAATTGTTGTTAAACAAGATGAAGAGTTATCTCGTGCTAATCCGGACAAAATTCCGTTATTAAAACCTGCATTCCAAGATAACGGTACCGTAACTGCCGCTAATTCAAGTTCTATTTCGGATGGAGCTGCGGCATTGGTGTTAATGCGTTTAAGCGAGGCTAAAAAAAGAAAGTTGCAGCCATTAGCTAAAATTTTAGGTTATACGAGTTTTGCCCACGAACCAGAATGGTTTACAACAGCCCCAGTTGGAGCAATTAAATCTTTATTAAAAAAATTAAATTGGACTAGTGATACTCCAGATTTATACGAAATTAACGAAGCTTTTGCAGTAGTCACCATGGCGGCTATGCAAGAGCTTAATTTATCTTATGATAAAGTTAATATTCATGGTGGAGCTTGTGCTATCGGACATCCGTTGGGTGCTTCTGGTACTAGAATTATTACTACTTTATTAGGTGCTTTAAAAAATCGTAATAAAAAATTAGGTATTGCAAGTTTGTGTATTGGTGGTGGGGAAGCAACAGCTATTGCAATAGAAGCATTTTGATTTTTCATGGTTTAATCAAGCAGGATTACCACCGCCACCTGCATCAGGAGGTGGGGGGGTATCACGACCACTACCAGAATAATCACCTCTGCCACCACTAGGAGCCACAGGTTTACCACCCATAGCATCGCCTAAAGCGGAAGCGTCTGCATGTCCAGTCCCAGGTGAATTCATTTTATTTAGCTTTTCGGTTGCGCCTTTGCTAGCGGCTTGGCCGACAGCTGCACTTTGTGTACCTGTTTTTTCCACCCCGTGTTCAAAGCTACCTTTAGCTTTGTCAACCATAGAAACATCTGTTTGTTCTCCACCGATTCCGATCCAAGATAAAACTTTATCTGGCAAATGGTAAATCAAAGAATAACATTTATTGACTGCAGCAATTACAAATCCAGTATATAAAATCAGCATTGGTGCCCAAGCAAACATAGAAGACTTACCACTTTCTCCAACTATATTTTGAAAGCTGGTTCTACATCCTTCATGTATCATAAATATAACAACATGAAAAAATTTAGCTCCAAAAATTAGGCCTATTATCATTAGCATTGGTCTTAAAAAAATACCTCCTATCATTCCTAGGGCTGGTTTTATTGCTCCAAGTTCTTCTTGGGATGGTAAAATCAACCCTAATGCCACTAATGGTGCTGCTACTACTGATTCAATAACCGATATAAACCAGCCTAATGCCGTAACTGTAAATATCATGTAAGGTATCATAGGTAAATAAACTGCATGAGTTGCCCCCATTATCCATACTCCGCCTACCAAAGCTAATAACATGGGAATCATTACGAATATTGCTGTTGTCAAAGTATAACCTGCGGAATTAGCGCAGCTCATTAAATAAGCAGGTATAGCTGCAATTACAACGCCAACTGTAAGTGCTATCCAAAATACCTCAGCTACTATCATCATGTCGGTTCCTGCTTTGGCCATCTCTAAAATTGGATCTTCTCCGCCAGTACCCATAGCAAACCAAGCATTAACAATTGCAATTAATCCTTCAACGAATGGTATCATTATCAATCCAATTAAAGGAATTGCATATAAGTAACGCATATTAGAAGCTGGGTCGAAGCTGCTGCCGGACGTAGGAACAGCCGAGGTATCTTGAAATAATTTCGATATATTGCTAGAAGATAAAGCTCGTGAATAAGTGCTAAAAGTTGCAGCATTTGCGGTACCTTTTAGTCGTGCATCGGTTAAGGCTTGATTGTCGGTTGTTATGCTGTTGCCAGTAATTAATGGACAGGATGCACTAACTGGAGCTTCTCTGGTCGCTGTATCTAATAATCCTTGTTGCTTTGTTTTACCAAAAAAAACATAATATGAACCAGCTAAAATCCAACCAGATTTCTTTAAATTCTCTATTGAGGCACCTATATCCTGTGGGGGTAAGCTGCCACCAGCTGAGAGAACCATTGCAGCTTTGTTTAACCCAGACATGTTTGATATAAAAGCTGCTACCGCTCCGTATAAGATCCCATCAGTATTATACTCTGGGGGGATTGAACCTGCAGATGTTATTATCTCTGCTGCAGGTTGAAGAATATTTAACATAGAGGTTAAAGCTAATTTTTTAGTTCCATAAGCAATCTCGACTAAGTTTTGTTGTTGAGAATTACTTAACGTGGCACCAGAGATATTTTGTGGCGTAACTTTGATCGGTATCGAGCCACATAGGCTTTGTCTGGCTGGGTTGTTTGGATCATTAGCACCAAAATTCAAACTTACCGCCCCATTGCTTGAGGTAGTAAAGTATGGAGTAAAAGGGTAAATTGTGGCACTACTATCAGCGTATGCATTGACTAAATTTATACAAACCAATGACTGTAGCATTCCTTGGGCGATACTCTTGCCATTAGATTTAAGAGTATTAATCGAACGACTATCTATATTAGTATTTTGGGTAACACTTATGCCTTGCGATAAATTATCTAAAACCACGTTCCAAATTTTATCTGCAGCCCCGATTCCATTTAAGACAATCCATACTATGGTTGATTGAATTAATGAATAACCAGAACCTGGGATCGGCGCTAATAACATTAATCCAAAACTAGAACGTAACGGGATCCAAATGGAAGACCATTTTTTACCCATTACTTCTCCTTCGTGAGCGGTGTGCATAATAGATACACCGCCCACATAACTTAATATTAATACAGCAATCGCTAAAACTACACCATTAAAAATTTGGAATAAATTTCCTATAAATGAATTACTATCGCCTGATATTCCTAAATGAATGCTACCAACATTGCTTCCGAGTATTTTACCTAAATACTCAACTGATCTATCGGTGGCTGGTGGATCGAAGATGCCGGCTATTGCATCGGTTGGTATAAAAAACAATAAAATCAAATATAATGTCAATATTAATGAAAATTTTGATTTTATGAATATGGACATTAATTCAGCCAGTCTTTAAAAGTTAAACCTAGTTTTTTCTTGGTAATTTGAGTTAACCAAAAATGGTATTTAAAAGTTTTTGATAACCCTAAAACGGTTACCGCCATGCCCAATATAAAACCATATAAATTTTGGTAATTAATAGTAATAAACATGGTATAGCAAAATAAACCGATACTAATTATTAATGAAATTATAAATAATCTGAAAAATTCTTTTTTACGATCTAGTAAATCTTGTTCGGTTAGTTGTAAACGTGCAACTGCCTGTTCAAAAGTTTCTTGATTTTCTGTCTTTTCAGTTAAGAATAAATTTTTAGTAGCACTAATAATGTAGTTAACATTAAATTTATGATTCTCGTAATTGAACCATTTATCAGCCCTAACATTAACTATGTGGCCAGCAACTTTTTTGGTTCCAGAAAGAAATCCCACTACTTATCTCCTATGTCTATGTTTATGTTTATATATTTATTATACTGTATAAATATAAATGTTAGTAATTATGGTAATTATAGTAATTATAGTAATTATAGTAATTATTTTAATATTTAATTGAAATTTGATCTTTTAAATGCGGAGATTTATCCATGCCAGATTTACATTTAGACGCAGTGCATGCTTTTTGGGATAGTTATGATAGACGGGTGTTGTATAGAGTCATTGTAGCCTTAGAAAGTGTAGAAACTTGGGCTGCAGATCATGATCCAAAAATAGAACAGGCAATTATTAAATTAGGGCAAGCCATGGATCTTGCTCATAGCGTAGATTTTACTGGTTACGAAGAAAAAATAATTAATATCTTAGCTTACTTACGGGCCGGTAGAGCGATTAAGATCCTACAAAGTATTGATAATTTAAAGCCAGGATCAGCAGCAAAATTATTGACATATGCAGAAGAGCAGGTTTCAACTAAGCTAGGAAAACCTATAAACCACAGTGCTAAATTATTTTTAGATCGTAATTTGGTTTTTGAAAGAATGCAGTTGCTGTCTAGAATTTTTTCCATGCAAAGAGTGTCTTTAATCTTAAATGCATTAGAAAAACTATAATTTATAAAATAATTAAGGTAAAAGTAGTATATATGTTTTTGTTACAATTATATAAAGCTAATAGTTTTTATAAGCTATTAAAAAAATTAATTAATTTTCCCATATTATTCAAGATATTTAGTTGTTGTTTATTATTTTGGGCCACAATTAGCTATGCTGATACCGGTAATCCAGAAAGCAACATCAACACCAATGTATTGCAAGCGATAGAGTTACATAATAGCGTAGAATGGGGGCAATTTGTTAATCAAAAAGAATTAGCTGATATTAACTACGATTTATATAGAATTAATGGTCCTAATGTTAATGATAGAGTCATTGTAGCTCAAGATCCCAAAGGGTATTTGGTTGACAAACATAATGAAATGTTTTGTTCCATGCAAATTGATAAAAAATGTCAAATAAATTCTCCTTTGTATACACACGCAGATATGAGAGCTTCGGTATTGATACATAATTCGTATCACAACCTCGAAGACATAAAGTTAGCAACAGAAGTTATCAGAAATATTGTTAATCCATTTCCTTCTAACTTAGCCTTAGAAATGCGAGATGCTAGTGTCAGAGATCGTGAGCTTACTCGAAATAAATCAGCTCTAGCCGAGACTTACGCCATAGAGGCAAGGCTTGGGGTGGTTAGAAATTCTTTTAATAGCATGTTGCTTAATAGGTTACCGCTAGATTTATTAAAAGGCAAATCATCATCTGAGAAAAAAAACCTTTCCATCCTAGGTATTATGGAACAAGAAGCTAAAGATCGGTTTGCCAATGCCCAATGGCAAACATCTATAGAACAAGGTAATAACGATATTTTTTTAAAAGAGCTGGCCAAAATGGAAGCATTTAAAATTTGGATGGATTATCATAAATATAAGCAAAATGAACGCATAGAGTCTTTGTTAGCTACTATGGTTGCCCAACAATCAGATCTTCAACAATTATTAATCAACAAAAATGCAAAAAATAATTAACCAATTAAAAGTAAACATCCGGGAAGAATTGTACCTGTCAATTAAAACTACTATTAGTTGGGTTGTTTGGGTTTTTAGTATTATCTTTGGTATGTATTTAATATTTTCTCAATCAAAAATAATTTTATATTATCTATATATTATAATTGCAATTTTAGGCACATTACTACATGTTTTGGTGATTAAAAATTTAAATATCAAATTTAATGATGTTGATAATGTCACTAATATTTCTGTAACAAATTTTTTGACTTTTTTATTTAAAATTTTATTTTTACAAAGCAGGATATGGCTATTAACATCCTGGTTGTTAGCTAATTTATTAGCACAAGGAACTTTGAATATTAAGTTTAACCATATTAGTAATAATTTATTGCCAGAAAATGATTTTATAATACTGATTAATGGATTAGCTAATTGGGTTGTTTTTGTGAGCTTATTGTTAGGGATTGGCTTTTTTAAATATCGGTTTCAATTTTCTAACATACGTATTGCTAAATGTTTATTGCCTAAGGTACGCCAAAAACTATCAATATTTTTTTATAATAGTCTGTTAGGACTTGAATCTTATATTCGTATTATTAGTTTTATTATTTTAATAATAGTATTATTAGCAGGTTTGTTTGAAATTATGGCGGCCAAATATAAATTGTTTAGTTTTTTTAATTACCCAATGATTACGTCCTTTGTTATTTTTATTGGTTACTCTTATTATAGAAAAAAAATAGAAAACATGATTGATTTTTTCTGTAAAAAAAATTCAATGGATTTTATCAGTGTTTTTTCTATCATGTTTTTAACATGTAGTGTGGCAATTTTTTTTGTTAATCAATTATTATTATCACAAATAGAGTTTTTGCAAGTAATACCTACAAATATATCAACAATAAAAAATTTTCTTGTAACCAGATTATTTAATGATCCTATTATTAATAAAAATCATATTAAAATTTTATTTGTTTGTTTAAATGTCATTCTAACATTTGGCGCAACTACAGATGTGTTTTTAACACAAATATCAGGCTATAAAATATGGGTTGTATATGTTGCAAGTTGTTTTTTTCCTGTAATTTATAGTGTCATATGTTATAATTTTGATTTTAGTGCGATATTGAATAATTTTTTAACTACTAATTTTGCTAATTATTTAATGTTATTAGTTATTATTGCGATATTTAAAGCTAATTATAATAATATTTATCATATATTATGTGTTTTTGGAGTTAAAACCAGTATAACTAACAAGATACCGCAATCAATAAAAATGGATTTTAGTTTGGTTATAAAAGCTATATTACTGTTAAGTTTTATTTGTTTAAGTGGTTATTATGTGTTTTCGTGGACTTTGATTGAAAACGCAGCAGCGTTGGCGGCATTATTAATATTGCCAGTTATAGCTATGTTGATCATTAAAATACTATTTTTCACTAACAAATTAACTGTCTCCAGTTAAAGAATGTAAATCTATTCCTTGATCTTCTATAATTATTTTTAACGACTTTAAAGCCTCACTTTGTAATTGCCTTACCCTCTCCCTAGTTAAACCAATTTCGTGCCCGGTTTGTTCTAAAGTATTTGGCTCGCCGTCATGCAAGCCAAAGCGTAATTCTACTACCGATTTTTGAGTTGTTGTTAATTTTGATAACCAATTATCTATTGCTTGTGTTAAAGCATTTTTAGACGCTATTTTTGCTGGATCTAATAAATCGTTACCAACAGTATCTAATAATGATTTGTTAATAGTATCTGAAATAGGAGCATCAATAGAAATTATTTTTTCATTTAGACATAAAGTATTCTCTATGTCTTTTTCCGATCGGTTTAGTTTCGACGCAATTGCATCAATAGATCGTTCATGGTTCATGTCTTTTCCTAATTCATTTTTAATCCTTAAACAAGAATTTAATTTTTTCATTACGTGTACTGGCAACCTTATGGTACGATTTTGACTCATTATGGCTCGTTCAATAGTTTGTTGGATCCACCAAGCACTATAAGTGGAAAATCTAAATCCTCGTTCTGGATCAAATTTTTCCACTGCTCTCATTAACCCCAGGTTACCTTCTTCAATTAAATCTAAGATAGCCATGCCACTTCTTAAGTATTTTCTAGCAATCTTAATCACTAGTCGTAAATTACTTTCTATCATTTTTTGCCTGGCTTTGAGATCACCTTGCCTACTTAACCTCGAATAATAAATTTCTTCCTCTTTGCTCAATAATGGCGCAATGCCAACCTCTCTAAGGTATATGTCTGTAGGATCTTTAGATTTTGGTGGTTTAAGTATTGTTTTAGTCTTGGTTTCTTCGTTGTTATTAATATTTTCTAGGTATTCTTCTGATATTATATTGTGTATTTCTTCAGTAAAATCTAGTTCTGCAAGTCCCTCTTGTGATTCTTCAGTTATATTGTCATATTCTTCGTTGTTTGCTTGATCTTGTTCTATATTTAAATTATCAAAGCCATCTTTAAGTAAAGTGGATTTTTGTATACGTTGTTGCATAAGCACATAACCTAAATAATAAATAATTTTTTATTGGTAATTATTTATAAAATCGGTTTAAATACCTGATAACTTTAATTATAAAGCCTGACTACCGGCTGGAACAGGTGGACATGGTGTAATAGCAGCCGGAACATAGATATTAATATTTGTTGGAGCAGCAGGACCTTGTTCTATACAATAGTACTGCATATCGCCAAGATCGTTAACTATAGCCTTAAATGATAGTAGTATTGCTCCGTCCCCCATCATATTTATTGTACAGCCATTATTTGTTATGCTAGTCCAAACGCTTCTACTAGATGTTTGGTTAAATAAAGCCACGGTTGGGCAAGCTTTATTTTTGGAATAAAAGCCAGATATAGCTATTTTGTTTTGTTCGACAATAGCTATTGCGCTATTATACATAGCGGTGATCTTGTAATCTTGATAAGAGTATAGCGAAATTGAACATAAAATAAGCACTATAGTAATAGTAATTAATATTTCAATCAAAGATAATGCGGTTAATTTAAAAAAATACTTATGCATATATTTTATAATAAGATAGGTCGTAGCGAATGTTAATAAGCCGATATTTATTTTTTATTGGATTACGATATTTTATGATCAAAAGAAAAGATCATTTTGTATCTTTTATCTCTACTGTTTCAATGCTAGGTATAGCACTAGGGGTTGCAGTATTAATTACGGTTTTATCTGTAATGAACGGTTTTAGTAAGGAAATTAGAGCCAAAATACTTAGCATAACACCCCATATAACTTTAAAAAATTTTTCAGGATCACTAAACGGCTGGCAGAGCGTGGTCGATAATATTAAAAAAACTAACCAAGTTATAGGGGTTGCTCCATATATTGCCCAACATGGCCTCTTGTCTTGGAATGGATACAGCAAACCAGTTATGGTTGTTGGTATTGACACATTACAAATTGAAAATATTTATCCGTTACACAATAATTTAGTTAGTGGTAGTATATCTTCCTTAACTCCAAATAATTTTCAAATATTAGTTGGGCAAGATTTAGCAGATAGTCTTGGAATAAATTTATATGATCAAGTGGCTTTAATTACCCCACAAGTTAATATATCGCCAATTGGTGTTATGCCTAGGATTAAAAAACTAACAGTTGGCGGTATTTTGAAAACTAGTACCCCATATGATCAAAATCATATTTTTTTACATATCGCTGACGCAAGTAAGTTATATAAAATGGGAACTGGTATTACTGGTATTCAAATTAAAATTTCAGATGAATTAATGGCTAAAAAAGTTTCTGCTCAAATGAGTGTTAATTTTAATCATCAATATGCTGTTTCAGATTGGACATCAGAATTTGGTGCTTTTTTGGAAGCTATGAAAATGGAAAAAACGGTTATGTGGTGTATTTTATTATTAATTATATCCGTTGCTGCGTTTAATTTGGTGTCTAGTTTAATTATGTTGGTTACTGATAAAAGACCTGATATTGCTATTTTGCGAGTTATGGGGGCTACTTGTCGGGAAATAATGTTAATTTTTATGATTCAAGGTAGCGCTATAGGATTGATCGGTACAGTTAGCGGATTAATTATTGGTTTAATTCTGGCATATAATGTTACAGATTTAGTTAATTTTTTACAAAATCTGTTTAATATCCAATTTGTTTCAGAAGAAGCATATTGGATTGGTTTTGTACCTTCGGATATCCATTTTAGAGATGTTTTTTGGATTTGTGCTTTATCGCTTTTTATGAGTTTTATTGCAACTTTGTATCCGGCGTTTAGGGCAAGTAATGTTAAACCAGCTGAGGCCCTACGTTATGAATGATATTGTCTTAGAATGTAAAACCATAAGTAAAAATTTTTTTGATGGAACTAAGCTATTATCAATTTTGTCCCAAGTTGATTTAAAAATTTTTAGAGGACAACAAGTAGCTATTATGGGTCGGTCTGGTTCTGGTAAAACAACTTTGTTGCAACTGCTAGGTGGATTAGACGTTCCGACAGATGGCAATGTAATATTATGTAATAAAGATTTAAATAACATTAATGAACAAGATAAAGCATACTTAAGAAATAACAAAATTGGTTTTATTTATCAATTACATCATTTGTTACCTGAATTTACTGCCTTAGAAAATGTTTGCATGCCATTGTTAATTCAAAAAATGTCATTCAAAATTGCTAAAGATCTTGCGGCAGTATTATTAGAAGAGGTTGGTTTAAGCCATAGATTAAATTTCACTCCAAATAAATTATCTGGTGGCGAGAGACAAAGAGTAGCTATTGCTAGAGCTTTAATTAATAATCCAGAGTGCATTTTAGCCGATGAACCAACAGGTAACTTAGATGTAGAAAGCGCTGCTATGGTAATGGAATTAATTAATAATTTAAATAAAAAACGCAAAGCTGCGGTTGTTATGGTAACTCACGATTTAAATTTAGCTAAGCAATTTGATCGTATTTATCAATTGCAAAATGGAAAATTGGTTTAATAAATTTTTTAATTTTGTGATATTTAAATTTGCATTAATATGTTCTTATTTTGAATATGAAAGTTATTCAAAAATCCATACTGTTCAATATCAAATGCTTTATTATAAGTTTTTTACTTGGAGTTTGTTTATTACCAATATTTTATTATCACAAGATATTTATATGTTTAATTCTATTATTTATTTTATTATATTTTTATTGTTTATATCTTAATTCTCATTCTAAGCAACTTAAGAGCTTATTACTGTGGTTAATATTGAATTTGTTTGGCATATTTCTTGGCTTTGGTTGGATATGGCTAAATGAGAATGTTTTTCACCATCAGCGTAGCCTATCTTATTCATTAGAAGGTAAATTGGTATTAGTTCAAGGAAAAATACTTGAACTAACTTCAATAGAAAGACAATATTTTAAGAAAGCTAGCAAATGTTTACAATTTGATTTGAAAATACATAAAATTTTTAATCAATCAACAAATCATAAAGTACGTCTTAAATGGGTCGATCCTAACACTACGGTCTTACCAGGAGATTATTGGCAGTTTTATGTGCGGCTAAAAAAACCAAGAAATTTTTCGACTAATGGTAGTTTTGACCTGGAAAAACACTTATTTGTGCAGCGTATTGAAATGGTTGGTAATGTTATTAAAAGTTCAAATAATATATTAATTAAACATAATAAATTTAGCAGCGTTATAAAAAAAACAAGACAATTTATTATTAATAAAATTAATAATAGTAATTTTGATGAGCAATTAAAGAATAAAGGTATAATGTTAGCATTAGGTTTGGGACTGAAGAATTATATTGATGTAAAAGATACTATTTTGTTTCAAGATACAGGTACTGCACATTTATTATCTATTTCTGGGTTACATATAGGCATTGTAAGTGGTTTAATATTTGTGATTGTTAATTATATGTTTAAGCAGCTATCTAGCATTAGCAGCTTAGAAAAAGTACCATCAACTATTGTAGCCGCTATTGCTAGTATGGTTGGGGCTACAATTTATGCTAATGTTGCTGGATTAAGTATTGCAACAACCAGATCCTTGATCATGACTAATTTATATTTCACTGGAATGATATTACGCAAAATTATTGCAACTGATCAAATTTATTTTTTAGCAATAATGGCAACCTTAATTATAGATCCTTTTGCTGTCTTAGATATTGGTTTTTGGTTTTCATTTGTAGCGGTTGGTATTTTATTATATAGCTATAAAGGCATTACTAATCAAGAAAATTATAAAAAATCCATAATGTGCAATACAATAATTAATTTATTAAAAACCAACTGGCTGATGCTTGTTGGTTTATTGCCAATTAATATCTTATTTTTTAGAAAAATTTCTCTAATAGCTTACGTAGCTAATTTTGTCGCTGTACCATTGATAAATTTTTTAGTGTTGCCTTGGGTATTGATTGGGTTATTATTGTTATATGTTAATATAAATATAGCTAAATATTTTTTTGTTTTTGCAGATTATAATTTACAGGTGTTGTTATGGTTGCTAAAATTTTTAGCAACAGTACCATATTCTACTATAGAAGTTGTGGAACCTTCTTGGGCGATATTTTTTGTAAGTTGTATTGGCAGTATATTGTTAACAATTCCTAAAGGTTTATTAAATAAATATTTATCGATAATTTGTTTTTTACCAATTTTTTTTCGTCATCCAGTATACCCAGAACATGGAGATGTATTTGTATCATTTTTAGATGTCGGTCAAGGATTAGCTACAATAATTAAACTTAAAAATCATATTTTGCTATACGATACAGGGCCAAATAATAAAGTAGTACTAAATTATTTAAAAAGTTTAAAATATAAAAGCATAGATCAAGTAATTATAAGCCATACAGATTTAGATCATATTGGTGGTCTGGAAGACTTAATTATTAATAGTATGGTTAAAAGATTTGCTACTAACATGCCAAATTATAAAATAAATAATTTAACAGGAGATTTATGTAAACCAGACTATTCTTGGAAATTAGACGGAGTAGAATTTGAATTTTTACAAATTAACAATAATGATGCCAATAAAATTTTAAATAAAAATGACAATAGTTGTGTATTGCAGATGCGTACCAGGCAACATAATGTGTTGTTTACTGGGGACATTAGTCAAAAATTAGAGAAATTGTTAATAGCAAAATATTCAAACAAATTAAAATCTGATGTTTTGTTAATTCCACATCATGGCAGCCGAAGTTCATCTTCCGAACAATTTATTAAAATAGTAGATCCAAAGTATGCAGTTGTTTCTGCTGGGTATATGAATATGTATGGTCATCCTAGAGCTGAGGTTTTGGCTAAATATTTATCTAAAAATATAAAAGTTTTAAATACTATAAAATACGGTAGCATAGAGTTTAAATTCAAGACGGAAAAGTTAGTTAAATTAAAACAAACAGATTGGGGCGAGACTATTGAATATAATTGTTATAGAATAATTAACAGAAATTTTTGGAATTATTAAGATCCACTTAATCATTAGTTAAGGCTTATGTATAAAAATAATATATATGATTTTCCTGTAAATAGCGATAGTATATACAAAAAATTAATAACTATCTTAAAACCATATACTATAGTACTAATCTTTGCCATTTTAAGTTTAATTTGTTCTAAATTAATTGAAGCAGGTACAATAAAATTTTTATCACCCAAATTATTTGATGAGGTTTTGGTAACTAAAAATTTTAATTCGGTACGTTTTATTTCTATGGCCGCCTTATTAGCTTTGATATTGCGGGCCACTTTTGGTTTTATTACCAAGTTCTTAATCGGTTATTTAACTAAAAACATTTCTAAAGACTTACGCTCAAAAATTTTAATTCACATGTTGTGTTTACCAATTAGTTTTTTTAAGCAAAATGCTATTGGTAATTTAATATCTAAAGTTAATTATGATGTAGAGCAAATTACTAGAGCATTATCTGATGCGGTACTAGAACTATTAAGTAGTGTAGTCACTATAATATTTTTTATTGGAGTAATGTTAAGTTTTAGTTGGCAAGTAACCATGATGGCTTTACTTATTTCCCCAATAATTGCTTGGTTTTTGCGTAATGTTAATGCCAGGATTAGAAAATACAGTTCAAGATTACAGAACTCTGTTGGAGATGTTTCACACCTTACTCACGAAATCATAGAAGCGTGTCAGGTTATTAGAATATTTGAAGCGATACCGCAAGAAACTAAAAGAATTAATAAATTAATAAATTATAATTTCAAGCAAGATTTGAAAATAGTATTGGTGTCGGCAATATCAGAATCTATTATGTTGATTACGTTAGGTTCAGTATTTGTGATTTTGATATATATAGCTACGGGTAAAAGTTTGCAAATTAGTCCTGGTTGTTTTGTTGGTTTGTTTACAGCCATGTTTGGTTTAATAAGACCACTGAAGCAATTATCGGAAATAAATTATGTATTAGCCAAAGGCTTAGCGGCTGCAGATAGCATCTTTGGATTGTTAGCAACTAAATTAGAAACAAATGATGTATCAAAAAATATTGAGGTACGACCAGAGAGTGTGGATGTGTTAGAGCGCATTAACACGCCTAGTATGATTAGCTTAAATAATGTTAGTTTTGATTATGGCAATAATACAGTAAACAATACAGCAAATGATAATAAAACTATTTTATGTAACATTAGTTTAATCTTCAAAGCAGGACAAACAACTGCGATAGTTGGCAGATCTGGGTCTGGCAAATCTACATTAGTTGGGTTGTTACCCAGATTTTATCATGTAAGCTCTGGTGAAATTTGCTTGAATGGGATCAATATTAATAATTTAGATTTATATGAATTACGCAAGTATTTTGCTGTAGTTAATCAAAGAATTATATTGTTAAATGATACTGTAGCTAACAATATAGCATATGGTTGCATGCAAAATGCGACTAGAGAACAAATTTTAGCAGCAGCGGAGGCGGCTAATGCTATGGAATTTATAGAACAATTACCTAATGGATTAGATACCAGCATTGGCAGTAATGGTAATTTATTATCAGGTGGTCAGCGTCAAAGGATATCGATTGCAAGAGCTGTTTTGAAAAATGCTCCGATTTTAATTTTGGATGAAGCAACTAGCGCATTAGATATCAAATCAGAACAACAAATACAATCAGCTTTAGAAAAATTAATGGTTGGTAAAACTACTATAATAATAGCACATCGCATGTCTACTATAGAACATGCTGATCAGATAGCAGTGCTAGAAAACGGTAGATTAGTTGCAGTTGGCAATCATAAAGGATTAATTAAAGATGTATATTATGCTAATTTGCATAATACTGTTATTAATGAATCTTTATGAGATTGATAAATTTTTGGTATAGTAAAAAAATAAGTTTTTTTTACTGGATTTTTTATCCCATAGAGATTGTTTATTTAATTATTATTTTATTAAGAAAAAAATTATATCAATATAAAATTTTTAAAACTTATAAATTTAATATTCCGGTGATTGTAATTGGTAATTTAACGGTTGGTGGTACTGGTAAAACCCCGGTAGTTATGTATGTTGCCAATTATTTAAAAAATCAAGGTTTTAAGCCGGCAGTTGTTATGCGTGGTTATAAATCTAAGTATATAAGATCTAATCAAATAGTTACTAAAAATTCTGACCCCAATTTATGTGGTGATGAACCTGTTCTTGTTGCTAACAATATTGATTGTCCGGTTATAATTGGTAAAAACAGGGTGGCGTCCATTGATTTTTTATTAAAAAATTTTGATGTTAATATAATTATTTGTGACGATGGACTACAGCATTATAGCGTAGCTCGTGATCTTGAAATTGTGATTATAGATGGAGAACGTTTGTTTGGTAACGGGCATTGTTTGCCACTTGGGCCGCTTCGTGAAAAAACAACCAGATTAAACACAGTAGATTTAATAATATTTAATAAAATATCAGATAATAACAGCAATATAAATATAAATAACAAATATATAATAAAGTTGGTTCCAGAAAAAATATATAATTTACTTAATCCCAATATAATTAAAAATCCTGCAGATTTTGATTGGGTACATGCGGTATCTGGAATTGGCCATAATCAGAGATTTTTTAGTTTATTAGCAAGCTCTAAGATTAAATCAATTAATCACGAATTCCCTGATCATTATCAATATCACGCAAAAGATTTATGTTTTAACGATGATTTGCCAGTTATCATGACCGAAAAAGATGCAGTAAAATGTTTGCAGTTCGCAAAAGATTATTTTTGGTGTCAAACTGTTAGAATTGAATTTAATGAGGAACTTGCTTTTAACGAATATTTAAATAGTTTTTTTAAAAAATATTTAACAGATAATATAAATATAATAAAATAAGGATAAAAACATGCTCAATAGTAAATTGTTAGATATTTTAGTATGTCCGATTTGCAAAAATCAGCTTATATATAACAAAACCAATAATGAATTAATTTGTAAATTTGACAGATTAGCTTATCCAATTAGAGATGATATTCCAATTATGTTAGAAGATGAGGCGAGGCAAATAGAGGATTAATTATTCCAACCTAATTTTTCTCTTAAAGTGGCAAAATAATTATAATCTACGGGGTGGATTAATTTTACGTCAGTTGGATATTTATTAATAATAATTTGGTCTCCTGGTTGTAATATAATGTTTTTTTGACCATCAAAACTTAAACCACAATCTATATTTTTTTCTTGGTTTAATATCTTAAGTTCAATCAAGCTATCTTCGCTAACTACTATTGGCCTGGAACTTAAAGTATGTGGGTATAATGGAACTAAAGTCAGGTTTTTTAAAGTTGGGTATAAAATTGGTCCTCCAGCAGATAAAGAATAAGCAGTCGATCCGGTCGGTGTTGCCACAATTAAGCCGTCAGCTCGCAGTTCTACAACAAATTGATTATTTATAAAAATTTGAAATTCTATCAATTTAGGTATTTTTCCGTTATACAAAACAATATCGTTGGCAGCTGGATAAGTAATTGTTTTTTGATGATTTCTTTTGATTTCAGCTTGCAACAAATTGCGTTCTTCTTCAATAAACTCGCCAGATAAAATTTTAATTAAATTAGATTTGATTTTGTTAAAATTTAAATCTGCTAAAAAACCTAATTTTCCTTTGTGGATACCGAGAATTGGTACTTTAGTATCGATAGTTTTTCTGATACAATTTAATAAGCTACCGTCTCCGCCTATAACTATTATTAAATCGCAATTATTTTTTATTGGCGTAGGCTTTTGTTTTTTGGTAAGAAATTGTTCGCAAGTTACATCAAAAGATAAATTACAATTTTTTTTGTTTAAAATATTTATAATAGTATTGAAAATCTCTTGAATTTCTATTATATTTTGTTGGCTATTTGAATTTAATAAAATTTTTTTTATAAATAAGTGAATATTTTTGAATTTGCCCATATATAGATTATAGCAATTACAGTTTTAATAAAAAGGGTTTTTTGTATATGAACGAAAATACTGAACTAAAATCAGATCTTGAAGAAAATCTAGATTTAGAACAATTACAGCAAAAAATAACACAATTGCAAGAAGAGCTGTTAGTTATGGAAAACAAAGCTGCTAACAACTGGGATATGTTATTGCGTTCTAAAGCAGACGAAGAGAATATTCGCAAACGATCAAGGCTAGATATAGAAAATGCCCATAAATATGGCATAGAAAAATTTGCCCGTAGTATGTTAAATGTTGTAGATAGTCTAGATCGTGGCATAGAGTCTTCGGCAGTAGAAAATGCTGAATTTGCAGCAAACGAAATTATGGTCAAAAGCCTAAAAGATGGTATGGAGCTTACTCTTAAACTATTGCTTGATAGTTTAGAGCAATTTGGGATTAAAATGCTAAATCCGGTAGGCGAAATGTTTAATCCAAATCAGCATGAAGCTTTGTCTATGCAGGAACAACTAGATGTACTTCCTAATAGTATAATCATGGTAGTTCAAAAAGGATTTGTTATTCATGACAGAGTTTTGCGTCCAGCTAGGGTTATTGTAGCTAAAGGGGCTTGAATTTATTAAGTTCGTACTTATCTTTATTGTATAAAATGTTGATAATTTTAAGAAGTAAATAGTTAAATAGGGGTTAATATGTCAGAAATTATTATTGGTATCGATTTAGGCACTACTAATTCATGTGTGGCGATATGGGAAGGCACTACTGCAAAAGTTATGACTAACAGTGAAGGCGATAGAACCACTCCTTCTATTGTTGCATATACAGATAGCGGTGAACAGTTAGTTGGTACCCCGGCAAAAAACCAAAGGGTTACTAATCCAAAAAGAACATTGTTTGCCATTAAAAGACTTATTGGTCGTCGTTATGAAGATGAAGTTGTAACTCGTGATAAAGATATAGTGCCTTATGAAATTATTAAAGCTGATAATGGGGATGCTTGGGTAACATTTGATGATAAAAAATTAGCTCCACCACAAATTTCTGCAGAAGTATTAATTAAAATGAAAAAAACAGCAGAAGATTATTTAGGTAAGGCAGTTAATGCTGCGGTTATTACTGTCCCTGCTTACTTTAATGATTCTCAAAGACAGGCTACTAAAGATGCTGGTAGAATTGCAGGTTTAGATGTTAAAAGAATTATTAACGAACCAACCGCTGCAGCTCTTGCTTACGGTTTAGATAAACAATCTGGTAATGCTATTATTGCAGTTTATGATTTAGGTGGTGGTACTTTTGATATTTCTATTATAGAAATTGCGGATGTAGATGGAGAACGTCAATTTGAAGTTTTAGCGACCAACGGAGATACTTTCTTGGGCGGCGAAGACTTTGATATGCGTATTATAGATTATTTAGTTGCTGAGTTTAAAAAAGAAACCGGTATTAATTTAAAAAATGATTCTATAGCTTTACAACGTTTAAAAGAAGGTGCAGAAAAAGCCAAAATAGAGTTATCTTCTCGTGAGCAGTCTGATATCAATTTGCCGTATATTACAGCGGATGCAAATGGGCCTAAGCATTTAAATATTAAACTTACTAGAGCTAAATTAGAATCATTAGTAGATGATTTAGTTATGGGAACTTTAAAGCCTTGCGAAAAAGCATTAAAAGATTCTGGTAAAAGCTTAAACGATATTGCTTCAATCATATTGGTTGGAGGGCAGACTAGAATGCCAAAAGTACAACAAATAGTGCAAGATTTCTTTGGTAAAGCTCCAAGAAAAGATGTTAATCCAGATGAAGCCGTGGCGGTTGGGGCTGCTATTCAAGCTGGAGTCTTATCAGGTAGCGTTAAAGATGTTTTGTTGTTAGATGTGACTCCATTATCTTTAGGTTTAGAGACTATGGGAGGAGTTATGACAAAACTTATTGATCGCAACACGACTATTCCTACCAAAAAAAATCAAGTGTTTTCAACTGCTAGTGATAATCAAACTGCAGTAACTATTAGAGTTTTCCAAGGTGAAAGAGAGATGGCATCTGCTAACAAATTATTAGGACAATTTGATTTGCAAGATATCCCGCCAGCACCACGAGGCATGCCACAAGTAGAGGTAAGTTTTGATATTGATGCAAATGGGATCTTGCGTGTTTCTGCTAAAGACTTAGCCACTAATAAAGAGCAAAAAATTGAAATTAAAGCATCGAGTGGGTTATCTGAGCAAGAGATTAATAAAATGGTAAAAGATGCAGAAGCTAATGCGGAAGAAGATCGTAAATTTCATGATTTAGTAACTACTCGTAATCAAGCAGATGCTTTAATTCATGCTAGCGAAAAAGCAGTAAAAGATGCTGGCGATAAAGTTACCGCTGATGAAAAACAACGTATTTCTGATGCTATTGTTAGTTTGAAAGAAGCACTTAAGGGTAATGATAAATCTTTAATTGAAGCGAAAACTAATCAATTACAAGAAGCATCGCATAAACTAGCAGAGCATATGTATAAAGCAGCTACGGAAGCTAATCAACAGCATACAGCGCAACCTGATAATACTACAGGTAGTGCTGATGCTGAAAAAAACACTGCAAATACCGTAGATGCTGAATTTGAAGAAATTAAAGATGATAAGAAATAAGATGTCACAGAAAAAACAAGATTACTATGCTGTACTGGGCGTTGGCAAAGGTGCTAGTGATGATGAAATAAAAAAAGCTTATCGAAAGATGGCTATGAAACATCACCCAGATAGAAATCCTGGAAATAAATCTTCTGAAGATCAGTTTAAAACACTACAGCAAGCTTACGAAGTATTGTCTGATCCACAGAAAAGGCAAGTATACGATGCATATGGGCATGAAGGAGTTGATGCTGCTAGGGGTTATGGCGGTGGGTCGGCTCATCATGCTGGACAAAATACTAATTTTGATGATTTGTTTGGCAATGTTTTTGGGGATATTTTTGGTTCTAGGCAAG
Source organism: Francisellaceae bacterium UBA6186 (assembly GCA_002422785.1). Taxonomy (GTDB): domain Bacteria; phylum Pseudomonadota; class Gammaproteobacteria; order UBA6186; family Azoamicaceae; genus UBA6186. Next base: position 61,955 of record DITK01000027.1, read on the forward strand.
GTGGATTTGGTGGCGGCGAGCGGCCATCCCAAGTAAGAAAAGGCTCAGATTTACGTTATTTTGCTGATTTGTCTCTAGAAGATGCTATTCACGGCACTAATATCACTATAAAACTTAATGTTCCTGTAGCTTGTAAGTTATGTAATGGTAGTGGTGTTAAAGATGGTGCCAAGCCTGCTACATGCAGCACTTGTCATGGGCAAGGACAGGTGCGCATGCAGCAAGGTTTTTTCTCTATCCAACAAAGTTGTCCACATTGCGCTGGTTCTGGCACGATAATCGTTGATCATTGTAAACAATGTCGCGGAAATGGCAGAACTGATGAAAGCAAGACTTTATCGGTTAAAATTCCTCCTGGAGTAGATAATGGCGATAAAATTCGTTTGCAGGGAGAAGGTGAAGCGGGGTTTCGTGGTGGCAAATCAGGTGATTTATATGTGCAAATCAGAGTCAAAGAACATAGTGTTTTCAAAAGAGAAAATAATAATTTGCATTGCCAAGTGCCGATTAGCTTCTCTTTATCGGCACTTGGTGGCGAGGTTGATGTTCCAACATTTACAGGTCCAGTTAAATTAAAAATTCCAAGTGAAACACAAACTGGTAAAGTATTTCGTTTGCGTGGCAAGGGGGTAACTACAGTACGTAAAGAAGCTCCTGGTGATTTATTTTGCGAAATATCGGTTGAAACTCCGGTAAACCTTAATAAAGAGCAAAAAGAATTATTGCAAAAATTTGAAGAAAGTATTAAAAATTCAAGTAATAAGCATAATCCTTTAGCGCAATCTTGGATGCAAATGGTTGCTAATTTATTTAAAGAAACTTGATGTATGTCAATTAAAATTGCATTAAGTGGTGCTAATGGTAGGATGGGTAAATCAATAGTTAAAGTTGCTAGTTGTAATTCAGAGTTTGATATATCTGTAAAACTAATTAAGCCTGATTATGAAAACAAAAAAAGTAATTTACCAAATATTCTTAAAACAATAGATGTATTTATAGATTTTTCGACAACTACTGCTTGTTTGGAATATTTAAAAATATGTAAACAATTAAAAATTCCTATGGTTATTGGTACCACAGGTTTTACTGTACCTCAAATCAAAAAAATTTCTAATGTAGCGAAACATATTCCCATAATGTTATCGCCTAATATGAGTGTTGGGGCTAATATTTGTCAATATTTGTTAGCTTGTTTAAGTAAATTATTAGAAAAAAATCAACAAGCCAAAACAACTATTGTTATTAAAGAGGTGCATCATAAAAATAAACGAGACTCTCCATCAGGAACAGCTTTAAGAATGGCAGATATAATTAAAAATAATTTTTCTTATCATAACAATATAATAAAATTTGTTAGTAATAGAATTGGTCAAGTTAAAGGACGACATCAGGTAAATTTTAGTAACAAATTTGAAGAAATCTCGATTAAGCATAATGTTAAAAATCGCAGTGTGTTTGCAGCTGGTTCGTTGTTAGCGGCCAAGTGGCTAATTAAACAAAAATCAAACAAGTTGTATAATTTTTTAGATATAGTAAATTTTAAAGAAATTTTAGCCAAGGAGATATTATTTTAATGTTAGAAAATATTACTAATTATATAGATATTGTAAAAAATTTTTTATGGTCTGGTCCGTTATTAATAATACTGTTATTGGTTGGGATCCATCAAACAATCGGCATCAAAGGGTTACAGTTTAGGTATTTATTAGAATCTTTGGAATTAACTTTTTTAAATCATTTACGTTTAAAACATAAAAAACCATTATTAACCAATACTAATAATGACAGTGATGTAGGCGATGTAACTGCATTCCAAGCTATGATGACAGCTTTAGGTGGTGCTATTGGTACAGGAAATATTTCGGGTATTGCAACAGCTATTGCCGTTGGTGGTTTTGGGGCATTATTTTGGATGTGGTTAGTAGCAGTTTTTGGCATGGCCACTGCCTATGCAGAAACGGTATTATCAGTAAAATATAGAAAGAAAAATTTATCGGGAGATATGTCTGGCGGTCCAATGTATTATTTGCGTGACAAATTAAGATCCCCTAAAAGTGCAATTATATATGCTGTTTTTGTTGCTATCTCAGCGATTAGTTTAGGATGTTTAGTGCAGTCACATTCGGTTGTTGATGCAATAACTGGATATTATCCAATTAGTAAAGTATTGGTTGGAATTGTTTTAACAGTATTAACAGGGTTGGTAATTATTGGTGGTGTCCAAAGTATTGGTAAAGTGGCTGGAATTTTAGTGCCTTTTATGGCCTTTGGTTATGTAATAACTGGAATAATAATTTTAAGTTATAATTATTCTAATATAATTCCAGGTTTAATTTTAATTGTGAAAAGTGCTTTTATTGGGCAAGCACCTATTGGTGGATTTTTAGGTTCTACGATTTGGTTATCGATGCAAAATGGTGCCCAATACGGTATTTTTGCTAATGAAGCTGGTTTAGGCAGTTTAGCTATAGCATCCGCTAGTGCTAAAACTAATAGTCCTGTCGAACAAGGTATGCGATCTATGGCTGGAGTATTTATATCTACTATGATTATTTGTACTATAACTGGTTTAGTTTTGGTGGTAACTCAAGTTGTTGGAGCAGTTGATGATAGTGGCTTAATTAAAGGATCCAGATTAGTCATGCTGGCATTTAGTGCAGTTAATAGTAAGCTTAGTATTGTTGTGATTGTCAGCTTAGCGCTGTTTGCGTTTACCACTATTGTAGCATGGGCTTATTACGGAGAAAAAAGTATAGAGTATCTATTTGGAGTAAAATTTGTAGTTTATTATCGTTGGGTTTTTACGTTATTTGTTTTAGTTGGTGCCATGTTAAAGTTGGATTTAGTCTGGTCGATTGCCAATTTATTTACAGCATTTATGGCATTTCCCAACTTAATAGCACTTATTTTATTACATAAAGATGTAAAAGCAGAAACTCAATTATATTTTGAAGATCTATAAAAATAATTTATTGACTAAAAGTTGGCAGATCAGCTGAAGCAGCTTTTGCATCTTCAGCAGCTTTACTATTTTCTTTTTTACTTTTTTCTATTTGGCCAGACATTTTATTATTAGATGTAATTTGTCGTGATAATAAAGTGGCAAGTAGTGCTTCTATACGTTCGTTTTGGGTGAATTTATAATAATCAACCCATAATTTAAATGCCTCGACTTGAAGTAATTCCATAAGTAATCCATCTATTGCTAATTGAGTCATATTTGTAGTCCAAGTTGGATCGGATACACGTCTAAAAGACTCATCGTGGATCAGTTTCATTATGGATTTTTCGCCATCACTAGAATATCGTGTTGCTATAATTTTATTTATACTGTTTTGAGCTAACATTACTCCAGCTTGAGAAGCTATTAAATTTGCTATACTGGTTTGATTGTTGGAATTATTTGCTTCCTTTGGATCAGATAATATTTGATTTAATTGGTCGTCAGGAAATGGTTCGATTAAAGTACGGGCTACGGTGCTAGCTATAAGATTTTGAGCTGGATTAGCATATGTTAAAACATCAAAAATATTGGATGAACGTAAATGTGCATATGGAGATAATTCTACTAAGCTATTACCACATTCATTTAAATTGCCAGCATACTTTTTGTTACACGACATTCTAGTGAAATCATTAAAAAATTGTTCTTGTGGACTTTGGATTTGATTACCTGAGAAATCAACAAGATGTAAGTTAAAATCAAGATCTTCTGTTTCTTTTTGAGTGACATAAGATTGTAGGTTGGATTCTAAGGTTGTAATTGCTGCACCGTTTTTCTGAAAATCTGATGGAGTAAATGGAGTAGTTGTAGCGGGCACAGCAGCAAAAGATTTTATATTAAATCCTATTAATATTATTAACGATGACAAAATAATATAGAGTTTCATGTGGGTACCTTTGTTCTGCACAATTACTTGTTTTAATTATAACTAAATAATTTATCGAACTATAAAAATATTTCTTTAATTGATTTATTAATTAAATTTTTGAATATATAGAAGTATTTTATAATAGAACAAGACTTCACAGTAATATAGAATATATGTCTCAGATGCAGTTTGACATGGCTGCATAAAAGTGTATAGAGCAGTATCCGTTATAAAATTTTTAATTGAATAAAATAATTGATCTATATTTAAATTATGAACAATAATTTTATATTCCAACAATGTCTTAAATTATATAATAATGATTTTTGCCCATATACATATATGTGGGATAAAGATAAAATACAATATGAAAAAGAAAATATTTGTTTAACCTATGGTGAGATGATGCTACTATAATTTTTGCTGATTCATTATGTTTTTCAGAAGAACTTATAAAACAATTAAGTGAAAAATTAAATAATATATCTAATTTAAAATACATTGTGAGTTTGAGAAAATTATATTTAAATAAATTTAATTTACAAAAAACAATTCAATTAAAATGCAGCTGGTCAAAAGAAAGCGGTTCCACTGTTTACATATATAGCATTAAGTAAAGTATCTCAATTTAGCGAGTCAAGGGGCGGGCATGCCAGACAATGAGCGTTACAAAAGTTTTTCTACCGCTGGTAATGGAGATTGTGCATTTCATGCGATATTTGGAGATTATGATGTTAATAAAAAGCAGTTTTTTTGTGAAAATGTTGCAGAAAAAAGAAAACAAGTTGCCGAATTAATAACGCAACAATATTTAGACATTAATAACAATGAATTGATTCATGTAGTGAACACTGGATTGTTTGAGATAGGAGATACAGAAAAAGAAGCCAGCTTATTTCCCCATATAATTAAATTAAAACAACATCTAACAAGTGAAAAACATATAAAGGTTGAATTATGCAAAAATCTTCTTGAGCAAGAAATAAATAATAATCAAGAATTTCTCGAACAAATTAATACATTTAACCAGTACTATCCACCTACGAACCTGATTGTAGATAATAATGTGTGGGATAAATTTATGTATTTCATCTCTAAAAATTCAGATGAGATAATACTAAGTAAAATAACAGAACATGGCAAACAAAAGGGATTATTGCAAGCTTATAGCAATTTTAAACAGGCTAGCGATAGCTTAAGAGATGATTCTGAGCGATTTAATTTGTTAATTCAAGATTATTTTTCCAAATTTACAGATGCTAAACAACAAGTATTACAAGAGCTTGCAGACAAAATTATATCTAAGCCTCGAGCATGGCTTCCGCAGCATTTTATGCGAGCAATAGCCATATGTTCGAATAAAATAATTCATTTTTATATAAAGGACCCAAAAACGAACAAATTAAATGGTGGAACGGAATATAAAGGAACAGCAGATGATGCAACGCAAGAAGTAAGAGTATACTTTGATGGTGGTAGTCATTATGAGAGAGTGGTAGATTTAAATTGGTCACCAACCAATTCTTATAAACCACCTACACCATCACTGTCCTGTCATGCTCTAGCTATGCAGCCACAGCCAACAATACAATTACCAATAGATATAAATAAGAAATACATAGAAGAGTATTTTAACAAACAATGGGGGAATGGGGTTAGTTACAAAAGCGCAACGAAAAATGAGTTTAAAGAAACTGGAATTTTTGGGGAGATAATTACTACTGAACCTATTAATAATAGCGATAGAACAATACAGAAAGATACTACCTTAGTAACATTTAAACCATCTTCAGTGGAATGTCGAGTTATGCCAAATTCCACTAACAACAACGGTAAAATATTGCTTGAAGTACAACAACAAATATTATTAGATTTTTTACAACTATATTCCCAAAAAGCTATACAAGAAAAATTAAGTAGCCCGATAGTAATAGAGGCTAATAATTTTAATCCAGAAGATTTAGAGGAACTCTTAACAAGACTAATAAAGAACCCTATTCCACTTATTAGTTTAGCTCTACCTCTTCATCCTAAAAATGTTAATCAACAGGCATATACACCTCAAGATATTAACAAGATTAACGCACTAATAACTAAATGTAATGGCCAAGTATCAGTGCCCAAGCCAAAGCCAAAGTAATTTATTTGTTAATCAAAGTTAAATTTTAGGACTAAGAATATGAAAGTGTAAATGGTCAACCATTTGACCACCATCTCGACCAGTATTTATTATGGTCCTAAATCCAGCTAAACCAGCTTGTTTAGCTGTTTCTGGGATTTTATATATTGCATGGGTAATAATTTTTTGATGTTCAATTCTAAGATCAGCTAAGCTTTTAATGTGCAGTTTTGGTACTAATAATAAATGAACTTTGGCTTGTGGATTTATATCTTTAAATACTGCTATTAAATCATCTTGGTATGTAAAATCTGCAGGTAATTTATTGTTAATAATTTTACAAAATATACAATCTTTCATAGTTGACCTCAATAATTATAAATTTTTACAAAATAAATCTAGATAAGTCTTCATTTTGGCTAATATGCTGTAATTGTTCTAAAACATAATCTTCATCAATTGTCAAAGTTATATTGTTTAAATCCGATGCATTAAAAGAAATATTTTCTAGAGTTTTTTCTAATACAGTATGTAATCTTCTAGCCCCAATATTTTCTGTTTTTTCATTTATTTCCCAAGCAATTTTTGCAATAGCTGCAATACCATTGGTGGTGAATTCTAAATTTATACCTTCTGTTTTTAGTAATGCACAATATTGTTCAGTTAAACTAGCATTTGGTTCAATTAAAATTTTCATAAAATCATCTGTAGTTAAAGGATCTAATTCTACCCGGATCGGTAATCTTCCTTGCAACTCTGGTATAAGATCAGATGGTTTGGAAAAGTGAAATGCACCAGAGGTAATAAATAGTATATGATCAGTTTTAATCATGCCATACCTGGTAGATACAGTAGATCCTTCAATTAACGGCAATAAATCACGCTGAACCCCTTCTCTAGAGATATCGCTATTTTGATTTCTTTCTGATCTTTGGGCTACTTTATCTATCTCATCTATAAAGACTATTCCAGATTGTTCTACTCGCTCTATGGCTTGCGCTTTTAGATCATCATCATTAATTAATTTTGATGATTCTTCTTCGCTTATAAGTTTAAAAGCATCTTTAACTTTCATTTTTTTGAGTCGTTTTTTTTCTATAGATAAGTTTTGGAACATATTTTGTAACTGATTAGTCATGTCTTCCATGCCAGGTGGGGCCATAATTTCTATTCCTACAGAATTTTGAGAAATCTCTATTTCTATTTCTTGATTATCAAATTCACCTAGTTTTAATTGATCTGCAAATGATTTTCTAGTAATGGTATAATCTTCGTTATCTATATTATTGGTATTTTCATTAGGCGGTAATAATATATCTAAGATACGATTGGTTGCAACTTCATTGGACTGATCTTTAACTATAGTAAATGCTTCGTTCCTAATATTCTTAACTGCTATATCTATTAGATCGCGAATAATCGATTCTACATCGCGTCCAACATATCCTATTTCTGTAAATTTAGTAGCTTCTACTTTTAGAAATGGTGCATTAGCTAATTTTGCTAAACGTTTAGCAATTTCAGTTTTACCAACTCCAGTTGGGCCAATCATTAAAATGTTTTTTGGAGTAATTTCGTTGCATAGGGGTTGGGGTATTTTTAAACGACGATAACGATTACGTAATGCAATAGCTACAGCTCTTTTAGCTTTTTCTTGTCCAATTATATATTTATTCAATTCAAGTTGAATTTGTTTCGGTGTTAAGTGTTCCATTCAATTACCTCTATAGTACGATGATTATTAGTATATATACAAATATTGGATGCTATATCTAAAGATTTTTCTACAATTTTTTTTGCATCTAGTTTAGTATTTTCTAATAAGGCAGTAGCTGCAGCTTTTGCATATGGTCCACCAGAACCGATAGCCATAAGGCCATCTTCAGGTTCTATAACATCACCGTTACCAGTAATAATTAAAGAAGTTTGGGCATTAGCGACACATAGCATAGCTTCTAAATGCCGTAATATTCTGTCTGTTCGCCAATCTTTAGCTAGCTCAACAGCCGCTCTGGTTAAATTTCCAGCATAAGATTCTAATTTTGATTCAAATTTTTCAAATAAAGTAAAAGCATCTGCTGTCCCCCCAGCAAAACCAGCGATTACTTGATCTTTAAATAACCGGCGAACTTTTTTCGCATTGCTTTTTAATATCATAGATTGTGCAAAAGTTATTTGTCCATCAGCACCTATTACTACTTTATTATTTTTTCTAACACTAATTACAGTTGTGCCGTGTAATTGATTAAAATTTTTGTTCATATTTTATAACTCGCTATATACTTATAATTTATTTTTTTAAAATGGATATATTTTTAAATCCAGCTAAATCTAATTGTTGTTTTTTGATCTCGGCTATCGATTGAGAAGAAAATGGGCCTAGAATAATTTGGTAAGTAACCTCTTTTTTGTTGGAAGAGTATATCTTTTCCAAGTTAGCTTCGAATCCTTGCAATACCAATTTAGCTTTTAACCCATCGGCTTCGTCTAATGTTTTAAAAGACCCAAGATGCAATAAGCATTGATGTTTACTAGTATTAATTTTATTATTAATACTTAATTTGTTGCTATCTTTGATGTCAGATACTTGCCCATTGGTTAGCAAATTATAAAAATCATAATTATTAGCAGTACGAATATTAGTATTTGTTGGTTTAGCCTTGGTTTTTATTTCTTTCGTTGAATTATGAAGATTTTTATTGGCATGAAAAAATGTATGCGATTTTGGTAAACAATTAAAAACGATTATTACTAAAGTTGTTATTAGTATTCCCCCTAATAAACCATAGATAAAGGTTAATAACCAATGGTTTTTATGATGCGAAAAAGATTGCCTAGCTTTGGTGCGTTTGGCAGATGGTGATTTGCACCAAAAAAAAATATAGATACAGTTGAATAACAATGAATGGATTATACTTATCACAATTTATTAGATATTTCCCCGAATTAACTTTAATTTAACAAGGACTATTTTGAAGTAAAATGGATTTAATAACAAGATGGTCGATAAAATATGGAGCGACTAGCATATTTTAAATTATTAGTTAACCAACTAATATATTTTGGTTAATAGTATTTAGGTGTATAATCATAAAAAATTAACAAATAACTTAGGTTTGTTTGAACTACTCTTAGAGTTATGCAGTCTACAATAAAACAATAATAATAAAGAGGTGGATGTTATGTTACAAACACATGCAGCTAATTTGCAATTGCAAAAAGCTTTAAATGAAATTATTAAAGTTAGTGAAATTATTTTAAATTCTGGTGTGTTTCATCCGATCATAGATAGAAAAAATATTGAATATATGAAAGATCTGCAAACACAGTCTTATGAATATCAAGAACAATTGCTTAAACATAGCAATATGGTGAATGTTGAATTATTTAATAAAATAAATATATTTTTAATCAACCAAAACAGAATAATGAAACAAAATATTGGATTTTTTAATGAGTTATTTAATAATCCACATACTAATAAAATTGCTCAACAATTGCTTCCTATATTAAATAATTCTTTTGATTATACGGAAAATGCTATAAAAGAATTTAATATTTTAAAGCAAGCAACTATGGGCCAATTATCTGGCAATAATGTCAATATAATAGAAAGCATGCAAGCACATATCAAAAATATTGACAACGGTTTTACCAATTTATTAAACGGCTTGTTGGTGCTTAAACGAGAGTTGGAAAATTCCAAACAAAAGTTGAATACATTGATAATAGCTGCCAACCAATCATCGGATAAGCCCAAGGCATGCTGGGGACCGAATAAAAGCGGTATACTTTATAAACATACAGCAGCTAGTAAACAACCAACAAAAAAGGTCGCTAAAAAAAGTAATAAAAAACGCAAACCTAATACTGATTAATTGCTAAGCTGGACTTGCCTCTTTTATCGTGACTGATAATTTTTTAAGCCCTAATTTTTTAAATAACGCCTCATCTTTTTCAGGAAGAGGGTTAGATGCGGTTAAAAGTTTTTCTCCATAAAAAATAGAATTGGCACCGACTATAAAACACAGAGATTGCAGTTCATCTGACATTTGTTCTCTACCTGCTGATAATCTGATATATGCTTTAGGCATCATAATTCTAGCTAATGCAATAGTACGAATAAAATCAAAAGGATCTACATCATCGACATTTGCTAATGGAGTGCCGGGGATTTTAATCAATTTATTGATAGGAACAGATTCTGGCGGTTCTTTAAGATTGGCGAGAGTTACTAGCATTTTAATACGATCTTCATTAGTTTCTCCCATACCAAGGATACCACCACAACAAACCTTAATGCCTGCTGTTCTTACTTTGTTTAAAGTATCAAGACGATCTTCAAAAGTTCTAGTGGTTATAACATTATTATAATATTCTTTCGAAGTATCTATATTATGGTTGTAAAAATCTAGACCAGCATTTTTTAATATTTCAGCTTGTTCATCTTTAAGCAATCCTAAAGTAACACAAGTTTCTAAATTTAATTTTTTTACTTCTTTTATCATATCACACACTAGTTGCAAATCTGTATTTTTAGGACCACGCCATGCGGCTCCCATGCAAAACCTAGTGCTGCCAGCATCTTTTGCTCTTTTAGCAGCTGCTACAACTTCGTCAATTTGCATTAATGGAGATTTTTCTATACCGGTTTTATGATGAGCTGATTGTGGACAATAACCACAATTTTCTGCACATCGCCCTGTTTTAATACTTAATAAAGTGCTAATTTGAATTTCATTGGGATTAAATTGCTTTCTATGAGTTTTTTGAGCTAAGTAAATTAATTCAGCAAATGGTAAGTTAAAAGTTTTTAATCCTTTATCAAAAGACCATGATGGTATCATGCTTATAGCCTCTAATTAAATTTATATAAGTTATAACTGTTGTTAATAAAAATTAAACATATTATATTCTATGGTTGATATTAAGTATATAAGGCACGAATTGGATATATGTATGCCTGATAAATTATATTATAAGTATTATAAAGAGTTGCAAGCCTCTGGAAAATATCGTCAACTTGCTAATATAGACTCACAGTTATTAACCAACAATTTAGATTTTTCGACGAATGACTATTTAGCATTAAGTAAACATCCAGATTTGCTTGTGGCGGCGTATAAAGCCGCTAAACAGTATGGGGTTGGAGCGACAGGTTCTAGATTGCTTTCTGGTAATAAAAAAATTTTTGCAGAATTAGAATCGAGGATATCTTTAAATAAAGGCACCGAGTCGGCACTTATTTTTAATTCTGGATTTCAGGCAAATATCACTGTTTTATCAAGTCTATTAGATTCCAAGGTGCTCGGAAAAACCCCATTGGTTTTTTTTGATAAACTTAATCATGCCAGCTTATATCAGGCTGTATTTTTAAGTAAAGCTGAATTAATTAGGTATCGACATAATGATATGCAGCATTTATCTTCTCTTTTGTGTAAATTTAGTTCTGTTGATCAACCAAAATTTATTGTTGCGGAAACTGTTTTTGGCATGGATGGGGATTTATTGTTGATTGATGATTTATTAAATTTGGCCAAAACTTACGGTGCTTTTGTTTATCTTGACGAAGCTCATGCAACAGGAGTTGTAGGTTGTTCTGGATATGGATTGGCAGCCAAGCTTGATTTTCATAATGTTCCGCACCTTATTATGGGTACATTTAGTAAAGCACTAGGATGTTCTGGTGGTTATATTGCAACTTCTATCAATATAAAAAATTATTTGATTAACAAAGCCGCAGGTTTTATATATTCTACTGCATTGTCTCCCATGGTGGTTGGAGCGGCATTTAAAGCTTGGAGTATGGTACGAACTATGAATAAACAAAGAAAAAAACTATTTCTTAACTCAAGCAAGCTAAGAAAAAATTTAAAAAGTTTAGGATTTGATATTGGCTTATCTCAGTCTCATATTATACCAATTATAGTATCTCAAGAATATTTAGCGATTAAAATCAAAGAATATTTATTTAAACAAGGAATTATAGTTTCTTGTGTTAGACCGCCAACAGTGCCAATAGGTAGTGCCAGATTACGACTTGCACTTAACGTGCATCATACCAATCAAGATATTCAGCAGCTTATTGATGTATTTAAAACATTATGAAGCAATGCTTTATTTTTTGTCATGGTTGGGCTACGGATATTCAATTTTGGAATAATATAAAAAATTATTTTTCTTTAGAAAATATCAATACTATATATTTAGACTTAGGCTATTTCGGCAATTCAAATTCAAATTTACTAGAACATATTCAACAAGAAAAAAATACTCAGTTTATTGGGGTTGGTCATTCTCTTGGTTTAATTAAATTATTGTCTTTAAATATAAAATTTAAAGCATTAATTGGTCTGCAAAGTTTTATTAATTTTTTAGGCAACGATTCACAGCTGCATAAAAAACGTAAATTAGAATTAATATTATTAAAGCAACAATTTAACCATGACCCCATCAGTGCATTAAAAAGATTTTATCAAAGAGCAAGTTTACATGTTAATTTTAACCAACATAACAAATATAATTTTTTAAATCGAAATTTGTTAATGCAAGATTTGAATTTATTATCATTAAATTGTACATTAGATCCTGATATACCTTTATTAATTATTGCTGCTCAAGATGATGTAATTGTACCACCGGAATTAATTTTAGATAATTTTAGTAAATTAAGTAACGCAGTAATTGACATGTTAAATATAGGACAACATGGTCTTGGTTATCAATGCTCAGAATTAATTTATAGAAAAATAAAGAGTTTTGCATATGGAATTAATTAAAGAAAAAATACAATTAAATTTCAATGAAGCAGCTGAATCATATGATTCGGTTGCAACCGTGCAAAAAGCTTGTGCAGTTAATTTGGTGGATAAATTAGTAAAATATTTTCATAAAAGAAGCATAACTACAATATTAGATTTAGGTACTGGTACTGGTTACGTTCCAGAATTGTTAGTTAAAATATATCCATCAGGGGATTATGATCTTAATGATATATCTTCTAATATGCTGCTTTGTGCTAAAAAAAAAATAAGTTTTGCTAAACCAAACTTAATTTTAGGTGATATGGAAAGTATAGATTTTGGATCGTATGATCTAATTACCGCAAATCTTGCTTTGCAATGGTCAACCAATTTATATTATATGCTACAAAAACTATATAATAAATCGAATATTTTTGCTTTTTCTTGTGTGTTAATTGGTACTTTTCATGAATGGACTCGCCAATTTAAAAATTTAGATACATCTTTTCCCATTTATCAATATCCAGACAATAATACATTGGAAAATTTTTTATTATCTTTATATCCTAAAAAATATTTTTTTGAAACTAAAGAATATCCAATAACTTTTAATAATTCTTTAGATTTTATCAAATATTTAAAAAAATTAGGAGCGTCAACAGCTGAACATGCGACATCTTTGGCAGAATTAAAAAATATTATTAAAATTAATAATAAATCATTTACTGTAACTTATAGAGTTTTTTTTGCTATTTTAGCAAGAACTTAGTGGTTGAAATTAGTTTACAGAACCGCTATTGTAGGTAAAACATAAAATTAACAGCTTATGTAGTAAATAATGCAAATTTTTATAACTGGAACAGACACCAATATTGGCAAAACATTAGTTGCCAGCTGGATATGTTTGCATACAGGATATGGCTATTTTAAACCAATCCAAACCGGCACGCTAGAAATTAGTGATACTCAGCAAGTTTTGTTATTAGCAAAGGATATTATTGTTTATAAAGAAATTTATTCGTACCAACAAGCAGTATCACCACATTTGGCAGCTAAACTAAACAATACAATTATTGATTTATCTATAATTAAGTTGCCAAAGGTTGAAAATTTAATCATCGAAGGGGCAGGTGGCTTGTTAGTTCCGATTAATAAAGATCAATTAATGATCGATCTTATCAAACAACTATCAGTCCCTGTTATATTAGTTGCTAGATCGACTATCGGAACTATAAATCATACTTTGTTAAGTCTAGAAGCCTTATGTTTTCGTCATATTAATATTTTAGGAGTTATTCTAGTAGGAGAGATTGATCAAGATAATTGTGATGCCATTGAATTCTATAGTAAGACTAAAGTTTTAGCACAAATACCTATTCTTAATTCTATCAATACTGAATCATTATTAAATATACCATTAACTTATAATCTGCAACAAATTTTAAAGGGCATAAATGAATATAATTGAACGCGATAAAAAAATTATATGGCACCCATTTACTCAAGAAAAAACTTCTGATTTACCGATTGCTATAAAAAAAGCAAATAAATCTTATGTGTATGATTATAACGATCGTCCATATTTAGATTTAATTTCTAGTTGGTGGGTTAATTTGCACGGACATGCTAATCCAATAATTGCAAAAGCAATATATAAACAAGCGTTAACCTTAGAGCATGTAATTTTTGCGGGATTTACCCATGAGCCTGCAGTTAATCTGTGTGAATTAATACTTAAGGAATTGCCAACAAATTTAGCTAAATGTTTTTTTTCTGATAATGGCTCTACTAGTGTAGAAGTGGCACTTAAAATGGTTTATCAATATTGGTTGAATTTAGGAGAGCAACATAGAAATATTTTTTTAAGTTTTAGTGGTGCTTTTCATGGTGATACTTTTGGAGCGATGAGCGTTGGATCAGCAGGGTTTCAAGAACATTTTAAAAAATTATTATTCAAATCACTGCATATACCTTTTCCTGCTACTTATGAAAATGATGCTGATGTTTTTATAAAAGAACAACAATCAATAGAAATCCTAGATGGATATTTGCAAAACTATAAAAATCAAATTGCCGGTATAATATTAGAACCTTTAGTACAAGGTGCAAATGGCATGCGCATGTGTAGATCAAGCTTTATTGAAAAAATTATAACCATGGTTAGATCTCACCATATTTTAGTTATTTTTGATGAAGTAATGACAGGATTTGGGCGAACTGGTAGTTGTTTTGCGTTAGATCAAATTAATGCAGCACCAGATCTAATTTGTTTATCAAAAGGTATTACCGGTGGATTTTTACCATTAGCTTTGACTATTGCTACCAATGAAATTTATCAAGCATTCTTAGGTGATACTTTTAGTACCGCTTTTGCCCATGGGCATTCTTATACCGCCAATCCATTGGCTTGTGCTGCCGGTATTGCATCATTTAATTTACTTAAATTATCATCAACTCAAATAGCTATAAGTGATATTAATCAATCCCATATAACTGGAATAAATTATTTAAAAAATAACTGCAATAATATTCAAAATGCAAGAATTTTAGGTACTATTGCGGCTTTTGAAATAAATTATAATAGTAATTTGTTTGATTTTAATAAAACTTTAAAATCAAAATTTTTGCAAAACAATTTGTTATTAAGACCACTTGGCAATACCATATATTTATTACCACCATACTCAATTAGTAAGCAAGAATTATTGCAAGCTTATGATCATATAGGTGAAATTTTGAAAGATTTTCAATAGAAAATTAACAATAGATTTAAACTATGTTACACTCCGTAACTGAATTTCAGTTAAATTGATAAAATTAATTAAAATTATTTAACTTACATAATTTAAGTTAAATCAAATATAATAAGTATGAGTACAATTATTAAAATATGAGGTATAAAAATGGTATTGAACGCAAAAGAAAAATTTAATGCTGTAGAAAAATTTCAACGTACCCCACAAGATACTGGATCCCCAGAAGTGCAGGTTGCTTTGTTTTCAGCTAAGATTGCTTATTTAGCAGAACATTTACGGGTGCATAAAAATGATTTGCATTCTAGGCGTGGTTTAATAAAAGCAGTTAATAACAGAAGAAAATTATTAAGTTACTTAAAAACTACCAACTATGCTTCCTATGTTAAGTTAATTCAAGAGCTTGGCTTAAGAAAATAAAATGCTATTTTTTTATAAAGAATATTTTAGTAAGTAATAAATGTTTGATGAAAGTATAAAAAGGGATAACAGTGTTAATTAAAAAATCTATAAAATTTGGGAAACATGATTTAATTTTAGAAACAGGCATGATAGCTAAGCAGGCAACAGCTGCGGTCATGGTGGATTTAGCTGGTACTACAGTTTTGGTAACAGTAGTTGTATCTTCAGAAGCTGCTGAAGGGCAAGATTTTTTTCCATTAAGGGTAGATTACCAAGAAAGAATGTATGCTAATGGTAAGATCCCTGGCGGATTCATAAAAAGAGAAGGTCGCCCATCAGAACGAGAAATTCTAATTTCCCGCCTTATAGATAGATCATTAAGACCGTTATTCCCAGAAGGATTTTTTAATGAAGTGCAAATTATTGCAACAGTTCAATCATTTAATCCAGAATGTGATCCAGATATCTTAGCTTTAATAGGTGCTTCGGCCGCTGTTGCTATTTCTGGAGTTCCTTTTAATGGTCCAATGGGTGCGGCTAAAGTTGGCTATAAAGATGGTTGTTATGTCATAAATCCGGATATCGCTGATTTAAAAACTTCTCAGCTAGATTTAGTGGTAGCCGGTAATAAATCTTCTGTATTAATGGTGGAATCTGGAGCCAAGGAATTATCAGAGGATGTTATGCTTGGTGGCGTTATGTTTGGGCATAAACAAATGCAAAATGTTATAAAATTAATAGAAGATTTTGCTATGTCCGTTAATAAGCCAGCATTGAACTGGCAAGCTAGCGAAGACAATGTTGCGTTAAAGCAACAAATAAAACAAGATTTTTTTGCTAAAATTGAAGCAGCTTACAGTATTAAAGATAAATTAGTTCGTCAAAAAGCATTAAAAAGTTTACGTAAAGAGATCAATGAACAAAATTTAATATCAATCACAGAACTAGATCAAAAACCAATAGTTGCCAAAGAAATCTCGAAAATTGTTGAACAACTAGAAAGAGACTTAGTTCGTGGTAATATATTAAATAATGGTATAAGAATAGATGGTAGAGATTTAAAAACCATTCGCCCAATTACTATCCAAACCGGGTTGTTAGCAAGGACTCATGGATCGGCGTTATTTACTAGAGGTGAAACCCAGGCCATAGTTGTAGTTACTTTAGGGACCAATAAAGACGCACAAACAATAGATGGTTTGATAGGCGAAAATAAAGATACCTTTATGTTACATTATAATTTTCCACCTTTTTGTGTCGGGGAAATTGGTCAAGTGGGTAGTCCCAAACGTCGTGAGATTGGGCATGGTAAATTAGCTAAAAGGGGAGTTCAAGCTGTTCTTCCTTCGATGGAAGAATTTTCTTATGTTATAAGGTTAGTTTCAGAAATTACGGAATCTAATGGTTCGAGCTCTATGGCAACGGTTTGTGGCTCTAGTTTAGCTTTAATGGATGCAGGAGTACCAATTAAATCTGCAGTCGCCGGTATTGCTATGGGTCTTATTAAAGAAAAAGAGAAATTTGCAGTAATTAGCGATATTTTAGGCGACGAAGATCATTTAGGAGATATGGATTTTAAAGTTGTTGGAACTACTAAAGGTGTCACTGCTTTACAAATGGATATTAAAACTAATGGCATCACCGAAGAGATATTGTCGGCTGCTCTAGAGCAAGCTAGGGATGGTAGGATACATATTTTAGCTATTATGCAAAAAAGTATTAACAACCCTAAGAGCATATCTCAATATGCTCCTGTAATTATGAAGATGTCTATTAACCCTGAAAAAATTAGGGATGTAATAGGTAAAGGTGGCTCTACAATTAGATCATTAATAGATGATCCAAATTCTACTAATATAGATATTCAAGAAGACGGTACTGTTCAAATTGTAGCCCCAGATCACCAAACTGGTCAAAAAATCAAAGAAAAAATAGAAGCATTAACTTGCGAAGTTACTGTTGGTAAAATATACACTGGTAAAGTAGTTAAAATAGTGGAATTTGGTGCTTTTGTGAATGTTTTACCTAATCAAGATGGTTTGGTACATATATCACAAATTGCCAATCGTCGTGTTTCTAACGTTGCTGATGAATTAACCGAAGGACAAGAAGTGCAGGTTAAGGTATTAGAAATAGACAAGCAGGGCAGATTAAAACTTAGCATTAAAGCTTGTGCTAATTCAGAGGGTTTGCACGCAGAAAATCCATCAACTGAGGAAAATACTATAGAAGGTATAGCAAAATAGACGATTTTAGTTATCATTAAATGTTTATAGAGATTAAAACTAAGATTAATTATGATAAATAATAATCTATTTGATAACTTAGAAAATAAAATTCAAAAATTTTTTGAATCACCAGCTTTTGGTGTGGTTGGTGCTTCTATCGACAGAAACAAATACGGTAATAAAGTTGTTAGATGTTATTTACAGCATAACAAAATAGTTTATCCAATCAATCCTCATGAATCTACTATAGAGGGATTAACTTGTATTAAGACATTGGATACTTTGCCTGTTACGGTTAAAAGTATTTCCATTATCACTAATCCCTCGATAACAGAAAAAGTAGTTGAACAGGCAATTATGCAAGGTATTAAAAATATATGGATGCAACCTGGCTCTGATAATATAAAATCAGTATTAACATGTGAAAATAATGCCATTAATGTTATTAACGGTGGACCATGTATATTAGTGACGCTTGGATTTAAAGAAGAGTATTAATAATTTTCTTTAATGTGAGTAACTTTTAATATAAACTATCTTTTTTATTTTTTTTAATTACAAAGGATACTTAAATGAGCACAAAAAAAACGACCAAAAAACCGGTGGCTGCTAAATCAAAAAAATCTAGCTCTAAAAAGCCCAGCGTTAAACGTAGTGTTGTTAAAAAAATCACCAAAAAAGTTGTTGCTAAAAAGCAAGTAACTAGCAGCAAAAAAGCAGCAAAAAAAGCTGTTGTAAGTTCAAAAATAAAAGCTAAACCAAGGGCTAAAGCCAAAGTTTAGTAAATAAAAATGATTAAGAAGTTACCACTAGATCCATAATAAAATCTGGTGGTAACTCAAGATCAATATTTTATTTAAGCAACAGATTTTGGCGTAAATAGTGCGATTGGTATATAAAAAAGCACAACAGTAGCTAACATAACACTAGTCAGCATTAAATGATTAGATTTAAATAATATAAATCCAAAAGAGCAAATTAATATTATTCCTAAAATATTACAAAATCCTACAATAAATTCATTGCCATGAATATTATTAGTATTCATAGTGTTGGTTAAAGTTTTTATGCCATAATAGGCAATCGGTATAGATAAAAAACTAGTTATTAAAATTGGTGGAAAAATATCTATTATTATTGCGATTAATAAAATACTAAAAATTAGCATTATGCTAAAAATTATAGCTAAAATACCAAATTTTTTGCCAAAAAGCACAATTAATGTATTTTTAGCAGCTGCCTTATCAGTTGCTTGATCTGGGATTTCGTTAGCAATAATTAAACAAAAAATTGATGTTCCCATTAATATGCTTAATAAAATAGCACCAATAGAGACAGTATGGGTTTGCACATAATAAGATCCCAAAACTAATATTGGGCCAAAATTAAGCCAAATTGCCAGCTCTCCAAATCCACGATAAGCAAATTTTAATGGCGGGGCAGTATAATAAAAAGAACAAAATATTCCAAAAATTCCTAATGCTAAAACTAAATAGCCGTGTATATAACTTAGTAACAAACCAATTATAGCAGTAATACAGTAGCAAAATATCGCCACCATTTTGATTATAGATGGTTTAATCTTCCCAGAAAGTAATACCCCACTACCGCCAGCATAGATATTTTTTCCAGTCTCTTTAAAAAGATCAGTTCCATGACAATAATCATAGTAGTCGTCAGCTAAATTTAGTCCAATATGATGGCAAATGGTGGCGAATAGTACCGCAAAAAAAGATAATATATTACATTGTTCTGTTTCTAACAGAGCATATTCAGTACCTAATAATACTGGTAAAAAAGTTGGAAAAGTAAAATGGAAGCGAATAGCTTGCCACCAATTTTTTATATGCTGCATATTTTAATACCCCATTAAATAACAAATTCTGGTAATTTTTTATTTACCATGTGTTTTTCTAAATAAACATACTGGGGTATGCCGTTATGATATGGTGGATAATCTTCCCCTGCGATTAAAGGCAGGATATATTCTCGGCATTTATTCGTGATCCCAAAACCATCGTTACTAATAAAATCTTTAGGTAATTGTTTTTCTATATTAGCAATTTCGCTTAAATTAGCCACTTGTATTTCCCAGGTATAAGGGTTGTTATTAGTTCGTACAATAATTGGCATAACCCCATTTTTACCAGCTATTGCCATCTCAACGGCTGCTTTTCCTAGTGCATACGCTTGTTCAACATCTATCTTTGATGCAATATGGCGTGCTGATCTTTGTAAATAATCAGCTACTGCCCAATGAGTTTTAAATTTTAACTGTTCTTGAATAATATTTGCTAATAGGGGAGCGACTCCCCCTAGTTGTACATGTCCGAATTGATCGGCAGATTTTATATCGATAAAGCTATTGATTGATTGACCATTGCTACTTTTGATACCTTCTGAGGCGACGATTACACAGTAGCCAAATTGGTTGACGCAATGATCAACTTTATTGCAAAATTTTGTGTGATCGAATGGAATTTCTGGGAATAAAATGATATGAGGTGCTTTCGAGCCATCGTTGGCTATTATTCCACTAGCTGCTGCGATCCATCCAGCATGTCTTCCCATCACTTCTAAAATAAAAACTTTAGTAGAGTTTTTTGCCATAGAAGCTACATCTAAACTTGCTTCTAAGGTAGAAATTGCCACATATTTTGCAACAGAACCAAATCCTGGGCAGTTATCAGTAAAAGCTAAATCGTTATCTATCGTTTTGGGTATCCCAATACAAGTAACTGGGTAATCTAACTTTTTGCCTATTTGAGAAATTTTATATGCAGTATCCTGAGAATCTCCGCCACCATTATAAAAAAAATAACCAATGTTATGTGCTTTAAATACTTGAATTAAACGTTGATATTCATGAATATTTTCTTCAAAATTTTTTAATTTATAACGACAAGAGCCAAATGCACCAGCTGGAGTATACCGTAATTTAGCGATGTTTGATGATGGTTCTAATGATAAATCTATTAATTCTTCTTGTAAAATGCCTATAATACCATTAAGACCGGCGTATATTTGACCGATAGACTTGGATTGTTTATTAATCTTGTGTATTGTTTCTATAACTCCACAAGCGGTAGAGTTAATAACGGCAGTTACGCCACCAGAT
Source organism: Francisellaceae bacterium UBA6186 (assembly GCA_002422785.1). GTDB lineage: Bacteria > Pseudomonadota > Gammaproteobacteria > UBA6186 > Azoamicaceae > UBA6186. The sequence continues at coordinate 83,190 of DITK01000027.1, forward strand.
TGAGCATATATGGCATTAATATTTTTCATGATAAAACAGATCCTTAGTAATGTATAACCTAATATATCAACTGTATAAATTAATAAAAAGCTTTATAAAGTTATTTTTATTAAAAATCAAGCCAGAAGATATTTTATATTCAAAGTTGTTATTAATAATACTTCTTTTCATAGATTTAATTATTAATTATGCAGCTAATGTCATTGGTATTAAAATATTTAATATAGTTGATAAGAAACATTTAAATCTTGTGCCACTATCTTTCTTGCAATCCACGGTTATTTTATTAGCTATCATATTTGTTCTTTGGTCTATTATCTACAGTGTCTTAATATTTTATAAAAAACAAAATAGGTTAGTGCAAATTTTAACTAGTTTACTCGCTGTTGATATTATTCTTAGATTGCTGTTAATGTGTAGCATCTATACATTGAAGTATTCTGTATTGGCGGCTTTAATATTATTTATCCCTTTAATGTATTGGGAATTTGTATTATATATTTTTATATTTTCTAATGGATTTGATATTAATTATTTAAGATCAGGAATTTTCGCTCTAATTTATATGATTATACAACATAATTTGAGTGGCATATTGTCGCATTATTTAATGTAAACCAGGATTTATTTATGCATGTTCATTTATTAGGGATTGCAGGTACTTTTATGGCAAGCCTTGCATTATTAGCTAAACAATTAGGTTTTAAAGTCACTGGTCAAGATCAAAATATCTATCCACCTATGAGTACTCAGCTAGCTAATGCTCAAATAGATTTTACAGAAAGTTACGATATAGCTAGTTTACCTGTCCAACCAGATTTAATAATTATTGGTAATGTAATGCGTCGCGGCATGCCGATTATCGAGCATATTTTAGATAATGGTTTACCTTTTATGTCTGGACCTGAATTTTTAGCTAAATTTATTTTAAAACAACAACATGTTTTAGTTGTAAGTGGTACTCATGGTAAAACTACCACCACTAGTATGCTAGCTTGGATTTTACAGTATGCTGGATTAAATCCAGGTTACTTAATTGGTGGAGTTGCAAAAAATTTTATATGTTCCGCTAACCTTGGTGATGGTAATTTTTTTGTTATAGAAGGCGATGAATATGATTGTGCTTTTTTTGATAAAAGATCAAAATTTATTCATTATCGTCCCAAAACTTTAATTATTAATAATATAGAGTTTGATCATGCAGATATTTTTCCAGATTTACAGTCAATTATATTACAATTTCATTATTTGTTGCGTTTAATTCCAAGTTCAGGGGTTATAATTTTCAATCAACAAGATAATAATATTGAAAAATTGTTAAATATGGGATCTTGGAGTAAATTACAAGAATTTTCTCTTAAGGTTAATGTAAAAAACAATATTTATAATAATTTAATAAAAAATTTGTATAATAAATTACCATTAAGCGGTGATCATAACATTAGTAATGCTTTGGCAGCTTGCATAGCTGCTATAAATATTGGATTAACTGAAGAAATAGTTGTTAATGCCATGCAACAATTTAAAGGGGTGGTTAGAAGATTAGAGTATAAAGGTTGCTATCGTGGTATTAATATTTATGATGATTTTGCTCATCACCCAACTGCGATTAAAGTTACTGTTAATGCATTAGCTGCTATTATACAAAAAAATCAACATGGCCAACATAATAGTAAACCACATAAAATTATAGCGGTAGTTGATTTAGGATCTAATACTTTAAAAATGGGGGTTAATAATAAAGATTTAATAACTGCCGTTAAATATGTAGATCAACTATATTTGTATGCTGAGCTTAATAAAATTACTTGGGATATTGCAGGGTTTTTTAAGCAGTTGCATAAGCCAGGTAAAATTTGTAGTAATCTTGATGATTTAATTCGTACTTTAAATAATCAGCTACAAGCTGGTGATTATTTGTTGTTTATGAGTAACGGTAGTTTGGCTAAAGCCTCTGATTCTTTAGTCTCAATGCTAGATAATTAATAATCATAACTGCCGATGCTTAAGACTAATATTATAAGGTTAAGACAATATAAAAAAATAATTATAATTACACAACAGTTTTTCAACTTAGTAAAATAAAAGTTAACTATGAGCTTTATTATAGCTATATATCATTAAAAACTTTGCCTATCCCCAAAATCATAAATCAATTGATATCCAATAGGACTAAATATATGAGAGAAGAAAGTAACATTCCACTATTATTCAATAAGAACTTAAATAGAAAAGATGTAACATTGCTAATTAAAGAACTTGTAAAATACGTTAATGCTAACAATGGAACTAATAATTGCGTTAGAGTTGCTCTTAGAGTTATGGAAATTTTAAGAGATGGAAAACAAAATACATCACCAGTATCTAAGCAACCTCTTACAGGGGAATTTAATCCAGAAGTTAGAAATGGTAGAATTGTAACCACATCTATTTTTGTGAAGGATCTGCTGGAAATGCAAAATAATGAATCTAAGCAACAGGATTATGGCAAAGATTTTTATAATATTGATTGTCCAGAAGAATATATTGATTTAACAGAAGAAAATAAAATTATTCTAGAAAAAATCAGGTTTAAAAAAGCTTGCAGGGAAGATTTTATTGAAATTTTACAAAGCTTACCAAAAGATAAATATAATAGATCTTTTGGTTTGATGCTTTATACGCATCCTCCGAAACAAATCGGCGGTAATTTTATCTTAGGGCATATAGCAAATTTTTATGTGGATGCTAATAATCAAGTATATTTTATAGATGCTCAAAATCATCAAGATCCTGAAAGTTGGGTGACAACCGAACCAGCAAATGACGGTTATATACCAGAGTTATTTTATTTAGAATACCCATTAAAGCCAAACGAAATACTTACTATAATTAAAGCCGAATCACTAGAGGTCAGGTCGCCAGACGTGGCAGAAACCATATGCTCGATTAAACCAGAAGTAGAAACAACAAAACAAAATAGTATTGTTCAACTATCGACGCTCAACATATCACCACCCGCTAAAAGAATCAGGGATTCGAAAGATAAATATACAAGTAGTATTGCGAAAAAACCCAAAATCATAACGAAGACTCTCCAAAGTGAATTCATAGATGCTGCCTATAAGAATAATATCGAGGCAATCAAAACTTTTATTCAACAAGGAATAGATATTAATACGCTAGATGAATCAAAACAGAACGCACTAATGATAGCCGCTTATTATGGCTATCATGAATTAGTAGCAACTCTTTTGCTGGTTGGCAATATCGATATAAATGCTTGTCAAAATGTCGGGTATACCGCCTTAATGTTGGCTGCACAAAGCCCACATACTGAAATAATGCAAATGCTGTTATCCATACCCTATATAGATATCAGTCTCAGTTCAATACCAATGAAACAATACGAAAATAAACAGTATAATGCCTTAGAGTTATATGACTTAGCATGCCCAAAAAAAACCATACGTCCAGATGCCAATATTATTAATTTATTTGCGAATGCAGCAAGGATATGTATAGCATTTACAGATTGTCAAAAATCAGGCAGCAAAAAACTATCATTAATCAAAGCTGTAAAATACGGAAATCCAGATCTGTTTAGAGCTATTTTGCAATCTCCTGCGCCTATAGATATGGTTGATGTTAATGAAAAAACAGCATCTGGAGATACAGCTTTATTGATGGCTATAAAGATAGCTGATTATAGTCGTTTATGTATATTTGAAGCTCTGTTATCATTTCCAAATATCGATTTAACCATTAGAGATAATAATGGTCAAACTGCTATAGATCTATTAAAAGACATGAAGTATCAAGGATCCAACGGCCTTTATTATAGAAAATTGCAACAATTACAAAACAAAGAGTATTTGCAGCCGAATAATGAATCGTCGCAGCCGAACAAGGAATCGTCGCAGCGGAAAAAAACACCGAAACATAATAGTATTCTTTACAAATTGGAACAATTAAACAGCTCCCAATATGACTATGTTTCTAATTCATGGACACTTTTAGCAAGTAGCAGAAGCTTGGGAACTGAGTATACTATTAAAGATAGATCATTTGAGCATGAACCACAAGCCAGCAAAACTTTTATACCAACTTCGCTTAGACATGTACCGTATGCGCCATAATGACTGAGCTTACCGCTTGAAAGTCAAAACGCAATAACACGATAGTAAACTATGGTTTTAAGAGCGATCAATTTATCCTATAATAATCAAATGCTTAATTTGACCAATTTAAAAGATCATGCACTGGAATACCGTATTTATATTAATAGAGTAGTTAATGCGGTAATTATTATTGGTTGCTGCTTTTTGTTATTATTAATTCGTCTAATATATTTGCAAGTTATTCAACATGATAAATTCTTAACATTATCTTACAATAATCAAATTCGTACTGTGCCCATCGATCCGCCTAGGGGGTTGATTTTTGATAGAAATGGGGTGTTGCTTGCTGAAAATACTCCAATTTATAGTTTGGAAATAATCCCATCAAATGTTAGCAATTTATCAGAAACATTGAGTAAATTACAACAAATTTTTAATTTGTCTGATCAGGAGATTCAAAATTTTCGTAAATTATTTAAATTTAAATATCGCTTGGAAAGTATCCCGTTAAAATCCAGATTATCTGAAGAAGAAGTAGCTAAATTTTCGGTTAATAAACATTTATTTAATGATGTGGAAATTGTTGCTAGATTATCTAGAAATTACTTATTTGATTATGCTTTTGCTCATTTCATTGGATTTACTGGGCAAATTAGCGAGCAGGATTTAAAAAACTTAGAAATGAATAATTATCGTGGCATACATCAAATCGGTAAAACTGGTATAGAAAAAACAGCTGAAAATATATTACGTGGTAAGTCTGGTTGTAAGAAAGTAGAAACTGATGCCCGCGGACATTTAATTAGAGAGTTAGATATAACTTTACCAGTTTCTGGTGGGGATTTATATTTAACTATTGATGCTAGGTTACAAAACATGGCAGCTGAATTATTAAAAAATAGCCAAGGGGCAGTAGTTGCCATTGAACCAAGATCAGGTGAAATCTTAACATTATTTAGCAACCCTAGCTTTAGTGCTAATTTATTTGCTAGGGGTATGGATCAGCAATCCTATTCAGTACTACAAAATTCACCCGATCATCCTCTTTTCAATAGAGCAATTAGTGGTCAATATCCGCCTGGTTCGATTGTTAAGCCATTAATGGCATTGCAAGCACTAGAGCATCATATAGTTACTCCAAATTTTATACTTTATGATCCTGGTTATTATAAATTAAAAAATGATGAAAGATTATATCGCGGCTGGAAAAAACAAGGCCATGGATTTATTGATTTAGAAAATGCTATAGCACAAAGTTGTGGTACTTATTTTTATTATATTGCAGATAAATTAGGGATTGATAGAATGCACGAAATTTTAAGNNTTGGGTGAGAAGGTTGGTATTAATATTGATGGAGAAAATTCTGGAATTGCACCATCTCGTGCTTGGAAATATAAAACCAAACAACAAGCTTGGTTTCCTGGTGAAACTTTAATAACTGGGCTAGGGCAAGGCTATACGTTGGCAACTCCTATTCAAATTGCACAAGTTGCATCGATTATTGCTAATCGCGGAGAAAAATTACCGATAAGCACAATTAAAAAATATAAGTTATCAAATGGGGAAATAAAGTTACCGGACATCTATAATATTGGAGTAAATAAGCAAATTAAAATAAATAATGAAAAAAACTGGGATGTTATAATAAAGGCCATGCAAAAAGTGATTAGTAGTGATACAGGTACTGCACATTTTATACATCAATCAAATAATAATATTACTATTGCCGGTAAAACTGGTACTGCACAAATTTTTGGCTTAAAACCTGATGAAAAATATGAAGAGCATAAAGTAAAAAAAAAATTACGTGATCACACTTGGTTTATGGCGTTCGCTCCAGTAGAAGATCCTAAAATTGCTATCGCTGTTCTCTTGGAAAATGAGAAAGGCAGTAACAGGATAGCTGGCAAATTAATAAATTTTTATTTAAATAAACTAAATTCAAATTCTGTTGGCGTTAATTAAATTATGAAAAACAATGAATATAAATTTATATTAATACCTCAACAAGTTAGTATGCATATGTCGTCTTATAAACAACATAGCTTTGCTAATAAATTACATATAGATATCCCGATGTTAATTGGGATTATTTTGTTGTTTTCAATAAGTATGTTGGCACTTTATAGTGCAAAATCAGATATACTAATATTACAAAAACAAGCAATTCGTATGTTATTATCAGTGGTGCTAATGATTGTTGTAGCTCACATTCCGCCAAGAATTTTTCAAAGTTGGACTATGTTTTTATATTTAATTGGTTTGTTAATACTAATTTTAGTATTTGGGGTTGGTATAACCAGCAAGGGGGCAAAAAGATGGTTAGAATTAGGTTTAATACGATTCCAACCAGCTGAAATCATGAAATTAGCAGTTCCGATGATGGTTGCTAAAACTTTTCATGAACATGTTTTGCCCCCATCTTTAAAAAATTTATTTATAGCTGGTGGATATATTATGTTGCCTTCTATTTTAATAGCACTTCAACCAGATTTAGGTACAGCGATATTAGTTGCTAGCAGTGGTTTTTTAGTAATATTTTTTTCTGGTATCAGATGGAAGCAAGTTGTATGGTTATTAAGTTCTGCTTTTATTGCTATGCCATTATTTTGGATCATGTTAAAAGATTATCAAAAAGATCGAATTTTAATGTTGTTTAACCCAGAGAACGATCCGTTAGGTCGAGGTTATCAAATTATTCAATCAAAAATAGCAATCGGTTCCGGTGGTATTTATGGTAAAGGTTGGTTAAATGGAACTCAGGCACATTTGGAATATTTGCCAGAACGTACTACTGATTTTATTTTTGCAGTTTTTGGCGAAGAATTTGGCTTGATTGGTGTTGCACTATTATTTATAGTGTACAGCTTTATTATAATTCGTGGATTATACATAGGAGCTAAAGCGCAAGATACTTTTAATAGGCTATTAGCAGGAAGTATTGCTATGGTGTTATTCGTTTATGTTTTTGTTAATGTTGGTATGGTATGCGGTATTTTGCCAGTAGTTGGGGTACCTTTACCGCTGGTAAGTTATGGCGGAACATCGCTCGTGATTATTATGGTTAGCTGTGGTATGCTAATGTCTATTCAGTCGCATCGTATTTTGGTGAAAAAGTGAAAAAAACTAATTTTATTATCTTATTTATTATCGGAAATATTTTACTAAATGTAGCATATGCCGGCACCGAGCGATTGATAGCAAATAATTTTGCTATCCGACCAGAAGTACAAAATTTTATAACCAACATGCAGAACAAGCACAATTTTGATAAAGAACAATTAGAGCTATTATTTACACAATATAATACCAATCAAGAAGTACTGAAAAAAATATCTAACCCTTCAGAAAAACTTTCTTGGGGTAAGTATAAAAAATTATTGATATCTAATAGTAGAATTAGTCAAGGAAAAACTTTTTTAATAAATTATAAAGATATTTTATTAAAAGCTGAACAACAATTTGGCGTTCCGAAAGAAATGATCGTTGCAATTTTAGGAGTGGAAAGTTTTTATGGTAAAGTATCTGGTAATATTCCAGTCATAGAATCTTTAGCTACTTTGTCTTTTGATTATCCTCCAAGAGAAAAATTTTTTAAGCAAGAGTTAGAACATTTTTTATTATTAACTAAAGAGGAAAGATTAGATCCTAAAAATATCATGGGTTCATATGCTGGGGCTATGAGTCCTGCACAGTTTATATCAAGTAGTTATAGAGCTTATGCTATAGATTTTGAAAATATTGGCACTAAAGATCTAAATAATATGCCAAATGCCATTGGTAGTGTGGCAAATTATTTCTATAAGCATGGTTGGCAGGGCAAACAACCGATAGCACGTGCAGCTAAAATTGTAACTAACAATAATTATGTTGAATATATAGACCGTGATCTAGCTAGTCCTAAACCAAAGCATTCCTTGCAACAATTGAAAAATATAGGGATAGAGAGTTCAGCTTATAAATTTAATGATTTAACTAAACAGGCAACCTTAATGGAATTTATTAATGAAGGAAATAAAAAAGAATATTGGTTAGGTTTTAATAATTTTTGTGTTATTACTAAGTATAATCATAGTGTTAATTATGCGATGGCTGTTTATCATTTGGCTTTAGAGTTAGGGTTGATTTATTAGAGTAATTTTTAATCACTAGATCTCTTGCTTTCACTTGCAATCAAAGATAAATTTCTCGTAGCTTTGTGTCTATCTACTTGATTAACATGCCGATACAACATAGTAGTTCCAACATCACTGTGCCCAGCATTTTCTTGAGCTACTTTTAATGATGCTCCTGAATTTAACAAATAAGTAACATAGCTATGTCGTAACCAGTGAGCAGAGGCCAAATTTAATTTTGATGCTTTTCTCGGATGTTCTATAGAAATATAGTCAGCACCTATTTTAAATGCCCATTTTAAAATTTGATCAATACGCCTGGTGGTTAAGTGGTTTTTGAGATCGATATTAGGAATTAGTGGGGTGATCTCTTTAAATTCTGGCAAATAAGATAACCCCGTTCCTCGTCTAAAATCACTAAGAGTATCTAACAATTCGTCTGGTACAGGTATCTCTCGATATTTCTTGCCTTTACCAACTACCGCTAAAAACCAATTATCTTCCCGTTGAACAAAATTTCCCATAGTATGTAAGGCTGCTTCGGAAATTCTCATGCCAGTATAAAATAATAATAATATTATATATTTTGCCCGAACAGTTAAAAATTTTTCTTGGTGTTCGTTAGAATATTTAGATAAAGCTTCTAATACAAAATTAATTTCATCTAATTCTAGATAACGATCTACAATTTTACTGGTAGTATTGTGTTTATTACGGCGCCTATTAATTGCTAATGGGTTACCTGGTAAGCATTTAATTTGAACTAAGTAATTGAAAAAAGAATCAATAATTTTTAGAGTTTTTTTAATTGATACTGTAGCAAGATTTTTATAAAAAGGCCGCCATTCTTGATTGATTTCCCCTGTTTTTAGTAATTTAGGAACTTTATTGCCACACCACAATCGTTTAGGAGTTGGATTTTCTAAAAATTGTTGATATTTAACAATATGTCCTCTGGTTAAATTTAAAATGTCTATTTCCGCTATATTATCACACCATAGAATCAATCTTTCTAGTTCTTTAATGTAAGATTTTAATGTTTCTTTGGAATCTTTATATTCCAATAAAAAGTTACATATAGCATTTTTAGTAACTTGATTGATGGTTAAATTATTTTCTGCTATAAACAAGTTATTCAAATTTGTTAAAAATATAGGCAAAATCATTGTTGATCCTTTTTTAATAATGATATCAATATATATTATATTTGTAACCTAAGTGGCGTATAATATGCTTTAGGTTCTTGGAAAGCTAAAAGATATTTAAATAATTCTAAATATTTTTGTATTGCTCCATTTTCAGCTAACCAATCAAATTTTTCACTTTCTTGTATAATTCTATTATGAATTATACTTTTTTCATTTGATGGTATAATTTGCCACAAATCTAAAGCAAAGGTTATAGTTTGCAATAAAGAATTTTCGTCATTATCTTGATAAAAAAATCCGTTTCCGCTAGAAAATTTATTATTATATTCAAATTGGCTAATAAAATCTTTTAAACCACCAACTCCTGATGTAATACAAATTGAACCATTAGCAAATCCTTCCATAGCAACTAAACCACATGCTTCTTCATGAGATGGTACAAAAGTAAAGTCTGCCGCAGCTCTCATCATATCTCCGTATTGTTCTTGCTCTAATGCACTCAATGTTATAAATATATTATTTTTTTGTCTACTGTATTGCATTATTAATTTAAATACTTCTTTATTAAATCCTTTGCCAAGTGCAAAAAATATTGCTCTTTGATTGATGGCGGAAATAATTTGTCCAAAAGTTTCCACCCCTTTTTCTTTGGAAAATCGGCCAATATATAGAATCACAGGTAAATCAGGATTTATTTTCCAACTGGAAAATTTTCCTGATAATTGCTTGGCCAATTGTTGTTTGATTTTGTTTTTGCTAATAGTTAAATTTGTTATTTCCGACGAATTGTGAATTAATTTTTTTATTTTACAATATTCTTGATAATCAATACCATTCAATATTCCAACAGATCTTTTAATGTATTTAGCTTGCAAAAAAGAAGTTGCTACTTCGTGCATTTGATTATGCGGTACTCCTATGTTCGGTTCCCAAACTAACGAACACTCTGTTAATATGCTTGGCGATACTCCTACAATATAATCAGAATAATCAACACCTAATTTTTTTAAGATATATAATTTATTTGAAAACGGTAATCCAATTCCTAATAATTTGTCGCCATGATATGTTCCTCTGTCTTTGTTATTGATATGGACAGTGTAAACAATTTTTATAGAATTTAATTTGTATATTTCTCTTAATATGACAGCACTTAAAGATGTAGACCATCCATGTAGTTGGATGACAGAATCTTGCATTTCAAATTGAGTTGCAACGAAAGCTGCTGCTGCACTATTGAAATATTTAATCCGTTCAAGAAAATCTTGATCAGAACTATAAATTTTATTTGCAGCATCAATATTAAATAATTTATTATATTTAGGCGAAGATTGAATTAAAAAATGCTTGTTATTGCCAGTGTTAATTAAGTATATATCAGATTCAACTTTTTCATTATTGTAAGTATGTAAAACAGTAGTAAAGTATACTGCGTAATTATAATGTTTGGCAAAAATAGAGTAGCAGGGTGTTATAATACTCGCTTCAAAGCTGTTGCCATGTTGAAATTGATTTTGGGCGTTTACTAATTGGGTAGTAACTGTTCCCAGGCCGCCTAAAGTGGCTTCTTTATATTCTAATGCAATATGCAATACTTTAATTTTAAAGTAAGATTTAATGATATGTGGAGCAAACATTGATTGTTCTTCTAGAGTTTTTTCATATAATTTAATGTAATTGCTTGCTGGGGTTGCTTGCCAATCAAATTTTATCGATTCATTATGTAATCTGTACAATAATAAATTTAATTTATTTTCTTGTTTCCATGAGATATATTTTGAGTTTGCTGTTTTTATGATGGTTTTAATGTTATCCGTACCACAATCAGGATCGTCATGGTAAGTAAATCCTGTACCACTAATTTCATTTTGTTGATTTTCCCAAAAAGAAATTACTGTATCTGGCAATCCTTGAACATCAGATGTAATAGGTATGGAACAATTATTCATGGCTTCCATGGCAATTAAACCACAAGCTTCTACATGAGATGGTACTAAGGTGAATTCACAAGCGGTACGAAAAAATTTTCCTATTAAATCTTGCTCATGATTATTATCAATAATAACTACATTTTTTTTATTTTTTAAATTATTAATAATATTTCCAATAACAGAATTCGGACTGCTATCTTTTTCTGTAATATAACAACCCATAACAATCAAGCTGCCGTTACATTCTAAAATGGCATCTAACGCATGCGGTAACATATCTATGCCTTTTTCTTTGCCAAATCTACCTAAATATAGATACCATATGCTATCTTCATTTGGATTTAAATTTTTATACTTGCAGGATAAAAATTTTTTTATATTTTTTTTTTGTTCAGTGATAGAAAAAGCGTTGTCTATATTGAGTGCGTATTGTCCCAAGTTTTCTATTAAGGTTGGGCTGAATTTATTAATTGTGATACCATTATTTATCCAATTTAATCGTTCTAATTGATTTAAAGTATTAAATATTTCCCCTAAGCCATAATCTTTTCCAGTTATGGCATCGTTAGCAACACTTTTAGACACCATTACAACTTGATCAGTATATTGTAAACCAAGATGCATTTGATTTAAATTTTGGTGATTGATTAAAAATCTTGTATCTAACGGTAATCCTACAGAGGTTAGAGTTTCCACGATATCATTTTTGCCAACCAATAAACCTTGTTCTTTAGATAACATATGAATACTAGAAATAATTTTTGGTATAATTTGTAATTCTAATTCTGAATTGCCAATCTCTACCCAATTTAGTTGTTCAAATTCTTTAATTAAACATACGGACAAAGCAGTATGCCAACAGTGAGCGTGGATAATATCGAATTTTGGAATTTTAGGATGAAATATTCTGACAAAGGATGATATTGCTCCATTAAAATATTCTATTCTATTTTGTGGTTCGGAATGATTAAAAGCTTTATATATATTGAACTGATCTCCAATATCAAATATTTGGGCTACTGGTGAATCTATATTTGGTTTAATGAGATAATGATCAACGCTAGTTATCGGGCAAACTTCTTTTGGTTTAATATGAAAAACTATAGAAGTATGCAAAGTTTTTTTATAACAATGTTTAATCGTAGCTAGTTCTTCCAATTTAAGATTAGTATTTTGCAGAAAATCATAAAAAGGAGTTATAATACAGGTTGAAACATTATTTTTTTGCAAAGCTGGTAGCAATCCACTCATTACGGATTTTAACCCACCTATGCCGTAAGTATATTCAAAAGCTACGTGCAACACGGTATACATATAACGTCCTTGTAAAAATCTACTATTATTAAATGATAGAACAATTTTTTTATAATTTTATTTATATTGCGAGGCTTATATAATGTTAAATGATAAACAATATATAGAAGAAAATAAAGATAGTATTATGGGGGTAATGCGCAGTGTGGCGGTATGTCTAAAAATATTATTAGATTCTAAAAATCAACCTGAATTAGCAGGCTTTTTTGAACAAGAATTGTTTAGTAACAATGATTTGCAGATTTGTTCGTCAACCGAACAACAAAACCAGGAAGTAATTGTTGGAGTCAGAGATCCTGAAATTATTAGAAATAATTTAATAATAAATAATTTATCTGAAATATTATTTAATGCACATTATGGTGATTTTATACAAAAATTTATTGATATACTATATGAAAATAATTTAACTGAAAATGCTGGATTGTTTATTGAAAGACTAGAAATAGCTCGCAATTTGCCGGAAGATACCAAAAATCAAGCAAGAGGAATAATCTCTTCTTTACAGGGTGGTGCGAAAACTTTTTTTGATTACTTTTTTTCTTATCTAGTGAACAATGAACATCCAACGACCCAGTCTGCACTTATGGAATTATTTTTTCATGTTTTTAATATTTCTCATCATTGTACACCGGATTCAGAAACGAGTGATGGATGTAATTATTATGATACACAGGATGTTTATGAAGATGAAGAATATTCATATTTATGGGGTAATATACATAAAAACAAGGAAACCTCTGAAGAATTAGAGCTTGTTAATCAAAGAATAAACTTTATTCAAGCATTTAAATCTGGAGTGGTAGATCAAAAGCAGGATTATATTTGGAAGTTTAAAGAAACAGAAAATTCTTCTTTAGAAGAAATTAATACTTTATTAAAATTTTCCAATGATTTTCCAACTAATGATTTTAGCGAAAGATTGTCTTTAACAATAAACCAAGAAGATCCAATGATTGAACAATTCAAACTAAAACTACAAAAAATAAAGATAAATCTTTGTTGAATAAATTAGTTATGGAAGAAATCCAACCGGAATGTTTTTATCAGCCTGATTTTTCGCCAATACTATTCGACTTTATGGCACGATTTAAATTTAATATGAAAAATTTAAATGTAGTAAATAGTAATGGTGTAACACCGTTAACTACAGCAATAGATCTAAATCAACAAGATATATTCTTGGAATTATTGTTATTAAAAGCAAATCCACTAATAGAAAATACTCACGGCAATACCGCATTGAGTTTGTCCTATGACAAACCATTTTACTTGAAAAAAATTCAACAGGCAATAAAAGACAACACACAAAGAACTTTAGATTGCCAGGTAAATAAATATTTTTTTTATGATAATAAAAAATTTATAATTACTAGGATGTTACACGAAGGTTCCTGCTCTTTAGTGGCTTTTGAGTTACTGGATGCTAATAATTTAGACAAATATTTTGCTAAAATAAAAATCAATTTTGGTGGTTTGGAAGTTAGAAATTATATTTTGCTTAATAATTATGTTGATTTGTTTATGATTCATAAATTAAATATATATGATCTGCAAAATAAAATTTATAGAGTATGTGAAAATGTTTATTGTATGATTCAAAAATTGATACCGGGAAAGCCATTAAGCGTTGCATTAAATAATTTAGAATCATTAGAAAATCAGGCACAAGTTATAGTGGCTGCAATAACTGCGCTGTCTAATTTACACAACAAAGGATTTATTCATAATGATGCTTTGCCAAATAATTGTTTTTGGGACGAAGAAACTAAGACAGCAAGTTTTATAGATTATGATGTTATGAGAATTTATGAAGATCTTGTGAAGCAAGATGATGATTATTTGGCGCAAGTTAAATATTTTGATTTCGAAAGGTTAATTTTTGGTGATCTTATAATGCTAAATGATAATAAAACGATTACTTATGGCTTATCTCATTACGTGCAAAACATTAACAATATTTTGGAAGGTCTTGATAGTACAGTTATAGATCCGAAAATAAAAAACAAATTATTGTATTGTTATAAATAATTTTTTGTTTAAAACTCAGTTACATTTGGGTGGTTTGCATGTTAACTTCTGTAAAAACATTAATTTATGGAGCTTGAAGAATTGCACTTAAGTAATTCTCAAATTGATGATTACGACATGCAAATTTTATGCTTAGCAATCAAGAAGAGCTAACACAATTAGCTAAACATTTTTTATATTTTTAGAACTTGGCCAAAAGTTGTGGTGTGTGTCGAGCACACCACAATATCATGTCTGATATTATTCAGTGTAAATCAACAGTTTTACTTTGTAATTACAATTTTAAATAATTATTTTTTTGGTATGATGCTGAAATAATAATAATTGTGGCGAGGGTAGTAATAATGCAAGATTGTAATTCAGATGATGAATATTTAGATGTACCAAACCAAGAAGAGGTAGATTTATATTGTTCCGAAACAGAAGATTTTAATTTGGATGATGAATGTTTAGATGGTTATTCGGAAACAGAAAATTCTAATTCGGATGATGGATGTTTAGATTTTCCTGGTGGCGAACAAGAAGAAGATCTTTATAAATTAATGTTAGCCCCAAGAAGTAAACATGATGTATTCATGTCACACCGAAGAAATAAACATGTTAAATTTTCACAAAAAAAAGACTTCAAATTATCAGAACATGTTACATATGATACATGGAAAATATTAACCACTCTTCCTGAAGCAGAAAGTTTAACTACAGTATTTGAAAAATTAAATTCACTAGCAAAATGTAATTTAGACAATGAAACGGTGCAAATCAACACAGATTTCAGAAAAATATTAAAGATGGTACATTATTATTTAGTTCAAGGTAGAGGTGAAAAAATTCAGGTTTATTGTAGGAATATATTTCATACTATATTATATGAAGCAGTAAAAGATAAGGCAATAGCACAAAGCAATCATGCCGATAGGGCTTTTGACACATATATTCTGATGTTAAAATTAGAACAGAACATTGATATCATGTTGCAAAAAAATAATAGCATATGGAAAAAAAACACAAAAATACTCAAAAAAAACAAAATAACATTGGAAAAAATGACATTAGGAAAAAAGACAAAAATATTGGAACACAACAAAACAATATTGGAAAACAACAAAACATTTACAACATTATTAGACTATATACAAAGGCATATGGTTGCTGTTGAAGAAGTTTTTTCCGTGGTCTATCAAAAACATTCAAATCCAACACACAATAATAAATTTATGAAAATGGTAATTACCGATTTAATCAATAAANNCACAAACCACATATCAAGCAAGCCATAATTTCAAGAATCTCAAGATAATAGATGCGACCACAATTACAGAAGATAAAGCTACAGAAGATACATCTATAGAAGATACAGAGACCCCTAGAACCCCACGGAAAATAGCCAAAGATGGAATTAAGCAAACTCCTGAGCCACGCAATACACCACAAAAAAGTTCTCCATCAACCATAAAATCAGTACGAGCTATAGTTGCAAATCAAAGAAGACCAAACCATGCTACATGTTTAAGTTTTTCATTATCAATAAAACCATCACTAGCAGAAGAATTACAATATTCATTAGATCGAAGGTTAAATTTTGAACCATAAAATAATTCAACACCTGGTTGCAACGGAATGAGAAGATAAATTAGAATAAATGGTTGCTTATATCTAATTTTTCGGTAAAGTTTTTAATTTTTCTTTAGCATTGGTATCACCTTGATTAGCAGCTTTTTGATACCATGCTACGGCTTTACTTTTGTCTTTGGGAACTAAAATTCCGTATTGATATAATAAACCCAATATAAATTGAGCAGTAGCTGAACCTTGATTACCTAATGTTTCTAAGAATAATATTGGACTATTATTTTTAACAGTTATTGTTTGGTTATCATTATTGTTATTGGTTGATGCCAAATGGTTTTGTATATTTGCTAAGCTTTCTTTGGCAATGTTTAAATTGTTGTGTAAGTTTTTTTGATCCACAATATTGTCTAGTAAGCTTTTAGCATTTTTATTTTCTTCTTCTTGTTCTTTATTGGTTGGATATTGATTTATTGATTTTTTTAGATCAATTACTGTGGCTAAATTAATTTTAATGTCAATTAAAGATTGAGTGATTTTATGATACAATTTTCTAGGATCTTTATAATTATTTTGATCTATATTATGTGCAATAAAAGTTGTTGCAGTTATTACTATGGAAATTATAAACATTTTTATAATTTTACTGATCATAGACTGTATGACTCAATTCATTAAGAAATAGTTCATACTTACGGTGTAATGAGATTACTTATGATAGACTCTACACTAGGTTACATTTAATGTAACTTAGTGTAGAGTCTGAAATCATGCATATACAATTAGCTGCTATAATGTTTTATGATCAAGTTGACCCTGCAGCACATAACTACCTGGAGCATTGGGGGCATTATTAAAGTCAGTAACAGTTTTTTTAGCAAAATGTTCTGCATTAATTTTTTCTGAAGTAATATTAGTTAACCAATTTAACCAATATGGCCACCAAGATCCTTGGTGTTCTTCTGCATCTGCTAGCCACTGTTCTGGAGTTGCCGGTAATTTTGGGTTGGTATTAATTTTGAATGAATATTTATTGTCAATGGGTGGATTAATTAAGCCTTTAATATGTCCTGAAGTTGATAACACAAATTCTACTGGTCCACCATAAACTTTAGAACTATTATATACTGCTTGCCATACAGTAATATGATCGGTATCTCCTGCTAAAGAAAAAATTGGGACGTTGATATTTTGTAGATTAATTGAAATTCCGTTTAATTTAATTTCGTTTGGCTCCTTTAACTTGTTATGTAAACACATAGATCGCAAATAGAACATATACATGTTAGCTGGTAAATTAGTTATATCAGCATTCCAATATGAAATATCTAAAGCTTTTAATGGTTTGTTTAATAGATAGTTATTAATAACATACGGCCAAATTAAATCAGAGGGTCTTAGCGCACTAAATGCCATGCTTAATAACCTACCATCTAAATAACCTTTATTGTTTATCAATTTTTCTAATAAATTTAATGAATGTTCGTTAATTAAAGCACTGATATTACCTAAATTAGAAAAATCAACTAATGACATAAAATGAGTGGCACTTAGTGCGCGATCATCATTTGTTTGCTGCATATAAGCAAGGGCACAGCTTAAAATTGTTCCACCGATACAATATCCGGCTAAATGTAATTTAGGATGACCATGAAATTTAGTAATTATATCGATAGCTTTTAATGGACCATCTAATACATAGTCAGAAAATTGTTTGTCAGCAAGGGAAGTTGTTGGGTTTACCCAAGAAATTATATATACAACGAGGCCTTGATGGACCAACCATTTTACTAAAGAATTATTAGCGGACAAATCTAATATATAATATTTATTAATAAATGGCGGAATTAATAATATAGGCGCTTTATAAACATTTTTTGTAGTTGGTGTGTAGCTTATTAATTCCATTAAATCATTTTTAAAAATAATTTTACCTGGAGTTGCAGCTAAGTTTTGGCCAATTTTAAATGCGGAAAAATCAGTGGTTTTTATTTGAAAGTATCCTTTACTGTTGATCAAGTCAGTTAAAAATTTTTCTATAGCTGTAAATAAATTTTGTCCTCTATTTTCTATAGTGGTAGACATTAATTCTGGATTAATAGTTAGAAAGTTTTGCGGTGCAATAGTGTCTAATAAATTGTTAAAAGAAAAAATTAAGCGATTTTTTTTATTATGATCTAAATTTATAAGATCCAACAATTTTAAATAATATTTCTTAATTAGGTTATGAAGATTTTTTAGATATAAATAATAATTATGATTTGTATCTATATTATTTAATATAGGTTCAATTGTTGTAGTATAAATTTGTTTATGTTCTTCGAAAAATTCTTGTTGTAGTTTAATTATACAATTCGATTTGGCAGTTAATGGAACTGAAAATTCATTTGACGATTTAGCTAAAAATTGTGCTGTTATTTTTTGCCAGGCTTCGATAAAAATATCTAGTCCTGGAAAAATTTGTAAAATACTAGCAAGCGATTCTGTGGTGGAAGCTATTTTGTTAACATCTGTCATAAAATCAGTTTTATATAAATCTAACAGCTGGTTGAGCTGTTGATTTATAGTTAAACTAATTTTTAAAAAATCCTTTTCCATGCAATATCTATTCCTAAATATATCAAAACAATATAGTTAATAGTCTGTAAGTTGCCAAATTTATCTATCAACTCTAAACTTAATTAGTTATATATATTTTGTTGTCATATTTTAAAACGCATGGAGGTGTTATGAAAGGAAAAATAGCCTTAGTTACTGGTGGAATGGGAGGAATAGGGACAACGATAGCTCAACAATTATCTCAGCGTGGAGCGGTGGTTGCTGTAACTTACCACAGAGATCCAGCCCAGGCGGTTATTTGGCAAGAAGAACAAAAAAAGGTTGGTTACGACTTTACTATTGTACAATCGGACATCAGTAACTTTGAATCAGCAGCTAGGATGGTCGAAGAAGTTATAAAGAAATTAGGTAAAATAGACATTTTAGTAAATAATGCTGGAATAGCAGAAGACACTACTTTAGCAAAAATGTCGCTTGAGCAATGGACAAAAGTTATTAATGCTGATCTTAATAGTTTATTTAATGTTACTCGTCATGTTGTGCCAAAAATGATTGAAGAAAAACATGGCAGGATTATTAATATTTCTTCAGTGAATGCTCAAAAAGGTCAATTCGGGCAAACTAATTATACTGCAGCCAAAGCTGGTGTTCATGGCTTTACTAAATCATTGGCTTATGAGGTCGCCAAAAAAGGTATAACGGTGAATACTATATCTCCTGGATATGTCAAAACTGGGATGATGGACAAAATAGCCCCAGATGTGTTACTTAAAATTATTGAGCAAATCCCGGTAGGTAGGTTAGCTTTGCCAGCTGAGATAGCTAGTTTAGTTAGTTTTTTAGTTTCTGAGACATCTTCATATATTACTGGGGCTAATTTTGCAATTAACGGTGGTTTACACATGTTTTAATTAATTTATCAAGCTATTGGTAGACGATACTTTATATATTTTGTAGAATGTTATTCATTTATAGAATAATCTATCAATTTTAAATGATTTGTTAATTTTTTACTGACTTGGGTCCTGTAATTATGAAAAATAAATTTATGATTAAGCCACACTTAATTGCGCTGGCTTTTTTGGGTTTTAATTCTGGTTTTGCTTTTATTTTGTTTAATTCTACCATTATGATGGCCCTATCTTTTTCTGATTTTTCTGCAGTTTTTATTAGCGGACTGTTTGCATCTAGCTTACCATATTCCTTGAAAGTGCTTTGGTCGCCACTTATGGATTATTATGCCATTCCTGGTTTATCGAAAATTTTAGGGCAGCGTCGTAGTTGGTTGTTAGTGGCACAATTAGGATTGTTGTTATCTAGCTTGGGATTTATTTTACAGCCGGGCAACCTGTGGTTATTGTCATTAATATCGACAATTTTTGTGTTTTTTGCAGCAACTCAGGATATAGCATTAGATGCTTATCGTATAGAAAGATTAGAACCTAACGAACTTGCAACTGGTACTACATTTTCTGGTACTGGCTTTAGGGTAGGATTTTTTGTTGGGGGCATGCTGCCATTATATTTATTAAAAACTGCTGGATGGTCTATTGCATTTATTTCTGCTTCTTGTACTTTATTAATAGGCCCGATAATTACTTTAATGGTACAAGAACCTGCAGGGATTAAGCGCACGACTAGCGATAAATTGCCTAGTCCTATAGAGCATTTAAGTTCAGTTTATAAAAGTTTTTTAGAATTTATACAAAGATCAGATTGGTATCTTATTATTTTATTAATTTTCTTTTACAAAGTGGGTGACTCGGTACCTAATGCGATGAAAGGACCATTACTTGCTTCGTTAAATTTTACGCCGATAGAAACTGCTAATATTTCCCAGGCTTATGGTACAATATTAATGATATTTGGTGGATTTTTAGGTGGCTTATTGGTCACTAAATTTGGCGTTTTTCGTAGCATTATTATCGGCAGTGCTGCTCAGCTGTTATCACCATTTATGCATGCGTGGCTATCCTTGATGCGTCATAGTATTCCAGCCTTAGTTATAACTACTACCGTGCATAATATTGCCTGTGGCCTGGGATCAACAATTTTGGTGATATATGTATCTGGGTTATGTAAAAAAGGTGGTACAACAGCAACTCAATTTGCATTGATTTATTCTTTTAGTTCCTTAACCAGAACTTTACTTTCTAGTGCTTCTGGAATTTGTGCAACTTATATGGATTGGACTACATTTTTTATGGGTACTACTTTATTGGGGTTGCCAGTTTTTTTAATTATTAAAAAATTGACTCCTGTGCCGGTAGAAAGTAGGGAATAATTATTTTTTTAATAAGTACATATTACTTAGATAAAGTTGTTTACCTCGTTGTAAACCTTTAGGTACTTTCAGTAATATTTTTTTATTTGCATAAATTCTTGGATTAGTAATATTGATGGGCGAAAATAAAAAATTTAACCAATTTTCTTGATAAGATTTGTTTTTTAAATATTCTTCTTGCAATTCAATAAAAGCGCTAGGATCATAACCAGCTTGATATAGATTTTGGATTATTCTATTATCAGCACTTATTGCGATGTTAAAATTTAAATTAACAAAATCATTAGATCTTATTGTTTCTAGTGCAATTGCTAATATTGTTGCCAATTCAGCTTCATCTTGTAAATAATGTAATAAGCCTTTGCTAATGGTTATAATATTATTTATATCATATTTAGATTTTGGTTCGTAATTTATAGCTAATGATGGAATATCGCTGTTATCTAAACAAAAAACAATATTTAGGTTAGCTATCGACTGAGTGTTGTTGACGATTAATAATCGTTTACCAATTCGGCTAATATATTCTTGGATAATATTAAACTCATGATTTTTATTATAACTATAATGTGATTTATTTTTGTGGTGCAGCATATCACCACAGCCCGAGATAACAAGCTCAGACACAATCAATAAAGAATACAAAATTATAATAAATAGTTTTTTTATTTTTAGATAAAACAAATGTATACCTCATTCAGGCGTCTGTTGGTTTATTATTTAAAATATCTGCAATTAATTTTTAAACTTAAGCAAAACAAGACAAATTAAATTGACCATAATTTATAAGTGCAAACAGTTAGCTAAATGGTCATAATTGTGAGATATTTTCCTTCTTATGTGTCTATAATTAAAATTGATCTTGACTAATAGCGGAATATGTTCAAAATTAATTACTAGGACAAATTAGTAGTTTTTTTAAAGGATGTAAAAACATATGGCAAAAGGAACAGTTAAGTGGTTCAATAATCAAAAAGGGTATGGATTTATTTGCCCGTTAGAAGGTGACAATCAAAAGGATGAAATTTTTGCCCATTTTTCTTCTATTATTATGGAAGGTTACAAAAGACTAAATGCTGGTCAAAATGTTGATTTTGAGATAAATAATGGACCTAAGGGCTTGCATGCAGTTAATATTCGTCTTGCTGAAGAATCTTAGGATCTAATTATTTATACCAAATTGAAATATTTTTGTATATGGCTATAGTTGCTGTGTTTGCTGTTTGGTTATTAAATTGTTGGCATACTATGGTTTTTTTTATGGAAATACTATAATTTACTAATCTAACAACCATTAGCTCTTATTTTAAAATAATAAACATGTTATATAGATACATAATAAATTTTTTATATTTTATTTTTTTATTAAGTATAAACAAAGGAATATATGCTTATTCTAGTTCAGAACTTGAATCAGTTAATGTTATAAAAAATTTACAAATGCAGCGTAAGTTGTTTATTCAAGCAGAAGAAGAATTAAAAAAAAATAAAAATAGTAATCCTGAAGCAATTTTAAAAAAATTTTTTATCCCTTTAGTTAATTATCCATTATATCCATATTTGGAATTTATGGCTTTGCAGCAATCTATGCAAAATATTAATTTTTATAAGATGGATGATTTTGTCAGTAAATATAAAGATACACCTCTTGCTAAACCTTTGAGAGAATCTTGGTTGTTACATAATGCTAAACAAAAAAAATGGGAAAATTTTTTGCAAGGTTATAGTGAAACTGATAATACAGAATTACAGTGTTATTTTATTCAAGCAAAAAATAAATCTAATAATAATTTAATTGAATTTGATGAAAAAATAAAAAAAATTTGGTTAACTAGTGATGTTCAGCCAAAAGCTTGCGATATAGTATTTAATAATTGGAAACAACAAGGTTTTATGACCAGAGCCATGATTTGGCAAAGAATTAAATTAGCTATTACTGCTAATAAAATTGCATTTGCTAGATATCTAGGTTTAAATTATTTACCAAAATCAGAACAATCTATTATAGAATTATGGGTAAGGGTACATGATAATCCGTTGTTAATTATTAAAAAACATTATTTTTCACATAATACTCATCCGGCTATTACTGAAATTTTGATTTATGGAATTTTGAATATTGCTAAAAAAGATCCAGAACAAGCGGTAAAAATTTGGCAAATTTTATCTAAAATGCATCCATTTACTGAACGACATTATAATTATATTGTTAGGGGGATAGCGGTTGCTTTAGCTAAAACATCCCATCCGAATTCCTCAGAATGGCTAAACAAAATTTCCCCAGAATATAAAGATCAAGAAGTATATAATTTGCAATTAGTTTTATCTCTTAAAGACACTAGATGGGATAATATTATTGAAATTTACTCTAATCTACCAATGAATTTTCAAAATCAAGAAAAATGGTTGTATTGGTATGCTAGATCTTTAGAGATGCATAATAAATCAATAGACAGTAAAAAAATTTTAATAGAGCTATCAACTAAACGTAGCTATTATGGATTTCTGTCTAGTGCTAAATTGTTAAGACCCTATAGTTTTAAATTTAAGCCAGTTGAGGTAAATGCCAAACAGATGAATATACTACTGCAAAATAAGTCTGTTCAGAGGGCGTATGAGTTATTAAAACTTGATAGGATTGGCAAAGCTAGCCAAGAATGGAATACTGCATTAAAAACTATGGTGGAGTGGGAGTTGCACGCAGCTGCCAAGCTTGCAGATAATTTAAGTATGCCTAATTGGGCGATAACGGCATTATCTGATGCCAAGGAGCAGGATGATTTATCTTTAAGGTTTCCTAAATATTATTCTCAACATATTGTTAACGAGGCTAAAAGAAATCAATTAGATCCCGCTTGGGTATTTGCCGTAACTAGACAAGAAAGTGCCTTTAGACCAAATGTGAAATCTTACGCCGGTGCCTTGGGTTTGATGCAATTAATGCCTAAAACTGGGTTTATGGTAGCAGAGACTATTAAAATAAATTTAAAAAATCATAACGATATACTAGACATAAATAACAACGTAAAATTAGGCAGTAAATATTTGCAATTAATGTTAGATCGTTATAAAAACGTTGTAGTTGCAACTGCTGCCTATAATGCAGGTCCAGGTCGTATTCAAAAATGGTTGCCTAATTATGATATTGCAGCGGATGTGTGGGTGGAAACCATACCATTTAAAGACACTAGAGAGTATGTACAAAATGTTATGACATATACTGTAATCTATCAAAAATTATTAGGTAATACTCATTATCTTAATATGCCCTTAATAAAAAAAATATAAATTCAAATATTTTGCTATAATATACTGAATTTAGCAGGTTATTTAATAACAATAACAGGGATGGCATACGATGATAAGATCTGATCAAAAAGTTGTAACTAGAGGTAGGGTTAAG
>DITK01000012.1 GCA_002422785.1 Francisellaceae bacterium UBA6186
TAGTGCCACTATTTAAATTAATAGTGCCCACCCCAGTACCACCGGTTATGGTATTACTGCCGCCATCTGCGGTAATTAAATCATCAGCTGCACCACCTTGAATGGTATTGGTACCGCCACCAATAGTAATTGTTTCTATCCCTAGTCCACCGGTTACACTATTCAATCCACCAGTGATTGTTATTAAACTACTACTTGTTCCACCAAAGAGTGTATTAACTCCATCATAAATCTCAATATTTTCTTCAGCATTACCACCAATAATTGTATTAATACCATTGCTAATATAAATATTATCAGAACCAGTGCTGCCATATATAACATTAATACCGCTATTTAAATTAATTATCTCGTCCCCTGCCGTTGAAACAGTTATACTATTTACGCCACCATTTACAGTAACTTTATTTAATCCAGTACTGCCAAATATTGTATTATTACCTGAATCTAAAAAAATATTAACTGGACCTGGTCCTCCAATAATACTGTTGGTTCCGCCATAAGTTGAAATCGTACCGCCTAAGATATTATCAAATACTATTGTGTTATTTCCCTGTGTAATAACAAAATATTCTGGCTGTAATTGTGCTGGGCTTAGGCTGTCAGTAAATATTTTAATTAATGCTGGATTTGGAGCCGACATTAAATCAGCAACAATGTTGTTTTTTTCTATCAATGGTGCAATTATTGTTACATCGATCAAATTTTCATAAAGGTTTAGATTGTCAAATTTAATTTCATCAACAATTTTATTAGTAACAATATTTTTCTCATTATCAATTATATTCTTGGGTAAATCTAAAATTAAATCTCTATTAAAAATTTGTTTGTTTAATGTGCCCACTGTCCCAGAGAATATGACTACATTAGGTAAAGGTGTTTCCACATTAGGAACTATATTGTTTTGTTCCAGATAGTTATTGATAATGGTATCTTTTTGCAATATTTCTTGCTGTTCAATTAATTGTGCCTCAGTTATTGGTTTAATTGTTTCATCAGATTCAACTACTATTTCTTGAGAAGTATTAACTTCAGTAATACTTTTTTTCTCAGGAATGATTTGTATTTTACCTTCAGGATCTGGTTGTAGCACATTACTATTAACGCTGGCATCACTAATTGTGCTGGGGGCGGAATTTTTATTTTGTTCATCGGGTGCTTTTGATGATGGGCTGGTTTGCTCGTTAGAAGAATCATCGTCATTTACTGATAATTCTTCCAAAGAATTTTGCATATCCTCTGACATAGATGCTCGCCAAAAAAAAAAAATGGTTATATTTGAATATCCTCCCATCAAAAATATCATCCTGATATGTTAATTATAAGACATTTAGCGCTGGTTTTTTCAAAATGTACCTTGATATACTCATAATTTATGCTATTATTCCTTGCTACCGCAGATTTGTTTGCTGTATTAGTTAATTAAAATAAATAGTAATATAATAGATTTTTGATAATAAAAAAGGCATGTAAATGGCAAAAGAAGAAGCAATAGAAATGGAAGGTGTTGTAATAGAAAGCCTGCCAAACACTAATTTTAAGGTTAAACTAGATAACAATCATATTGTAAATGCACATATTTCTGGTAAAATGCGTAAAAATTATATCCGGATCTTATTAGGGGATAGGGTAACTTTGCAATTAACCCCTTATGACCTAACTAAAGGTAGAATTATTTTTAGAAATAAAGATGGCAAAAGTAGTGCTAGTTCTGATACAAACAACAACGAAAATCAAGCAGAAATAAGTTAATTAACATTTTCTTAATTTTTAATTAACTGTAATTTTAATATTATCACCTTCTACGGTAACATTTACTTTGCCGCCATTAACAGATAATCCGCCAAATAATAGTTCTTCAGCTAGCGGTTTTTTCAAAATTTCTTTAACTAATCTATGCATGGGACGAGCTCCCATTATTTTGTCATATCCTCGATTTGCTAGCCAATCTTTTGCTCTAGTATCTATAGATAAACTAACTTTTTTATCAGTAAGTTTTGACTGTAACTCTGCTAATATCTTTTCTACCACTAAATAAACTGATTCTTTAGATAAAATATTAAACTGTATAATAGAATCTAAACGATTTCTAAATTCAGGGCTAAATTGTTTTTCGACTATTTTTAACCCATCGGTAGAATGATCTTGAACATTAAATCCCATTGATGCTCTGCTAATATCCTGCCCACCAGCATTAGTTGTCATAATTAAGATCACATGACGAAAATCAGTTTCACGTCCATTATTATCAGTTAGCATTCCGTGATCCATAATTTGCAATAATAAATTAAAAATATCTGGATGTGCTTTTTCTAGTTCATCTAACAATAAAACACAATGTGGAGTTTTTGAGATGGCATCAGTTAACAAACCAGATTGTTCATAACCTACATAACCAGGTGGAGCTCCTATTAATCTTGAAACACTATGAGATTCCATATATTCAGACATATCAAGTCTTACTAATTCTATCCCCATTAATTTTGCTAATTGTTTACATACCTCTGTTTTTCCAACCCCAGTTGGACCTGAAAATAAAAAGTTAGCAACTGGTTTTCCTTGATCTCCCAAATCAGACTTTGCAATCCTAATAGCATTTACTAATGAATTAACTGCCAAATCTTGACCAAAAATCACCAATTTTAGATCTCTATCTAAATTTTTTAATAAATTTTTATCTGATAAAGATACGGTTCTTCTAGGAATTCTTGCTATTTTGGAAACTACTTTTTCTATATCACTAACTCCAATAACACTTTTACGTTTGTGCGGCGGTAATAATTTTTGCAATGCACCAGCTTCATCTACTACATCTATAGCCTTATCTGGCATAAATCTATCAGTAATATACTTACTAGCAAGTTCTGATGCTGCTTTTAATGCTGCATCAGAATATTTAACATTATGATGTTTTTCTAGCTGTTTTTTCAAACCTTTCAAAATATTGATAGTTTCTAAAATATTTGGTTCTTTAATATCAATTTTTTGAAATCTACGTACTAAAGCACGATCTTTTTCAAAAATACCTCGATATTCTTTAAATGTTGTTGACCCTATACATTTTAATTCGCCAGATGCCAGCATTGGTTTAATTAAATTAGAAGCATCCATAACTCCTCCGCTAGCGGCTCCTGCTCCAATAATAGTATGAATTTCATCTATAAATAATACTATATTAGATTTTTTCTTTAATTGTTGTAATAAAGATTTTAATCTTTTTTCAAAATCTCCACGATATTTAGTCCCAGCTAATAATGAACCAAGATCTAAGGTATATATGATACTATTTTTGATCGCATCTGGGACCTTTTGTTCAACTATTAATTTAGCTAATCCTTCAGCGATAGCAGTTTTACCAACCCCTGCTTCTCCAACAAATAAAGGGTTATTTTTACGACGACGACATAAAATTTGAATTGTTCTTTCTATCTCTTCAGTTCGACCAATTAGATCATCAATTTTTCCCAACTTAACTTGATTATTTAAATTAATGGCAAAACTCTCTAATGGGCTTTTATTACTTAAATCTTGGATTAAATCTTCATCAGAATTATTAGAAATATCTGGTTCTTCTGATTGATCTTCTATTTTAGTAATACCATGAGATATATAATTAACAACATCTATCCTTGCAACATTTTCGCGTTTTAAAAAATATACCGCTTGACTATCTTGTTCACTAAATATTGCGGCTAATACATTAGAACCGTATACTTCTTCTTTGCCAGAAGATTGCACCTGGAAAACTGCTCTTTGTAGCACTCGTTGGAACCCCAAAGTTGGTTGAGTTTCACGATGTTGATCGTTTTGAGAAATAACTGGATTTGTTTCATCAATAAAATTACTTAATTCTTCTTTTAATCTTGGAAGATTGACATTACATGCCTGTAGTACACGACCTGCAGAATAATTATCTAATAAATATAATAGCAAATGTTCAACCGTAATAAATTCATGACATTTATCTTTAGCATCTTTAAATGCCAAATTTAAAGTCAATTCCAGCTCTTTGCTTAACATGTTATCAATCCCCTTGGCTACTTAATTTTATATTGTTTTATTAATTTTTAAGTTTTTATAATTGTAATTATATTTCTAAGATTCAATAGATTTTTAGAATATCAGCATATATATGTAGCCTAGATGTATATTTACTGTTTTTTTCAACCATATATGAATTTTAGTATAATTTAGGATTTCGAATAGGAATTATTAATAAAAAATAAGAAAATCGCTAAATCTTTTGGTGACCTAGAGGTTTTTATTTTGTAGAATATTATAAATTTAATATTAAATTTATAATTAATGGATATAAAATGATAGAACTTAGGGTTCCTTATACAGAAAAAGATCTAGCAAAAAGGCTCGGTGCCAAATGGCATGCTGAATTAAAAATATGGTTTATAACAAATGACATGGATCCGCTACCTTTTTCTCGATGGATTTCAGAAAATATTATAGCAAATATCAACTCTAAACTGGAAAAACAAAATATAAATACCCTAACCATACCAGGCTCATTAACACGACCATTCTCTTTATTATTATTAGTAAACGACGTTAAAAACTTAATTGTAACAAAATACAGATCCTCTATTTGGCTAATTGTTGAAATCAGCGAATTAAAAATTTATAACAACAATTTGTTTCTCACCCTAGTAGAATACGATGCACAAGGTAATTTGTTAGCTAGAGCAAGAGGAATAATTTGGAATTTTGAAAAAATGTTAAAAAATTTTTTATATGCGACTAATGTTGAATTATCTGTTGGTATAAAAATATTGGCTCAAATTAATCTTGATTATCACATCCAATATGGATTAACTCTTGTTATTAATAATTTGGATCCATCTTACACTTTAGGTGAAGCTCATGCTAAATTATTAAAAATAAAACAACAACTAATAGCAGAGGGAATTTTTTATAACAACAAAACTTTAAAATTACCTTTTGATTTTAATAACATAGCTGTAATTAGCCCAAAAGATGCAGCTGGACTTGGTGACTTTAAGCAAGACGCATCTAAATTAGAGTACCATAATATATGTAAGTTTGATTATTATGTGGCTGTGTTCCAAGGAATAGATTGTGCAGATTCTATTAACACAACCATTACCAAAATTATTAAAGCAAAAATCAATTATGATGTAATCGTAATTATAAGAGGCGGAGGAGCCAGCTCTGATTTAACCTGGTTAAATGATTATGCTATTGCTAAACAAATATGTTTAACAAATATTCCAGTATTTAGTGGGATAGGACACAATAAAGATGAAACCATTATCGATCAAGTATCAGCACAATCGTTTGACACTCCATCTAAGGTTATTAATTTTATAACCAATACCATTGTTAGCAACACTCAACAAACAGTTAATAATTTCGAGTATATTAAACAATATTTTTGTAACTATTATATAAAACAAAATAATGACTTATTAAATTTGTTTCGATATATCAAAACTTATGCCGCTAATAAAATCCAACATCTGGAAGAGATATTACATAAAGAATTATCAAATTTACATCCATTATTAAATCAAAGGTTAACATCTTTAGAAAAATTATTAAATGCTATAATGCAGCAAATTTTATCTTTGTCGCCAGAAAAAACTCTAGCAAGAGGTTTTGCAATCGTTCATAGCAACGATGAAAATAAAATTTTAATTAATTCACAAATAATGGCTAACAATTATAAAAATATATCATTAAAATTTCATGACGGTGAAATTGCAGCAATCATCAAAGATCGATAAGCAATAAAATAATAAATTTTAACAACAGGAAATTAAATATGAAAAAATTAAACAAAACCAACGGATTTGAAGATAATTACAGCAAATTGCAAAATATAGCTACAACCATTAGAAATAACCAATTTATAGATATAGATCAATTATTGCCAATGATTAAAGAGGCCACTGTAGCTTACGAAAAATGTAAACATAGATTGCAGGCAGTTCAGCAAGCATTAAATAAACATTTTGATAACAATTTAGATAATAATGATTAAATCTATTACACACAACTACTAACCAATAATTTTAATGGTATGCTCCACAATCATTAACTCCTCATTAGTAGGAATAACTGCTACCGTAATCTTGCTATTTTTATCACTAATAATATTAGCATTTGATTTATTAGCATTTTCATCAATACTAATTCCTAGCCAAGATAACCATGCGCATACTTGTTGGCGAATAAATGATGAATGCTCCCCAATACCTGCCGTAAATACTATTAAATCTAATCCTTTTAAAATAGTACATAAAGCTAATAACTCTCTTGCAGCACGATAACAGAATAACTCTAAAGCATATTTGGCGTTAGGATCAGAACTTGCTTCTAATTCTCGAACATCACTACTGATACCAGAAACCCCCAACAAACCTGATTCTTTGTATAAAAAATTAATGGTCTCTTTAATAGTTAATTTTTTTTCTTCTAGTAAATATAACACCACGCCTGGATCTATGTTGCCACAACGAGTTCCCATCATTAATCCTTCTAAGGCAGTAAAACCCATAGAACTTGCTACACTTTGTTTATTATTTAATGCACAGGCACTAGCACCATTACCTAAGTGTGCCACTACTATTTTACCATTAGCAATATTTTCCGGAAAATATTTTGTCAACACAGTAGCTACATATTCGTAAGAAAGACCATGAAAACCATATTTAATAACCCCAGCTTCTGATAATTTTCTTGGGATCCCAAAAGCACGCGCTATTTTAGGTTGAGTGGCGTGAAATGCAGTATCAAAACACGCAACCTGATGTAAATCTGGATGAATTTTTCTGATAGCTACAATCAGATTAAGATTATATGGTTGATGTAGTGGGGCTAACGGGATTA
Organism: Francisellaceae bacterium UBA6186; assembly: GCA_002422785.1. Classification (GTDB taxonomy): domain Bacteria; phylum Pseudomonadota; class Gammaproteobacteria; order UBA6186; family Azoamicaceae; genus UBA6186. The sequence continues at coordinate 6,862 of DITK01000012.1, forward strand.
ATCTAGTTAAATCTTCTATTACTGTATCGTTAATTAAAACTGGATTTAGATATTCGGTTCCACCATGAACAACTCTATGCCCAACTGCAATTAAAATAAAATTTTTTAAAAATTTATTTATGGATTTTATTAAATCAGCAACAACACCTTCGTAATCAGTTAATACAAATTTCTCAGATAATACTATATTTTTATTTATATCATAAATAACAAGCTCTGGCATTGTAGCTACATGATCTACCATACCGTTATATATTTTTTTTATGCCTTTAGACACTGAAAAAATAGCGAATTTTATGCTAGAAGAACCGGCATTAATAACAAGAATTGCATTTTCCATTATGATTAAACCTCTCTATACCGCATGTATATTAAAGCCATGGCACAAGAAACTTTTCTTGATGCCAAATCACTTCCTCTACTAGTTAATATAATTGGTACAGAAGCACCAAGCACTAAACCTGCGGCTTCTATCCCAGAAAAATAGGTCATGTTTTTATACAACATATTTCCCGATTCAATATCTGGAACTACAATAATATCCGCTTCACCTGCAACTTGTGATACGATCCCTTTGTTTTTTACAGACTCTGGAGAAATTGCATTATCAAACGCTAACGGTCCATCTAAAATACCTCCGGTTATTTGGCCACGTTCTGCCATTTTACAAAGAGCTGTAGCATCTAGTGTCGATGGAATATTTTCATTTACGGTTTCAACAGCTGATACAATAGCAACTTTTGGCGTGCCAAGTCTTAATGCTCTAAATAAATCAATGGCATTTTGCACAATACTAACTTTATCAGTTAAATTAGGACGAATATTAATAGCAACATCTGTTATAAATAATGGTTTTGGATAATTAGGAGCATCAAGTGCTATTATATGACTTATTCTACGACCAGTACGCAATCCTTTTTGTTTATCGACTACCATTTCCATTAATTCATCAGTATGTAATTTACCCTTCATAAGAGCTTCAACTTCTCCCTTACGAGCCATTTCAACAGAGATCTCAGCAGCACTATGGCTATGTTTGGCTTCAACGATTGTATACTTTGAAATATCTATCTGAAGATCTTTAGCTAAAGCTATAATTTTATCTTTTGGTCCAACTAATATTGGAGTAATTATTCCTTCTTCTGCAGCCGCAACTGCCCCCTCTAATGATTCTTGATCTAGAGGGTGAACTATAGCTGTTTTTAATGGGGCAAACCCTTTATTAAGTGAGATTAAATAATCATACCATACATGCCTGTGTTCTTTTAAAACCATTTCTGGCAAAGAAACTTTTTCTCTTTTGACTTTAGTAGTTGGTGCCACCACTGTTGCAACACCGGTTATAGCTACTTTTTTATTTTGCAAAGTACAGGTACAATCTAGCTCAATAATAAATTTACTAGGATTCTTTTTAATAACAGTTACAGTTACAGTTACCACATCTCCCACTGAAATAGGATATAAAAATTTTAGAGTTTGTCCTAAATAAATAGTACCAGGACCTGGTAATTGCGTACCTAATACTGTAGACAACAACGATCCACCCCACATACCATGAGCTACTATTTTGTGAAATACATCAGTTTTAACATATTCCTTATCTAAATGAGCAGGATTAATATCCCCAGACATGATAGCGAACACTTCAATATCTTTTTCTGTTAATTGCCTGGCAAGAGATGCAGTGTCACCAATTTCAATTTCATCAAAGGTATGGTTTTGAATATATAACATAAGTATTCTCCAAAATTATTGTTTTTTTTTATTTTCCTAAAACATAAGTACCTGGTGCATTACCTAAAACTGGATAGCCTTTTTTCTTATTACCAATACTAGGAAGTTGAACTTTAATGGGATCTGAATAATTTCCTAACCAACCTTGCCATTCTATCCACCAAGATCCTTCTTTAGTTGGAGCAGTTTTTTGCCAAACATCTTGATTTATACATTTATCTTGTTGTTTTTTAGTCATAACTTGATAAGAACGTCCTTTATGCCCAGGCTCACTAACTATTCCTACATTATGCCCACCTGTTGTTAACACAAAAGTAACATCAACTTTAGTGAAAAAATTAATTTTATATACTGATTTCCATGGAGCTACATGATCAGCTAAAGTACCAACTGCAAAAATTGGAATGTCAATATTTGATAAAGATATCCCTTCATTATTGACAGAAAATTCACCTTGAATTAAAGAATTGGTTAAAAATAATTTTTCTAAATATTCAGAATGCATTTTTGCAGGTAATTTCGTAACATCAGCATTCCAAGCCATAACATCAAATAAAGGCCTTCTTTCTCCTATCAAATAATCTTGAACCATACGTCCCCAAATTAATTCATTCGAATGCATGATATTAAATGCATTCGCCATTTGTGGACCATCAAGATAACCTGTTTTCCACATGCTATCTTTAACCATTGATAATTGACTTTCATCCATAAAAACCATTAATTCTCCCGCTGCTTTAAAATCCACTTGAGCGGCCAACAATGTTACACTCTTGATCCTATCATCTGATTTTCCAGCCATATATGCAGCAGTTACCGCCAACATAGTCCCGCCAAGACAATAACCAGCAGTATGGATCTTTGTACCTGGAATAATATTGTTTATAGCATCTATTGCTTTGATTATTCCTAAATTAATATAATCATCAAAACTTAAATTACTATCTGTATATGTTGGATTTTTCCAAGAAATCATAAAAACTGTATGCCCTTGAGATACCAAATATTTTACTAATGAATTATTGGCCGAAAGATCCAAAATATAATATTTCATTATACAAGCTGGAACTATTAAAACAGGCTCTTTATAAACTTCATTTGTTGTTGGAGTATATTGAATTAGCTCGATTAAATCATTTCTATAAATAATATTACCAGGAGTAGTTGCCAGGTTCTTACCAACTTCAAATTGCTCCATGCCAACTGCCGGCTTTGATGCCATTTTACGCGGTAGATCTTCAAGAAAGTTATTAAATCCTTGCAGAAAATTAGCACCGTGTTTCTTTTTAGCAACATCTAAAATTTCAGGATTAGTAAAAATTCCATTGGTTGGCGATATGATATTTAATATTTGCTGCAAAAGAAAATTATTCATTAAAGTATGATGTTTAGTAACCCCAGGAACATTATCGATAGCATCTTTCCAAAATTGTTCAAACAATAAAAATGCTTCCGCATATAAATTAAAAGGATATTCTTTCCAAGCTTCGTTTCTAAAACGCCTATCACCTACTTTTGGTCCAATACTAGGCAAATCTTGTGCATGTGAATAATACTGCATAGCATATTCTCTTAATTGCATAGCTGTTTTATAAGCATTTTGCATTAAATAGATTTGTTTTGCTGGCGCAACACTAAGATGTAATAACCAATCAAATATAGATAAATTAAAAGCTGGAGATACCCCTAATTGTTGATTAACAAATACATGAAACAATTTGTCAAAAAATGCACCATCATAATTTGCATCGTCAATTATTTTTTTTGCATCATTTTGTCCCATGATTATATCCTATTTTAAATTATGTTATCTGATACGCTAAACTAATTATAGCATTTTAATGCTACTCGCTAACTAATATTTTTGAAAATTTATGACAAATATTGATTATATATTTTGTTGTATAGTCTAAGTTTTGACTTTTTTAATCTTGCCGGCCATACTTAAGTTATTATTTTTTTAATTAAATTGCACTTTGCACTGGAGGAGCCAGCCTATGTCAAATTTAGATCCCTTAAATATGTTTTGGAAAATGTGCATGAATGCACAAGAAGTGAATCAAATGGCAATGAAAGCTTTTGTAAACACTCAAAAAGTACAACAATCTCAAAATTTAATGGAACAATTTGTACAAGAATGTATGGCTTGTGTCGGGGATAACACAGCTATTTCGATTAAATTATTTCAATCCTTATCTGCAGTTAAAACACCAGAAGATTTCAGTAAATTGCAAGAAAAAGTGATTACTGAATATAGCGAAAAGAATATAGAGCATGTAAAGAAACTTTTGACCATGTATAATAACCTGCTGCAAGAAAATTATCGTTGCGCAAAAGAAAATGCTGAAGATTTAACAGGAAAATTCACAGATGGCGCAAATGAATTAACAAAAAAATTCACAGAAAATGTTAACAAGTTTGCAGAGTCTAACCCTTTTATTCCAAATACTTGTTCTACTAAAAACAATAAAAAACATAATACCACAGAAGAAAGTAGATAAATTCGATCTGCAACATCTATACTTAGCCGCTAAAGTTTGATTTCTTTAGCGGCTTTTTATTTAAAGAATACTACATTTTGGCAATATAAATTTGTATTTTGATGGAGATCGTGGCGAATTAGTTTTCTCTAAAGACGGAAATTTAAATTCTTGATCTTGATCCAAGTCTAGCCCAGATCTAGATACAAACATTCTATCTTCTGCCGACTCAACCACAGATCTTTTGGTAATTATATTTTTAATTTGTAACATTTCTTTTCTACGATTTTCTTCAATATATGGAAAAACCATTTCAAAATATACTAAGTTTTTACAACGAAGCAAAGTATGAGATAATATCTCAAATTTATAATCACTTACATTGTGTAATTCATTATATGACAAATAAAGATGTTTTAAATTCTTACAATGTGTAATAGCTAAAAATAATGTTTTAAAATTATTATTATCTAATTGATAAAGATTATTATCATTTAGATTTATTCTTTCTAAACTTGAAGAAGCAATAAAAGAAGCCAAAGATTCAATGTCAGTATCAATTAAATTACCAATACAATTAAAAGCTACATCAAGGTTATTTAAAATTAAAGAATCCCGCAAAACATTAAACAAGATGTTATATTTAAGATCTTGTTTAACCCCAATAAATCCATATTGCAAAATAAATTCTTTCAAATTAATACAACAAGATAAAACTGCTGAAAATCTATACAACAAATCTTGGTCAACATCCTCATCAACAGTCAAATTCAAAATCGACAATGTGGCTAAATATTCTTGATCTGATTCTTTCTCAATAAAATCTATTAATTTCATTATTATACCTATAATTTATCTGTTTTTTATTTTTATAATAGTATACTATTCTTTTGTATACCATTTCATTGGGATCCTATTCAATATTATTGATTTTTTATTATTGATAGTAGCTCTCATATTGTCTGCTGATTTATTATGTGTTTTCTTAAAAACAACATCCGACTCTAGAAATCGCAAAAAACTTTTATTGCTATTTGTTGCATTTACAGCAAAACCATAAAATTTATTTTTTGCACGAGTCATAGCTACATATAATAATCTTTTTGCTTCATGCAATTCACGTAGCCCTTCTGAACGTTTGATAAAATTATAAATAGAATTTTTAATTTGTATTGCAGATTTTATGGGAGCAAACAATAAATAATCACTTAATATACCAGTTCTTTCTTCCCATAAAAATAATGGATTATCAGATATTTTTGGCGACTTATCCATACCAGGCACAATTACAACATCAAACTCTAGACCCTTGGCTTTGTGAATTGTCATAATTTGAATACTAGTTAAATTAATTTTCGATACGTGCGATTGCACAAAATATTTATTAATTAATTTTTCTATACCATCAATTTCAAATATATTTGTTATTTTTAATAATTTATGAAAAAAATTCTCGGCCAACTCTAAATCAACAGAAGACAACAACAAATTGCCCCCCAAATTTAACCATGTTTTTTTTATTAAAATAGATAAATTTAAAATCTCCCTTTGCTCAACAGCAGCCAATACAATTGGTAACACATAATCTAATCTAGAAATAGCATCCTGTGATAATTCTTTATTGTCTTTATAATTATATAATCCATTCAACAATGAATGAAACTTTGTGACAGTAAACAACAGATGCAAATCTTTTAACTTTAATCCAACCAATGGTCCTCTCAAAACTGATAACCAGGCAATGGTATCATGCAAATGCAATATAGCTCGAGTTAAAGAAATCAAATCACATATAACAGGTTGATTAGCTAATGGTTCCATATCATTAGCCTGATATGGAATATCATAATCTCTTAGTTTTTTGATAATAAAAGAGGCATGTGATTTAACCCTAACCAAAATTGCTATACTAACTTTGGCATTATGTGCTCTTAAATATGTAATTAATTGCACAACACTTTCAGCTTCCGCATTAGCATCTTCGGTCAAAAAAAACTCGACATCATCAATATTATTAATAATATCTTTGCTACCATCATTAGCCGCCTCCACTGAAGAATAGGCAACCCCACCATAAATTATATCATTTTCAGATGGAAATATTTTGTAAAAAATCTTATTTAAATGGCATATGATAGAATTGCTAGATCTAAAATTGGTTATTAAGTATAAATTTTTTAATTTAACATCACCAATTCCATGCTCTTTTGCCTTTAAAAATAACCCCACATTCGCTTGTCTAAATCTATAAATAGATTGCATCGGATCGCCAACCACAAATACTGTTCTACCATCAGAGCCACCCCAATTGGTAACCAATTTTTTTATCAAATTAAATTGCAATATAGATGTATCTTGAAACTCATCTATTAAAATATGATTTAATTTATGATCAAGGAAAAGAGCTAAATTTGTAGGATCAGTATCTGTGCCCATGGCATCTAGTGCTGCAATAGCTATTTGAGTAAAATCAACTGCTTGATACTCCTCAAAAACTAACATTAAATGAGCAACCAGCTCTGGCAACAAACAAAACAAACTATCTAACATTTCCCAATTTTCAGTATTATATTGCAAATCTGGTAAAACCATAATTTGTTGTAATTTTGACAAAAAAATCTGATCATGTTCTTTTAAATGTTTTAATAAATCATGCATTCTAGTTTTCAAGTGATTAGCTATTTTTTTTTGTTCAGGATCTTTAATATTACTTACAGCTAAAAATCCTTGCTTTACACTAACCATTGATCGGACGTCACCATCTTTATTTAATAACAAATCAGCTAAACCACGCCAAACTGGCAAATGCAAAGAATTAGCTGCTGGCCATTCATGGCTATCATTAGTTAAATTTTTACAATAAAAAATATTGTTTTGCATGTCACTGATATTATTGGCTGCATGCTTAGCTAAATATATAATTTCATTTTGCTGGGCTTTTTCAGGTAGAAACTTAATAATTTCAGCCAATATATCTTCGATAGCCTGCTTAAGATTATGTTCTAATGTTTGCTGCAAATCAAAATGTTTACCTGTAACTTTAGATATATCATTAACAACTTTCATTGGAACAATTAATGGCAGCCATTGTTCACGCTTAAATAGCATATCAATAAATAATTTTTTTATTAATTCATGATCGTTAGCAAAATATCTAAATAATTTTATTATATTATCATTATTATTAGAATTATTTGTTGTTGATAAAAATCTTTCAACCGCTTCTTGATATAATTTTTCCGGATATTCTTCAATTTTCAAATCAATGCCAAATTTAGATAAAATAGGCAGTTTCTGAGTTAAACTTGCACAAAAAGCATCTATAGTTAAAATCTGTAATTTATTAGGATTAGCCAGAGATTGATGATATATATGATCTAGTTCTAAATCGTGTCCTGAATGCTTGGTTATTTGTTCTAATTTTTGTAACACCCTATGCCTCATTTCAAAAGCAGCTTTTTTAGTAAAAGTTATAGCCAAACATTCTTCTGGATCTTTACAAAATTTTAACAAAGTAACAAAACGATCAACTAATAAAGAAGTTTTGCCAGAGCCAGCAGGCGCCTGTATTATAAAAGAATCCTTCGGGTTAATTGCTTGCAACCTTACATGTTCGTCACTTAACATTAATATTAAATCCACTATTATGTAATAATTTTATTATTAATATGCCTAACAAATTTAACAAACAATTCTCCATATACCTAATCTGGCAAGAAATAACCAATATAATCAATAATTTTTTAGTATAATTAACCTTATGTCACATAAAATTAAATTAATACTTACTGATCTTAATGAAAAATTACAGCTGGATCCACACAATCCAGATCTATATAATAATATTGCATGCTTATATTATCGAATTAATCAAATAGATAATGCAATTTATCACTATAAACGCTCTCTTAGTATCAACCCAGATAATTGGCAAGGACATTTTAATTTAGCGAATTGCTACGTAAAAAAAAATTTCATCCCTGATGCTATCGCTCATTATCAATATTCTATCAAATTAAATCCTCATAATATTTATGCCATACAAAATTTAGGGATGCTGTTGGTTGATGGTGAAAATTTTACTGAAGCTTTACCATATTTAGAAAAGTCTTATCAATTAAATAAAGAAAATAAAACTAATTTTGAATTTACAGAACAATTGGCTAATTGTTATTTACAATTAGGCAATATTGCAAAAGCTATAGAATATTTAAAGCTTGCGACAAATATAGATGGAACAAAAGAATCAGCTCATCATAATTTAGCCATATTATATTTGCGCGAGAAAAATAATAAATTAGCAGCTAAACACTTTAAAATTGCCGTAACCCTTAATCCAGAAAACCAGACAGCCAAACACATGTTAAGCTCTTTAAATAGTAATACTAACAATCAAGATATAGAACGTAACAGCAAACCACCGCATCAATATGTTACTAGTTTATTTGACCAATATGCCCCATATTATAATACCCATGTAACAGAAAAATTACATTATAATTTACCAGAAAAATTAAGAAGTTTATACGCTAAACATAAAACTACTATTAGTGCACAAAATACTTTGGATTTAGGCTGTGGCACTGGTCTTTGTGGTATATATTTTCGTGATGCCTCTGTCAACTTGATAGGGATAGATATTTCTAACAACATGTTGCTAGAAGCGGCCAAACATCGCTGTTACGATTTGTTAATTCAAGCAAACCTACAAGATAATATTGTTTTCAAAGATAATTTTTTTAATTTAATTATAGCTGCCGATGTTTTGCCATACTTTGGCCAATTAGAAAATTTATTTTCTAATATAAAAAATATCTTAAATAACAAAAATAACTTATTTTTGTTTAATATAGAATTAGCCCATATGAAACACAATAAAAAATTAACCATATCAAAAAGAGTAAAAAATATTGATTTTTCATTACAACCAACAGGTAGATATACTCATACTATTGATTATATAGAAAAATTAGCTGCACAATTTAATTTTAAAATTTTAGAAAATATTACTGACACTATTAGATTTCAACATGATAGCCCTGTTACGGGGGTAATATTTATGCTTACTTCATACTAATCCCAAATAAATTTAACCCTATTTTGCACCGCTGTTAATAACTCATACACAGAATGTTTAGTAAAATTGGCAACATCTTCTATCGGTAACCCATTACCCCAAAGTATAACCGCATCACCAACTTTAGCATTAGGACAATCACTTAAATCAACAACCGCCATATCCATAGATACTGCCCCAATAATTTTACACCGCCTATCATTAATTATCACTGGCGTTCCATCTACGGCAGCACGAGGATAACCGTCCCCATATCCAATAGCAATTATTGCAACTTTGGTATCTCTTGGACATACAAACCTTGCACCATAACCTACCAATGAATTTTTTACTAAATTTTTAATTGCTATAATTTTAGTTTGTAGAGTCATTACCGGCTTTAGCTGCAATTCTGCGGCAGATGTATTTAAAATTGGCGAAACCCCATATAATGCTAATCCCGGCCTTATTATATCGTAATGTTGATTAATAAAATTAAAAACAGCTGCAGAATTACAAAAACTTTTTAAAATATTATGATTAATTCTCTTGGTGTTTTCGAAAAAACAATTAAAATTATTAATTTGCTGAATATTTAATGGATGAGAGTGTTGATCTGCACACGCAAAATGTGACATAACCCCTATTAAATTAATATTATTAGTATTTTCTAATAAATATTGATATGCCTTTGGTGCTTCTATTAGATTAAATCCTAATCGACTCATGCCGGTATCTATTTTAATCCAAGCCGCAATCGGTTTACTAATTAATGATTTGCTATCGTAATCTTTTAGCCAAGCCAATTGCTGCTCATTATGAAATACTATGGAAAAATTATCAACAGCTGCAAGGATAATCTCTTCTGGCTCAAAAACCCCTTCCATTAAAACAATAGGTGTAGCCACTCCAGCTTTCCTAAGATGAATTGCCTCGTCAATAGCTGCCACTCCCAAAAAGTCCACGTGATTTTGTAACCGTAATGCAGTCGATCTTAAACCATGGCCGTAAGCATTTGCTTTAACCATTGCTATAATTTTAGAATTAGGTGCTATGTCTTTAATTATTTTCAAATTATGCAGTAAATTTGCGGTAGACAGGTGTGCGATTGCAGATCTCATATTTAACAACTACTAAAAACTAAATATTTTAAATGGATTCATCCTAGAATAAAAAGTACCTTCCGCAATAGACAAATCTAAAGAAAACCCATCTTCCTGCTCTTTTATGATATTGTTTTTTATTAAATATGCAATCTTTTCTACCACCATATTATCTATTTGTTTTTGTAATTCTTTAGGATCTAAAGACACAAAAGTTTTTGGCATGTTAGGTGGATTTCTATTGTTTGGTTTATATAGCACCTGTAATCGATTCTCTTTCTTCACTCTTTCTTCCACTAGAAACGTTACTAATTCCATCAGCACTGGTTTAGGAATTTTTGCTGCAACACTTGCTGTTAATGAATCCAAAATATCTTGTGGGGTAAACCAATCCATCTCTTTGGTATCAACAATAATATCAGTTAATACTTTTAATTTATCATCTCCAATATGAAGCAATAAATCTACTGATAAATTTGGTTGTAGTTTCAGAAAATTATTACTGATTTCTATAAATTTATAACTATTTATTTGATCATTAGTTATCGGTAATCTTATGTGATTAAAATTTTTTATTAATCCTGACAAATTAATATTATTTAATTGCCATTTAGTAGCCAAAGGTCCAAATTTATGTTCTGAAATATTTAATCGTAAAAAACTTACATTGTTGATCAAGCTTTTTGCTAAATTTTGCTGTATATTAAAATTTGACAATCTTAATATTGGTTTATTATTTTCAATAACATACAATCTATTCACTTCTGTCAATAAATTAATTTTTCTATTATCTTTTTCTTTAAAATCATGTATTTTTATTTGAAAATGTAAATCATCTATCTCAGTTTTATTATTATATTCTGCATAAACTAATTTTGGTACTCTTATATCTAATTTTAGGTTTTCAAGATCGTTTTTTACATATATCGACATGGATTTAGTGTCAACATAATTATCTTTAGACGAATCAATTATATTGTTAAAATTAATATTTTTAATAATAGATTTAATATGACCACTCCAATCTATTGTGGTTACTAATTTGACGTTGTTATTTTGTTGCAAAAACTTTGGCCATCCATCTAAAATTGTGGTATTAATCATTGCGATTAATTTTTTGTGCGGACTATATTTTATATCATGCTGAAGAGTAATTGAATTATGTGGAATATAATTGATTAAACTATTAAGATTTTTTTGATTATTGTTAGCATAATCAAAAAAAGCATTATTCGCTAATTGTATTTTAGTAATCAATAAACAACTTAAATATTTTCTTTGGAAATGGCTGGTTATTTTAATCCCTGGAGTTAAATTTTGCACATTTTTAATTAAGTTGTCATATTTTTTTTTGACATAAAAACTTGCAGCATAAGGACTGAACAACCCCAATACTATTGCTAAACCAGCTAATATCGCTAGTAGCTTTTTTATTTTACTTAAAATTTTTATAAATATGGCCATGTCATATATAAATATTATTTTTAGGTATAAATTTGAAACATTAATAAATATACTAAAGAACTATGTTAAACAAATATACTGACAGTATAATACATTTAGAAAATTATAGTTTTATAGTTTTACAGCTAACACAGCAGGTAACCTAAGCGATGACAAACGACACTAATTTTTTATCAACGGCCAAAAAAGTGCTTAAATTAGAATCAGAAGCTATTGCTAATTTAATACCTATTTTAAACAAAAATTTTGATGACATTTGCAAATTAATTTTACAATGTAAAGGGAAAGTTGTTGTCACTGGCATGGGTAAATCTGGGCATATTGCTAGAAAAATTGCAGCCACCCTGGCAAGCACTGGCACTCCGGCTTTTTTTATCCATCCGGCAGATGCCTCTCACGGAGACATCGGGATGATAAGTCAGCAAGATTTAGTTGTTATTTTTTCTAATTCTGGAGAAACTGATGAACTAATCACTATATTGCCTGCCCTTAAAAGAGCTTTTGTTAAAATTATTAGCATTACTAGCAATATTAATTCTAAAATCGCCCAGTGTTCAGATCTGCATCTTATGTTACCAATAGAGCAAGAGGCATGTCCTTTAAATTTAGCTCCAACAACCAGTACCACTTGTGCGCTAGCTATTGGAGACGCAATAGCTATCAGTGTTTTACATGCCAGAAAATTTGATCAACATGATTTTGCTAAATACCACCCTGCTGGCAGATTAGGTAAACGTTTACTACTAAAAGTTGCTGATATTATGCATTCTGGTGATAAAATTCCTATTGCTGACGAAACCTCTGGATTACTTGATGGGATTGTCGAGATGTCTAAAAAATGTTTTGGATTGTTATTAATAGTTAACAGCAAACTATGCAATCAAACAGCAAACAAAATTATTGGTGTATTAAGCGATGGAGATCTAAGAAGAATTATAGATAAACGATTAAATATTCATGACACTAAATTAGTAGACGTAATGAATAAAAAATTTAAATCTATTCACCCAGATTCATTAGTTATGGAAGCTGTAGTAATAATGGAAAATTATAAAATTTTTTCGCTACCAGTTATAAAAGATGACTATATTGTTGGCATTTTTAATATGCACGATTTATTAAAAACAGGAATATTATAAATGCAAAAATCATATATAATTTCAGGAATTTTAATATTATTATCAGTGGTTTTAATTAAACAACAATTTAATATCAACGACAAACCATTAGCAAGAATAGAAGCACAAGAATATATGAATGGCTTAAAATTATACAATTATAACGAACAAGGCGTACTAAAAGATTTTATTTCAGCGGTTTCTTGGAAGTTTATTCCTCAAAATAGATATTCTATTATCGAACAACCAAACATTACTATTTATAAAAATCTTGATTATTTATATAATATTACTGCAGATTCTGGGAATCTAATGCATAAAAACTTAAATGACAAAATACAATTAATAAAATTAAGATCCAAAGTTGTTATTAAACAACAATATTTAGATAGTTCTAAACACAAATCTGGATTTACTTTAAATACTAGCTATTTAGAATTTAATCCGGATACAGAATTGGCAACTACTAACCAACAGGTAACTATTAATAAAACAGGGTTATTAATAACAGGAACTGGAATGCATGCTGATTTAAAACAAAATCAACTAGAATTACACCAAAATGTAGCAACTAAATATAACAAGCAAAATTAGCAGGTAACCCAATAAGCAACATGACAAATTCATCTTCACCTACTCAAGTACAATTTACCAATATATTGATGACTAAGAATATTACAAAAAACTATAATGGCCGTAAGATTGTAAATAATATTTCTATGGAGCTTAAACAAGGGAATATTGTAGGTCTTTTAGGTCCAAATGGTGCTGGTAAAACTTCTTGTTTTTATATGATTTTAGGGTTAACCAGATGTGATTCGGGAACTATTTGGCTAAACAATCAAGAAATAACTTTTTTACCAATACATAAAAGGGCAAAATTAGGGATAGGATATCTACCGCAAGAACCTTCTATATTTCGCAAACTATCGGTAGAAGATAATATTTTAGCTGTATTAGAAATAGTAGATAATCAATCAATTAGTTCCAACAAAGACCATTTAGAGTATTTTCTAAACGAATTTAATCTAACACATATTAGAAAAAATATTGGCATAAGTTTGTCTGGTGGTGAACGGCGTAGACTAGAAATAGCCAGAACCTTAGCTGCCAATCCAAAATTTATTTTGTTAGACGAACCATTTGCTGGGGTTGATCCTCTAGCTATAGCGGAAATCAAAAAAATCCTGCAAAAATTAATTAGTAAAAAAATAGGGATCTTAATAACAGATCATAATGTTAGAGAAACTTTAGATATTTGTGATAAAGCATACGTTATGAACGATGGAAAGTTAATAGCAGAAGGCAACATAGAGACCATTACTAATAATCCCCAAGTTAAAGAAGTATATTTGGGGCATGAGTTTATAGTATAAGACCAGTGTTACATACATTCTACAAAATTCAAAATATAGTTAATTATAACGATGCCTATTAAATATTGGTGATCGAAATTTTAAAGGACTATCTTCCTTTTTGGGTAATACATTTTGGGTAATACAAGAGAATCTTTACTATCATCTTGTACTGATTGAACTGAAAGATCGTAATCATTATTTATATTACATGTACCTGGAAAATTATATTGTTGTTCAATTGAAATCCTCTGAAAAGACTCTTCTATTAAAGAATTGCTTACTTCTAATTCATATTTCTGTTCTATAATTTTATCAACTAAATATTTGGCTTCTTTCAATTTTTCTTCTATTCTTTGTTTCCAAAATTGATTAGACTTTATTTTTTGAATATATAATTTATCTTGACTATTATTATCTGAAGCCGTAAGGCGTTGTATACCAAAACAAGATAGTATACAACTATACCAGGTATTTATTACTTTTGAGCAATTACTACAATATTTATTTCTATCACTTTCTGTTGTCACTTGTTGAGATAAATCTTGATACGGATTATTAATTTTTTCGCTTATAATAATATTATTTCCTATATCTATAGATCCTATATACGTAATAGTGAGCACTATACTTCCCTGGCAATTTATGTAACATATGTCTTCATAGTCATTATAAAATTGATCGTTGATCTTTAAAGAGTAGTTAAATTTGTGTGTTATTATGCCTTCATTAAGTTTTAGTTGAGCCAGCTTATGTCCTTGTGCTGCTGATTTTTGGTACCAAATTTTAGCTAAAACTTTGTTTTTGGTCCCCCTGCGACCATCCTCGTAAAATGTACCTAGGCTATATTGGGCTTCTTTATGTCCTTGAGAAGCTGCTTTTTCATACCATTTTGCAGCTAAAATAACGTCCTCAATTACACCAATGCCTTTATCAAAAATCAAACCAAGATGATATTGTGCATCTGCATTTTGTTGGGCAGCAGCTTTTTTATACCAATCTAAAGCTACTTCTAGATCTTCAGTAACACCATCACCATTTTCATAGATTAATCCTAGATTATATTGTGCTTCTGGGTTTTCTTTAACCGCGGCTTTTTGATACCATTCAATTGCTAATTGCATGTTTTCAGCAACCCCTTT
>DITK01000030.1 GCA_002422785.1 Francisellaceae bacterium UBA6186
AAAAAATAATCCATAAAATGGGTGTTATTGCTTGTGAACTAACAATTTAAGAGGATCGATCGGTTTACCTTTATATCTAACCTCAAAATGCAACAATACACTTTTGGCATCACTATCCCCCATAGTTGCTATTTGCTGGCCTTTTTTTACTTCTTGTTGCTCTTTTACTAAAATTTTTTCATTATGCGCATATGCACTTAAAAAATCTTGATTGTGTTTAATAATAACCAAATTGCCATACCCACGTAAATTATTCCCACTATACACAACCTTACCATTGGCGGTGGACACGATTGGATCTCCCCTGTTACCTGCTATACCCACACCATTAACTTTGCAAGGACCAGCAATGGTAAATGTTTTTACAATTTTACCTAATGCCGGCCACGCCCAATCCTTAGAAATAGGATATTTTATTGAGTCTTCAGTATTTTTAGATGCAGTTATTACTTTTTTAGTGACAGCTGGCGGTACAGCGGGTTTTACAGGATATATAATACTATTTTTAGCTACCGGAACATGCTGCGGTGATCTGGTTTTTAGCACCAACCGTTGTAATTTATTATGATCTACTAAAATTAACTTTCGCCCTTTATTTATGGCATAAGGGAATTTAATACAATTAATTTTAGCCAAATGTTCCAATCTAAGATTATGCTTTTTTGCTACAGAATATAAAGTATCACCTTTTTTTACCACATGATACTTAATGTATTTATGATTTTTATAACTACATCCAAATAAACTACAGCTGATTGAAGCTATAAGACCAAAACTTACCAAATAATCAAAAAAATTTTTCACAACTTATAAAAAACATAACCTAATATTAATAAAATGAATGCTACGAATAATATGCTACCATGTTTAGCAAAACAAGAACGACAAAACTTGTCAATTTTATTACCATTAAATTTCATTAAACTGGAAACCATAAAAAACCTAAGGCCTCGGCCAACAATAGATCCCATAATAAATCCAAATAAATTAAATTTAAAAATACCAGCACCAACAGTAAATACTTTATATGGTATTGGCGTTGCCCCTGCCAATACTACTGCCCAAAAACCCCAATCATCAAATAATTTTTTAACCGCTACATATAAAGCGTTATATCCTAATTTATCAATAAATTGCAGCATAACTGGTTCCAGCAAAACTCCTAAAAAATAACCAAAAATACCACCAAACACTGAAAATAACGTAGCAAGTAATGCATATTGCCAAGCGGATTTTGGTTTAGCAATCGACATCGGTGCTAACATTACATCTGGTGGAATAGGGAAAAATGAAGATTCAGCAAAACTAAGTATTGCTAAAAAAACTGGAGCACGACGATGTATCGCCCACTTCATAGTCATATCATATAACATCGCTAACATGGTTGATTATCTATAAATGAATATTGTAAATCCTCAGCCCAATTACTCACTAATTCCATATGTAGGTGGTTGGTAAGATCCATTTTTAATGGCGTAATTGACACATAACCCTGATGAATAGCTTCAAAATCTGTGCCACTACCTGCATCTTGGGCACTACCTGCAAGCCCTATCCAATAACCAACTTTACCACGAGGATCTGACATTTTGATCATATCCTGTGCTTGATGACGACTTCCTAAACGGGTAATTTTATAGCCTTTAATTTTATTATAAGGAATATCTGGAATATTAACATTGAGGATAGTATCTTGTGCAAGTGGCTTTTTGATAATGTGCTGTATTATACTCTTAGCCACCATCCCAGCAGTATTATAATGCTTACCATCCCCAGCCAAAGACATGGCAACCGATGGGAAACCTAAAAATCTCCCCTCAGTAGCGGCAGCCACTGTACCAGAATATAACACATCATCACCCAAATTAGCCCCGTTATTAATACCGGCCACTACCATATCAGGATCAGCAAAATTCTTTAAAAAATCTTGGCAAGTTAGCGCATAATGCACGCAATCTGTAGGCGTACCATCTACCAAGGTAAAACCATTTTCTAGCTCCATAGGATAAATAGGTTTATTCAAGGTAAGAGATTTACTAGCTGCACTACGATCCCTATCCGGAGCTATAACTTTAACCACTGCTATTGATTTTAATGCCTCGTATAAGGTGCGCAATCCAGGAGCATATACACCGTCATCGTTACTTAGCAAAATTTTCATTGGTCTATTTTTAGTGTTTTTCATAATTATTTCACTCTATAACTCTATAATAAATTTCGTCTTTTTTAATCATCCCAAAATTTACCCTAGCATGCTCTTCAATTATATTGGGATTTTGTTTTAGCAATTTTATACTATACAATAATTTTGCATTCCTGATTTTTAGATCATTCAATTCTATTGATTCTTGTTTATTTAACTTATTTATTTTAATAAGACCATAAATACCATCTGGCCTAAACCACAATTTAAACTGTAATACTAAAGACACAGTAGTTAATAATAGGATAGCTATTTTATTCATGCTTTATTATAATATCATTTTTTCTATTTTTAATAGGCGATTATACTTAGATATTCTCTCCGAACGACAAACTGAACCTGTCTTAATTTGAGTAGCGTAAGTACCAACTGCTAAATCTGCTATAAAACTATCTTCTGTCTCCCCAGAACGATGAGAAATTATATAATTATAATCATTTTGCCTAGCTAATTTAATTGTAGTAAAAGTTTCTGATAAAGTCCCAATCTGATTTGGTTTAATTAAAATAGCATTGGCAACTTTGTGATTAAGTTTGGTATTCGATTGCACTATATGCTCAAAAATCTTAGGATTAGTTACAAATAAATCATCACCTATTAATTGAATTTTGTGTCCAAGTTGTTTAGTAAGTTCTTGCCACCCGATTAAATCATCTTCAGCTAAACCATCTTCTATTGAAATAATCGGATAATTGTTTGTCCAGCTAATTAACTTTTTTATAAACTGCTCAGTAGTTAATCTATTATTTTCTATAATATAATAGCCTTGTGCAAAAAATTCATTAGCTGCCACATCTAATGCTAGTGCCACATCTTGGTTGGCAACCAAACCCGCTTGTTCGATCGCTAATAAAATATAATCTAGGGCTTGTTCGTGGCAACTTAAATTGGGTGCAAAACCACCTTCATCACCAACGGACGTAGCTAATTTATGTTGTTTTAAAATAACTTTTAGAGCATAAAAAATTTCCACTGAAAATCGTAAGGCTTCTGTAAAATTTGGTGCCCCAACTGGCACTATCATAAATTCTTGCACCGATAAATTATTATCAGCATGCACCCCTCCATTAATAATATTAATTAATGGAGTTGGTATAAAAAAAGATTTTGACTGTGTTAATTGCGCATTATCTATATGAACAGTATGATATTTTCCATAAGTATAAATATTTTCTAAATATTTATACAATTCTAATTTATGATAATTAGCACCAGCTCTAGCTACAGCTAAAGACACAGCTAGCATAGCGTTGGCTCCTAATTTAGCTTTGTTGCAGCTGCCGTCTAATTGAATCAATAAGTTATCTATAGCAAGCTGATCCTCGATAGGAATATTTAATAAAGCCGGTTGAATTTGATCTGTAATATTTGATATGGCTTTAAGAACTCCTTTACCAAAATAACGCTGCAAATCGTTATCTCTTAATTCTAGGGCCTCTTTTTTCCCAGTAGATGCGCCAGAGGGAACTTTGGCTACACCGCTTACCTCGGTTAAAAAAACTTCAACTTCAATAGTTGGATTACCTCTAGAATCTAGTATTTCTATAGCTTTAATTGCTTTAATTTTGTTCATGCTTGCATTTAACAATGATTTTAAGTTTTTATCAATAAAAACTTAGTGAATTAATTTTTATTTAAAAATTTACCAATTAATAATTGAGCATTGTTAGATACTCTTAAATCGGCAATAATTTGAGAGCAAAGATCTAATTTTTCGATAGAAATTTTTGGTTCCTTACGACGTAACAATTTTTTAGCGACTATTATGCCGTCCCCATCTAAAGATAATATATTATCTATATTGTCTAATACCGCTTGTGGCAATAAATTAGTTGCCACTATTTCGTGCACTAACCCGCACATATACGCTTGTTCAGAAGTAAATGGTTTGGCTGTTAACATGAAGTATTTAGCAAAACTAATTTGCATAACCTGAAATACAAATTCACTAATGATAGCAGGTGCCAAACCTAGTTTTACTTCAGAAAAACAAAATTTGCTGTTTTCGGCGGCAATTACTATATCCGCACAGGCAACCAAACCAATCCCACCACCATAAATATTACCTTGTACTGCACAAATAACTGGTTTATCTATATTGTATAGCAACAACAACATATTTGCTAAATATTTCACATCTTGTAAATTTTGTTCTTTGGTATAATTAATAGCATTTTTCATCCAGTTTAGATCACCACCAGATGAAAAATGCTTTTCTTTCGTTGTGATAATTAATAATTTGATCCCAGGATCTTGAGAGACTTGTTTAAAATGTTGGGTTAATTGCATAATCATATCTATATCCAGAGAATTGTAAGTTTCTGGTTGATTCAAGATAATTGTCGCAACTTGATCTTTATGGCTAAGATTAAATAATAATTTTGACATTAAGACTCCATATCAGCATTATAATTATTTAATTCTTGATTAACACAACCCTTGGTTCTAAATTTTTGAATGGTATAATTATATGCTCCCATATGTTGTAAAGTATCTTGTATAACTGTAACTTGTTGAGTATTCAGCAGCTTTGGATGCACTGTTGTTCTAAATTCAGCTGCAATCGAGCTTTCTACAATTAACTTAACGCTTTGCATTGCCAGTTGACCACTGTTTGGCATAGTAGTAATTGATTGGTACTCTGTAAACGGTGCCTTAATATCCATGCCTACCCAATCTAGGTATGGCAATAATTGTTGTAGTCTATTAGGGTACATACCAGCCGTATGTAACCCAATCTTAAAACCTAAATTTTTAATATAACTTACAGCTTTAATTAGCCCCGTTTGGAAAGTCGGTTCTCCACCACTAAAGACCACAGCTTCCAACAAACCAACCCTCTTAATTAAAAAAGATGTTATATTTTCCCAGCGGTAATCACTATTTTTTGTTTTAGGAATTAACGCTGGATTATGACAATAGTGACAACGAAATGGACAACCCTGACAAAATATAACTGCAGATAAGTGGCTGGGAAAATCTATTGTTGTTAAGGGAACAAATCCACCTATGTTAATTGGATCATGATTAATCATGCTGGCTCTTTAAAGCACTCCCTCTCTTTATATTCCCCCTGTTTACCACGATTAAATTCGGAAACTGGTCGAATATATCCCATAACCCTAGTATAAATTTCACAAAGCTGGCGATCTTCACCACAAATTGGACAATATTTTTGCTCGCCATCAATATACCCATGAACTGGGCACACAGAAAAAGTAGGGGTGATAGTAATATAAGGCAATTTAAAATTTTCTAAAACTTTTTTAATAAATTTTTTACATACTTCGCCGCTAGATAGTTGTTCATTCATATAAAGATGCAACACCGTACCACCGGTATATTTGGTTTGTAATGCATCTTGTTTTTCCAAAGCGGCGAATGGATCCTGGGTATAATTTACTGGTAATTGCGAAGAATTAGTATAATAAGGATTATCATAAGTGCCAGCTTGCAATATGCCTTTAAATCTTTTTTGATCTTCTTTAGCAAATCTATAAGTAGTACCTTCAGCAGGTGTTGCTTCCAAATTATACATATTACCAGTTTGTTCTTGAAACATAACCATCTTACTTCTAATATGATCTAAAAATTCGCAGGCAAACATCTCGCCATACTCATCTGCAATATTATGCTTATCGTCGGTAAAATTACGGATCATTTCATTAATACCATTAACTCCGATAGTTGAAAAATGATTACGAAAAGTACCTAAATATCGCTTAGAATAAGGAAATAATCCTTGATCCATAAATTCTTGCACAACTTTTCTTTTTATTTCTAAACTTTGTTTCGCAAGTTCTAATAATTTATCTAATTCTTTATATAAAATATCCATATTTTTATATAAATATCCGAGTCTTGCACAATTAATAGTTACAACACCTAATGAACCTGTTTGTTCGGCAGAACCAAACAAACCATTACCACGTTTTAATAATTCAGTTAAGTTAAGTTGTAATCTGCAACACATAGAACGAATCATATTTGGCTTTAAACTAGAGTTAACAAAATTCTGAAAATAAGGAATGCCATATTTTGCAGTCATAGCAAATAATTGTTGTGCATTTTCACTATCCCAAGGAAAATCATTAGTAATATTGTAAGTTGGGATTGGGAAAGTAAATATGCGACCCTTGGTATCACCAGTAGTCATGACTTCTATATAGGCTTTATTGATCATATCCATCTCTACCTGTAAATCACCGTAAGTAAATGGCATCTCTGTTCCTGCAATAATTGGATGTTGATTTTTTAAATCTTCAGGACATATCCAATCAAAAGTTAAATTAGTAAATGGAGTTTGCGTACCCCACCTAGATGGTACGTTCAAATTGAAAATTAATTCTTGCATGTTTTGTTTGACAGTTTCGTAATTTAAATTATCCACTCGGATAAATGGTGCCAAATATGTATCAAAAGAACTAAATGCCTGAGCTCCAGCCCATTCATTTTGTAATGTACCTAAAAAATTAACTATTTGACCTACAGCACTAGAAAAATGTTTGGCAGGCCCTGCCGCAACTTTTCCTGGCACCCCATTAAATCCTTCTGTTAATAAGTTACGCAGTGACCAACCAGCGCAATAACCCGCCAACATGTCTAAATCATGGATATGAAAATCAGCGTTCCTATGAGCATTAGCGATGGCTTGTGGGTAAATACTGCAAAGCCAATAATTAGCAATTATTTTACCAGATGTATTTAAAATTAACCCACCCAGGGAGTAACCTTGATTAGCGTTAGCTTTAACTCGCCAATCTTCTCGAGATAAATATTCATTAACGGTATCAACCGGATTAATCATTGTTACTTTTTTTTCTAATTCAGCCAACTTTAAATTTATCGACATAATGATACTTTCACCTCTCATTTTACAGTTATATATACTATATACTGTATTCCCTATGCTACTCAACTACTGTATATCGAATTAAATTGTTTATTGGATGAAGTAGGTTTTTAATCGTGCTATGGCAAACATTTTAACATTGACAACATTTACACCTTAAGGCTGTTGATTTAACAATTGCTCTTCTATAATAGATTTTTCTTCGGATGTCGCTAAAACTACTAATACATCTTGCTCCAATATAATAGTGTTAGGTGGTGGATTTTCGTAACGTTTACCCTCTCTAATAATACATTTAAAACTATATCCATTTGCATCTTCATTATTGTCTTCTTCTGCTGATTCAGCAAAAAATTTATCAATAGTTTGATTAATAGCAGTTGATCCATCTTGCACAATTATAGTTTGCAGGCTTCGTCTCTCATTGTCATCTGCTTCTAATAAATTCGGTTCTTCTTTACCTTTGTATAAATGACGTAGCATTTCATAACGATTAGAGTGGGTTCTTTTTACTTTATTAATAATTCTAGAAGTCGGCACTCCCAAGGCAAACAACAAATGCGAAGCTAACATAATGCTGCCTTCTAAAATTTCTGGTACTACTTCTGTAGCACCAGCGTCTTCAAAAGCTTGTAGCGAACTATCGTCTTTAGTTCTAACGAAAATTTGTAAATCTAGACGCATATTACGTAAATATTTAATAATTTGTAAATTAACAACTTCATCTGCAAAACTCAAAACCACCATTCTAGCTTTTGATATACCCGCTGCTAATAATACCTCTGGCTTACTTGAATCACCATAAAACACATGCTCCCCAGCAATAGATGATTTTTCTAAAAGAGTTGGATCAAGATCGAGAGCCAACCAGCTAATCTTTTCCTGTCCTAAAAACCTTGCTAAAATTTGTCCTACTCTACCAAAACCACAAATAATAACGTGATCGGCTAAAGTATTAGCATGATTAGCTAAAATTTCTATAGGATTATAAGCGGGAGTAATTTCGCAATTTTTTACAAATAACCTCGTAATTTTGTTATTAAATCTAATTAATATAGGAGCTACCATAATACTGATTACAACTGCTGCAAAAATTACCGATTTTTGTTTTGGATCTATAATATTATGATTAATTGCTTCGGTTAACGCTACAAATCCAAATTCCCCACCGTGCGCTAAAATCACCCCTGTTTTAACAGCAGTCTCCATAGATAGGTTACTAAAAAACTTAACTACTAAACTTATAATTATAGTTTTAGTAATAATTAATGTTCCCAAAATTGCTAATACTTGTAGCCAAATATCTGGTAATACTTTTAAATCTAAAAAAGATCCTACTATTATAAAAAATAAACCTAATAATACTTCTCTAAAAGGTCTAATATCAATTTCTATTTGATGACGAAATTCAGTTTCTCCAAGCATTAATCCAGCCAAAAATGCCCCTAATGGCATAGACAATTCGAAATAATAAGTAGTAGCTGCAGCACTTAGTGCTACCAATAAAGTGGCTAACATAAATAATTCAGTGGAATGTGCTTTGGCCACTTCATGAAATAAAGGTTTAATTATTCTAGAGCCAATTAATGCCATAATTACAAAAATTCCAGCACCCTTAGCTAAGGTTATTAAAAAATTTGTAAAGACGAAGCCTTCTTTACTTCCTAAAGTTGGCAGCATAATTAACAATAAGACGGCAGCTATGTCCTGAAATAATAAAATTTTGACTGATAGCCTGCCATGATTAGTTTGTTGTTCTTTTTGTTCATTCAATTGTTTTAGCACTACCGCTGTCGATGATAACGCTAAGGCTACCCCAATGATAAAAGCTTGTTTAAAACTAACTCCAGCTAATAAATATGACAAACAAGTGATGGCAGCTCCGCATAATAAAACTTGCAGCCCACCAATACCAATTAAAGCTCGTTTACTTTTAATTAATTGACTAATAGAAAACTCTAGGCCTAAAGTAAACATTAAGAAGACTATGCCTAATTCGCCTAAAAAGTGCATATCCTCTATTCCCGGAAACCATCCCAGACCACCGGGACCAACTAAAATTCCAACAGATAGATACCCAATTACTGGAGGTAGATATAGTCTCCTACAAATTACTAAGAATACCACTGAACATACGAGTAAGATTAAAATATAGTTAAAATTTTCCATAGTTAAATTGTAGCATTATTTATATGATTCTTTGTAATAATAATTTTAGTAATAATTCTTGTAAAGATAATAAGATTGTATATATTTAAATATATGGCTGATATTGTAATTATCAATGATACAAAATGATAAGTTTTAATAAAAATAATTGGATTTTTACACTTTTTTTTATATTAACAAAATTTTGCAAATATCGTAAATTATTAAAACAATGCTTAATAAATAATAATTTTGCTCAAGAATTTTCTATAGATCAAATAATTTCATTAGATCTAAATAGTTTAAAAAATAATAATATTGAGGTTTTGGTGTTAGATTATGATGGGGTTTTGTGTGAACAAGGAGAAATTAAGCCGTTACCTCAGGTTATAGCTTGGCTAGAGCGAGCTTTATTAGTTTTTGGTGAGCATAAAATATTTATTTTGTCTAACAATCCATTATTAGCAAGGCAAGAATTTTTTAATAAATATTTTAATAATCAAATTATATTTATTAAAAATAAACCTAAGCCGTATCCTGATGGCATTGCTGAAATTTATGATTACCTACAATCATATTTAGGCAGATCCCAAGAAAAATCTCATATGCTTATAATAGACGATAGATTATCTACTGGAATTTTAGCTGCTAAAATTTTTGGTATAGCTAGTTGTTTAGTATTAAATCCTTATACTAACATTAGAAAACAATTTGTTATAGAATCTTGGTTTATTTTTTTAAGAAAATTAGAAAGGCTAATAATATGGCATTCATAGTTACAGAAAACTGTATAAATTGTAAATTTACTACCTGTGTAGAGGTGTGTCCTGTTGATTGTTTCCACGAAGGACCAAACTTTTTAGTTATAGATCCGGATGAATGTATAGATTGTGCATTATGTGAGTCAGAGTGCGAGGCTAATGCGATTTTCCCAGATAACGAAGTTCCTAAAAATCAAAAGATTTTTATTGAATTAAATGCAAATTTATCCAAAAAATGGCCAGTTATAACCGTTAGCAAAGGTAGCTTACCTGACGCTAACGAGTGGAACGGTAAAACAGATAAGCTAAAATATCTAGAAAAGTAACTCCCAAGATTTATAGAACTTTATTGCAAATAACCCATGAGGTTTGTACACTAGTAACCATTATGGCAGCCCATTGGCCTTAGCAACAGGATGTTGTAAACCCCGCGAGGACCGGAAGGGAGCAGCGGTAGCAACTTAGCGTGTGCTTATCGGTCTGTGGGATGCCTCCATTTAATGCAGCAATCATCTTTCATTTAACGGTTTATTCAATATGGTTTATCAGGTATTAGCTAGGAAATGGCGTCCGCACGATTTTACTGAAGTTGCAAGTCAGCCAGAAACTGTTACCGTGTTGCAAAATTCTTTAGACAGCCAAAAATTACATCATGCATATTTATTCACAGGCACTAGAGGTGTCGGCAAGACAACAATTGCAAGAATTTTAGCAAAATCTTTAGTTTGTGAGTATGGGATATCTTCTAAACCTTGTAATACTTGTCAATTATGCCAAGCGGTTACCGCTGGTAACTGCATAGATGTGATAGAAATAGATGCAGCATCTAGAACTAAAGTTGAAGATACTAGGGTTGTTTTAGATAATTTGGCATATGCACCAAGTATAGCTAGATTTAAAATCTATATTATTGATGAAGTACATATGCTATCTCATCATAGTTTTAATGCATTACTAAAAAGTTTAGAAGAACCGCCATCGCATGTTAAGTTTTTATTAGCAACCACCGATCCGCAAAAATTACCAATTACTGTTTTATCTAGGTGCTTACAATTTAAATTAAAAATGTTTGCTATTAAAGATATAATTAAACAGTTAGAAAAAATTGTATTAATAGAAAATAAATTATTTGAAGAGCATGCTCTTTTGCAACTAGCAATAGCAGCCAGAGGTAGTATGCGGGATGCTTTAAGTTTATTAGAACAAGTTTTGGCATTCGGACAGAATATAGACAAAATCACACAATTAGATGTTAGTAAAGTTTTGGGTGTTCCTGATTCAATCAGATTAATTAATTTGTTAACCGCAGTTATTAAGTTAGATGTGGATCAGATTATGACAATAATCCATGATTTTTGTCATAATAATTTTGATGTAGCAATAATATTGCAAGAAATACAGTGTTTATTAAAAAATATTGCAATTTTACAACTTGCACCAAATGTCGCAATGCTAGATACCATGATTAATAAAAATTTATTATTAGAATTAGCTAATATGGCATCAAAAGAAGATATCCAGTTATATTATGAAATTGCGGTCAATGGTTTTAAAAATTTAGCTTTTGTGCCAGATCCGAAAGTTGGTTTTGAGATGATTATGTTACGTATGGCAGCATTTAAGCCTGTTAAAATAGGTACTAATCAGAATATTGTGCCGTCTGTGTTGTATGTTACAGATCCACCTGTGATTCATGAACCAAGCCAAATCAAGAAAAATCAACCTAGGTTACTAGAAAAAACTATAGATAATCATATAAATATAAATAAATTAAATATATCTGGTTTAACTAAAGAATTGGCAGAAAGTGCAATATTTGAATTTATAACTGATACTAAAATCAAGCTAATTATTGATGAAAATAAAAAAATTTTTATAACTAAAAACAATGTGGAAAATTTACAGACGGAATTTAGTAAATATTTTGATAAAAGCATTAAGATCAAAGTAGAATTGCAAGATTTTATAAAACATCCACATTTAATTGAAAAAACGATAAAATGGCAATCGCAACAACAAAAGCAAAAATTTATTGATGGGGATCATAATTTACAGCAATTGCTAGTTAATTTTGATGCTAAAGTTGAGGATATCAATGATTTTTAGTCCATTGATAGATGATTTAATTATGGCATTTAGATGCTTACCTGGCGTTGGTCCTAAAACTGCTCAACGCATGGTCTTTTATCTGTTACAACGAGACAGGGATGGCGGCAATAATTTATCTTTAGCATTAAAAAATGCTTTATTACAGGTTAAAAAATGTCAAAGTTGCCGTACTTTGTCAGAAGTTTCAATTTGCATGATCTGTAGCAATACTGGTAGGGATAAGCAATTATTGTGTGTAGTTGAAAACCCAACGGACATTTTAGCTATAGAACAAACCAAAGAATATAATGGATTTTATTTTGTATTATTAGGTAGACTATCTCCATTAGATGGAATCTCGCCAGAAGATTTAGGAGTAGAAGAATACCTTGCTTTACTGAAAAAAGGCCATATTAAAGAAATAATAATGGCTACCAATTTAACTGTAGAAGGTGAAACCACAGCTTTCTATTTTGCTGAGCTTGCTAAAGAGTATGGAATTAAAACTAGTAGAATTGCCCAAGGAGTACCATTTGGTGGAGAATTAGAAAATATTGACATGGGAACATTAGCTCGTGCATTAGAAGATAGAGATTTGATTTATTAAATATTTAATTTGTTAAGGAGTATTAAGTTATGTCACAAAACAACAAAAAACAGACTTTAAGCTTTCAGGCTGAAGTTAAACAAATATTACATTTAATGATTAATAATTTGTATAGCAATAAAGAAATTTTTTTACGTGAATTAATTTCTAATGCATCAGATGCCGCTGATAAATTAAAATTTGAGTCTTTATCGAATTCAGCCGTATATGAAAATGACCATGACTTAAAAGTTTGGGTAGAGATGAATAAAAATGCTCGCACCATAACTATTCGTGATAATGGCATTGGCATGAATATGGATGAAACAATTAAACATTTAGGTACGATTGCAAAATCTGGCACTAAAGAATTTTTATCTAAGCTTACTGGAGATAGATCAAAAGATTCTCAATTAATTGGTCAATTCGGGGTTGGATTTTATTCTTCGTTTATAGTTGCTGACGAAGTTACAGTAATTACTAGAAAAGCAGGAGATTCCCCGGATCAAGGTGTAATCTGGAAATCTAAAGGCGATGGCGAATATCAAGTAGAACACACCAACAAAGAAAGTCGTGGTACTGAAGTTGTATTGCATTTGAAGTCAGAAGAAGATGAATTTTTAAATAATTGGCACCTAAGACATGTTATTACTAAATATTCTGATCACATAAGCTTACCGATTATAATGTTTAAAGAAGAACCAGCCAATACCGAAGAAGACAGTAAAGTTATAAATGTACCAGCAGAAGAAGTGATAAATAGGGCTACAGCTTTATGGACATTACCTAAACAACAAATTAAAGATGAGCAATATAGAGAATTATACAAGCATATAGCTCACGATTTTGAAGAACCAATAGCATGGAGCCATAATAAAGTAGAAGGTAAATTAGAATATATTTCTTTATTATATATCCCTAAAAAAGCACCATTTGATTTGTACCATGTAGCTAAACCAAAAGGACTCAAGTTATATGTAAAACGAGTGTTTATTATGGATGATGCAGAACAATTTTTACCTCTTTATTTACGCTTTGTCAGAGGTATTATTGACTCTAACGATTTACCATTAAATGTTTCTAGAGAATTGTTACAAAATAGTACGGTGACAGGTTCTATTCGTAGTAGCATCATTAAGAAAGTATTAGAAATGTTAGAACACATGGCAGAAAAAGATTCGGCTAAATATTTAAGTTTTTGGAAAGAGTTTGGTCAAGTATTAAAAGAAGGCCCAGCAGAAGATTTTTCCAATCGTGCTAAAATTGCTAAATTATTACGGTTCAGCTCTACTTATTTAGATAATTCTGCCCAAGATGTTTCTTTAGATGATTACCTAGCTAGACTCAAAGATGGACAAGAATACATTTATTATGTATCTGCTGATAATTTTAATGCTGCTAAAAGCAGTCCACATCTGGAAATTTTTAGAAAAAGAGATATAGAAGTATTGTTATTAAACGATAAAATTGATGAATGGATGATTAGCCATTTACCAGAATATCAAAATAAAAAATTTCAGTGTGTATCTAAGGGTGGCTTAGATCTTGGTAAATTAGAAAATGAACAAGATAAAGAGCAAAAACAAAAATTTTCCGAAGAATTTAAAGATTTAATTGAAGCTATTCAAAAAGAATTAGGAGAGAGGGTTAAAGAAGTACGAGTAACTATGAGGCTCACAGATTCACCAGCATGTATTGTTGCAGATCAAAATGATATGACACCACAAATGGAGCGCATATTAAGATCAGCAGGTCAAATAGTACCGATTTCCAAACCAATATTAGAAGTTAATCCCAAGCATGCAATGGTTAAGGCGATGTCTAGTTTAAGAGTTAAAGATCCTAAAAAATTTGCTGATTTAAGTAGCCTATTGTTAGATCAAGCAGTTTTAGCAGAAGGCGGTCAATTGAGCGATCCGGCAAGCTTTGTTAAGAGATTTAATCAGTTATTATTAGAAATCGTAGAGTTTGAGGCATAATTAATAATATAAGATCCAGATAATAATACTCCCCCCATTTATCTGGATCTTATGATATATTTAATTAGTGATTGCTTTTATATTTGAGTCAAAGGTAACTGTTTTTATTTGAGATAAATGAGAAGGCAGCTGTTCCTTCTTAAGGTACATTACTCGTTGTGCCATATTAACGTAATCCCGCCACTGTATTAGCATAGCTGTTTTATTAGGCTGTGATGTTGTGGTATTTAGTACATTTAATGCTCCAACAGAAAGTCTACACTGGGCCGATAATTGATATTCTGGTTGTCGGTGATGGTTGGAGACTATAACATGATCTAACCATGGTATTAATGGACTATTTGATACATCATTATTAGAACATTTTCGCATTATTCTACGTATTTTACCCCCAGTTGATTCTTTATCACTCAGGCTAATTAATCCATTAGATAGCTCTTCTTGATTGCTAACAGGGGTTATTTTTTCGCTACTAATTTGATTTTCACTGCATGATTCAGACGATTTGTTTTTAACCATAAAAACTCCAAGATTATTTTATTATTTTTTGTATAATGATTGTTTTATATGAAAATAACAGAGTTTTTTATGATAAACAATTTGATATGCAATAATTACTAGATTAATTAGGATAATTTAATGATAAATATTTTATTTTAAACTAACTCAGGCTCATTCAAGGTAATATTTAATTCCAAAATAGAACAACTAGCATTTTGTTGTAATTCAACTTGAATTTGATCAGTATCAATAGACACGTATTTACTAATGACATTAATTAATTCCTGTTTTAGCTGAGGTATAAAATCAAGATTACCATTTTTAGTTCTTTGATGGGATACTAAAATTTGCAAACGTTCTTTAGCTTTTTGGGCAGTTTTACGATTGTTTAAAAAAAAATCAAAAATACTCATGCTAGATCCTTAATAAGGCCAATATTTGATAAAATTTTTCTGATAGTCGAGGGGCCTTCAACTTTTTCACCTAACAAAGCCGAAACAGCATTTTTATACGCTTTACAAGCATTACTTGGTTTTACTTCTAAAGTGATTGGTATTCCTTGGTTGGAAGCTGTTAATATTGCTTCAGATTCTGGAATGATTCCTAATAATGGGATTGCTAAAATTTCTTGGACATCACTAACACTTAGCATCTCTCCTTTTTTTACTCTACTTGGAGAATATCTAGTAATTAATAAATGTTTTTCAATTTCTTTGCT
Organism: Francisellaceae bacterium UBA6186; assembly: GCA_002422785.1. Lineage (GTDB taxonomy): Bacteria > Pseudomonadota > Gammaproteobacteria > UBA6186 > Azoamicaceae > UBA6186. The sequence continues at coordinate 15,837 of DITK01000030.1, forward strand.
TTCTTCTGCAAGTTTGGTTCTGCTGTTTAATACCCCAATAATACGATCAGAATCACGTACCGATGATACTTCTGGGTTAGTTACTATTATAGCTTCATCAGCAAAATATAGAGCCATAAGAGCTCCACGTTCAATACCAGCTGGAGAATCGCATATAATAAACTTAAATTCTTTGCGTAATTCTTCAATAATTTTAGCAACACCTTCTTTGGTTAAGGCGTCTTTATCTCTAGTTTGAGATGCCGGTAAAATAAATAAATTTGCTTGACGTTTATCTTTTATTAAAGCTTGATTTAAGCTGGATTCTCCGTTTATAACATTTACAATGTCATAAATAACTCGTCTTTCGCAGCCCATAACTAAATCTAAATTTCTAAGGCCAACATCAAAATCTATAACCACGGTTTTAAAACCACGATTAGCAAGCTCGGCACTAAGAGCTGCACTAGTTGTAGTTTTACCAACACCACCCTTTCCAGAAGTTATAACAATTACTTTTGATTTTACGCTATTTAAATTATTCAATTTTGTTATCCTTACACTTATAATTATAATTATCTTTTGATTATCTTTAATGATTACTAAAAAAACAATTATTTTTTATAAAATATATCATAAAAACTCATTAATTTCTAACTTACCCTCGGATAGGTAAATTTGCACTTGTTTTTTCCAAAATTTTGGATCAATATTTTCACTAATTTTAAATTGACCAGCAATAGAAATTAAATCTGCTTCTAGGCTGTTACAAAAAATTCTAGCATTAGGGTTATTGTTGATTCCAGCTAGTGCCCTACCCCTTAATGCGCCATAAACGTGGATGCTGCCGTCAGCTAACAATTCGGAACCATGGCTTACTGATCCTATAACGGTTATATCTCCATCTGGGGCATAAACTTGTTGACCGGATCTAACTGGCATCTTAATTAATTTATTTTTCGGTAATTTTATATCAGAATTTTTATGATTTTCAGTTAAATTTAAATCGGTAGCTTGTGGGTTAATATTTTGGTTCTTTTTATTAGATCCTGGGTATTTACTATGATTTTCAAAATTATTATTAGGTCTCAAAATAGCTAAGTTAGCATCGATAGCTTGTTGTTGTTGCAACTTATTAGCATTTTTAACTCCAACCGGAATCAAATTTTTATTTATTAAAATATGTCGTAATGCAAAAAAATCTATCTTAGTATCGACATCTTCCGGCAAATCATCTTTTGATAGATGATACAAATCTATGACAATAGGTGCATTATTAAAAAAATTTGGTGCTTGTTCTATTTTTGCGTTTAACTGCTCCTCTAAAGCCTGCAAATCATTGTTTAAAATTTGTAATGTAGTCAAAGGAAATAGTCCGCCTTTTAGTTGCATGCAAGTTTTCATTTCATTCTCTGCGCATTCTGTTACAAACATATTCAAGTCCTATTAAAATTATAAAGTATAAGTTTTAGTTTAACTGATTTTTTAAAAGAGAACATATAGTAACTTTTTGATAAATATAATTTTGTTAGCTAGTAAGTAAGTTTATGGAACAAAAAGATATTGTTGCTAGATGTTATGCTTTTGCGTAATATAATAAGCTCTACTGGATGCATTGTTGCATTTACAGCTTGAAATATTTGAAATTATATAAAATTTGGAGTCCTTAATATGTATGCGGTAATCATAGCTGGCGGTAAGCAATATCGGGTTCAAAAGAACCATTGTGTGTTAGTAGAAAAACAAGAAGGCGAGCTGGGCAGCCAAATAGAGTTTACTAATGTGCTGTTAGCCTCCAATGGTGAACAAGTTTTTATCGGTGAACCATATCTTACAAATTGTACAGTAAAAGCTACTTTAGAAGCACATGGCAAGCACGATAAAATTAAAATTCTTAAATTTAAGCGTCGTAAGCACCACATGAAACATATGGGGCATAGACAGCTATTTACTAAAATTAAAATCGAAGATATTCATTTTTCAAATTAATTAAAAATTAGGATGTGGTGATATGGCACATAAAAAAGCTGGTGGTAGTACCAGAAACGGTAGAGATTCCAACCCTAAATATTTAGGTGTTAAACGTTTTGGCGGTCAGTTAGTGAAAGCTGGAGAAATTATTATTCGTCAGCGTGGTACTAAATTTCACCCAGGATCCAATGTTGGTTTAGGGAAAGATTTTACTATATTCGCTAAAGTTGCGGGGTTTGTAAAATTTACCCAAAAAAAAGCAGCTGTCGGCATAAATTGTGCTAAAATTAGGAAATACATCAGTATTATCCCAGTACAACCTGCAGCATAGATTTATTTTATAATGAAATTTATTGATGAAGTCACCATCCATGTTCAAGCTGGTAAAGGTGGCGATGGTTGCTGTAGTTTTAGAAGAGAAAAATTTATTCCTTGGGGTGGCCCAGATGGCGGTGACGGCGGTCATGGCGGTCATGTATATTTAAAAGCCACCTCTAGATTGCATACTTTAGTAGATTTAAATTATAAAAAAGATTATCAAGCAGAAAAAGGCAAATCTGGTAGTGGTAGTTTATGTTCTGGTAAATCAGGCGAACATTTAATTATAGAAGTGCCAGTTGGTACCGTTGTCTGGGAACATGATACCAATGAAATAATTGGTGATTTAATTCAAGATAGTCAAGTATTGTTGGTTGCAAATGGCGGTCGTGGCGGATTAGGTAACCATCATTTTAAAAGTAGTACCAACAGATCCCCGAGAAAAATAATTAAAGGTGAATTAGGCGATGAGCGTAATCTAAAATTAGAACTGCGTTTATTAGCTGATGTAGGATTGTTAGGCTTTCCTAATGCCGGTAAATCTACTTTAATTAGCAAAGTAACAGCTGCAAAACCAAAAATTGCCGACTACCCTTTTACTACTATGAACCCACACCTGGGCGTGGTAAAAGTTGGAGATTCTAGTTTTGTGATGGCAGATGTTCCAGGTTTATTAGAAGGTGCCTCCAGTGGTACCGGACTTGGAATCAGATTCCTTAAGCATTTATCTAGAACTAGGCTATTATTGCATATGGTTGATTTATCAGTATCTTTAAATTATAAACCAGATCTAAATGATAACAGCGTGATTAACGAATTTATTGTTGCTAAAAATTTAATTGAACAAATCAATATTATAGAAAATGAATTGGAAAAATATAATGATCAACAATTAAAAAGTACTGTTCGCTGGATAGTAATTAATAAAATCGATCTGTTAATGCCAGAAAAACTACAAACAATAATAACAGAGTTTAACAAACTTAAAACAACGAACCAAAATATTATAAAAATATTTTGGATTTCGGCAGTTAGTATGACTGGTGTTAATGAATTATGTAAAAACATTATGGGATATTTAGGAGCATCGCATGGAGAATACCAATAATAGTACCGTTGATGATTTATCTGTTTCTTACTATGAAGAAGGCATCGAAACTGTAAAGCAATTAGATAAAGAAATTTTAACCAAAGGTGCTTGGGCGACCATTATGTATAAGTACCAAGATTGGGATAAAAAAGCTGAAGATTATGGTCCAATAAAATTTACTGTCAGGCGTTATCAAAAAAGTAACGGTATATATAAGATGCGTTCTAAATTTAATATTTCCAGCATCGAACAGGCTAAAAAAATGATAGAAATATTAAATAAGTGGATTTAAACAACGATTGATTAGCAAAATTATGTCTTTAAATATAAGACTACCAAAATACGATTTAGAAATAATCAAACAAGCGTTTAAACATTATTTCAGTAAAAATGACCATTTATGGTTGTTTGGTTCTAGGGTAGATTTAACTAAACATGGTGGTGATCTAGATTTTTATATAGAAACAATAGAACTTGATATAAATTTAGCAGTAGCTCGACAGTCTAATTTTATTATTGCATTACAAGATCAATTAGGCGACCAAAAAATAGATGTGGTGTTAAATTGTTTATCTAATAATGTTACATTGCCAATATATGATATTGCTAAGCAAACCGGAGTACAATTACTATGAATCAAGAATTAAGTGCAGCTATAGCAATAGCTAATAAACATGCCGAAAGATTGCAGTATGCTATAACTAAACTATCTCATAAGTTTCCTTTATCTGCGGTAAAAATAGATCATTTAACTAATGAAGATATAGCTGTTTTAGAACTTTTTACGAGTAGATTTGCTAAATTGCAAGATTTTATGGGAACTAAATTATATCCATTATTTCTAAAAATTGTTGAACAGGAAGATATAGATAGTACTACATTTATTGATAAACTTAATAAATTAGAAAAGCTTCGTATTATAGATAGTGCCCACAAATGGAAAGAAATGAGAAACACAAGAAATCATATATCTCATGAATATCCAAACGATCCAGGTTTGGCGGCAACACATCTTAATGCTGCATATAATATGGCACCAGAGTTATTAAAATATTTAGCTACAGTAATATTAGCCTGTAAAAAAATTAATTAATAATCTATTTATTGTTCTGCAAATATTCGTATCTTTGTAATACTAATGCAATATAAGCTACCATATCATCTATAGTTAAATTATTTTCAGCAAAAAGAGATCCACCTTGAGCTATATTATATAATTCTTGATCGGTATAGCGATTAACTTTATCAATAACTGCCTCAGGATCGCTGTTAACTGCTATAAAATGAACATCAGGGATTAATGCATCGTAATACCATTGAGTCAGTGCTGAATTTTGTTTAACCATTACCGAATTTGACTGTAATTGCCAAATAGGCCTAGTCCAAGCTGCGGTATGACCATCTATATTTAATAAAAACTTTGATTGCAACTGAAATTCTGGTGGTACAAAGCTTAGTTTGGTGTCAGTAAATTTCGCATCTATAATAGAGCCTGGATGTTGATTGCTATATTCAACTATTGATTTTCTAAAACCAGAAACATCAGCATGACCACCACGCCAATAGATCTTATGTTGTTTTTTATGCCAAGGATAAAGTTTTTTGGCTTTTCTAATTCTAGGCATAAATATTGGCATATCTTCTAAGCTCATATAATCAGGAATTAACACCAAATTTTTATCTAGATCACGCTGTAAATTTTTAGAGGTTGCTAAAATAGGTGCTAAATTAGCTGCTGTATATTGTAATACTTGGTTACTAAATAAATCAGTAAATCTTACTAAAAAACTTACATTAGTTATGTATCCACGTTTCGCAAGATAATCAACTACTCTAGAGTAGATTAGTACGCCATGTTCGCATGTTTCATTCATTACCAGGCTTTTCTTGTTTATGGATAAAGCACCATCCTTAATAGTAAATAATACTAATAACGCCTCCTCTGGTAACAAATCAAAAGTACGTACTACATTATTTACCGATGCATTAGAAAAATTAGCAAAATCCTTTTCTATCTGAGATATAACCCACGGAGCTGGGTGGGCAATTTTATCATTTAAGCTATTAGATTTTATATAATTAATAGGTATATTATTAATTTTTCTATTAAATCGATCTTGGATTGCATAATAAATGCGATAAATACTAACCTCGATGTGCATTATGTTGTTAATATAAATCACACTAAAGAACATTAAACTTGCAATTATAACAAACGTAATATTGATTTTTTTTATTATCATTTTATTTATTATTCTGCAAATATTGATATCTTTGTAATACTAACGCAATATAAGCTACCATATCATCTATAGTTAAATTATTTTCAGCAAAAAGAGATCCACCTTGAGCTATATTATATAATTCTTGATCGGTATAGCGATTAACTTTATCAATAACTGCCTC
>DITK01000042.1 GCA_002422785.1 Francisellaceae bacterium UBA6186
GCATTTATTTGTTGGTCGGTACCAGTGTCGGTATCTTTGATTGTTAATAATGTAAAAGCTTCTGTTAGTAATATGCGGTTATTATTAATATTACTTAAGTCTATAGTGAATGGATCCCTGGTAAATTTAGTTAATTTAGTGGGTAGTTCGTTGTTTTTATTATATCCTTTGACAATATGTGTGTAAATTTCACTTTCCCCCATATTAAGAAATCCATCTTGATGACAGTGTTGTTGTATCATTTGTGTTAAAGTAGCAATTGATGTTGAATTAATAGTTGATGGCAGCTTCTTTAGTAATTCGGTACAGAAGTCGTCAAAAGATACATTATCTAATGATATTTGTTCTTCGGGTGTAGTTGGTAAAATAATAATAAATTTAGTTCTTTCTATATCAACATTAGTACGTTGTCTGTTGTCATTAACATGTTTCAAATGATTATTTAATGCATCCATATTATGGTGGGGGTATTCATAGTTGAATAATTGATGATCTGCATTTAAATTTTCTTGCGAGCCTATGGGTATTAATTCGCCAGATCCTGAATTGCCAGTATGAGAATTCCTGAAATTGCTTTGGTTGTTGAATATATTTTTTAACCATGCGCCAATGCTATTAAACTTGGCACTTACCCATGTCCCAATGTTAATAAATATATTTTTTAAGTTCATGATTAAAGATCCTAATATATATTATGCAAAATATAAATAACTGTTAATTAATTATGACAGTTTAATTTAATAAAAAGTTCCATTTGTTAAATCCATATTTTTTAGTGTAGATCATCTGGTTACCATTTAAATTACTAATAAAAGTCATGACATAATTAGTATTATATAGCTATTAACCATTCGGTATAAATATCTTGTTTTTAATTTAATTATTATAAAGGAGATATTTTGTGCCATCATTTTTAAAAAAACTTATTAAACATCCAGTTAAAGTAATTACAGCACCTATTAGAGAAGTAGTGAAACACGTGCCACTGGTGGGGCACTCTGCCGATAAGGTTTTGAGAGAAGCAGCTAGAGTTGTCGATAATACGGCAGGAGCTGCCGTAAACTTAGTTGGCGAGGTTGTAGATTTGGTTGGAGACATGGCCCACGATACAGTTGATATAGTTACCGGAAAATCAAAAATAAAAAAACAAGCAGAGCAACAAATTCAAAAGAGCAAAATAGAATTTGATCGAATGAAAAATAATAGTTTAAACGATCTGGATATTAGCTATCAAGAAAGTTTACAAGAGATCCAGGTTGTTATGCAAAATATAGAAGCAGAAAAACAAAGATTATTAGATCAAAAAGCCGTAGATCTAGAAGTTAATTATGATCAAGCAATGCAATTGTTAATAACAGGATCGGCCGTAGCAGAAGACGCAACAAGATTGTTAACAGCAGCAAGAGATGATGGAATGCAAAGCATTGAAACATTAGATCAACAATTTCAAGAACAAATGTTGGCTTTTGCAGAGGAAATTAATGCCAGGTATCAGCCATTATTAGAACAATGCGATAATGATTTACAAGCAATCACAGCATACGAACAAGCTATGGCTTTAGAGTACGAAAATCAATACGGCAGCATTGTTGCGCAATATAATTCACAGTTACAAGACATTATATCAAATATTCAAGAACGTAAAAAGAAAGCTATAAAAAAAGCCAATATAAATTTTGCCATAACAGTTGGGAGTTCGATAGTCGCTAGGGTTGTTGCACCGAAAATAGTCGCTGCATTACAGATACAGACTAAGGTTGGTGCTGCAATGGTTAATGCTACAACTTTTTCTACTGTTAATTCTATAGCTACTGGTCAGATAGCACGATTGCCATCGATTGTGCTGAAAAACACCTTAACTAGTGGAGCCTTAGCTATCACGGGTTTGGATACGGCATTTATTGGCAGAGAAGAAATAGCTACCAGTAGTCAGCAAGGATTACAGCAACTGGCGCAAACTGCATCGGTTGCAGGGGTAAGAGCCGCAGTTCTTGGGGAAAATATAGTGGGGGCTGTTATTGCTGCTGGATTACAAGAAGGCATGATAGATATCGCAATAACTGCAGTGAAAGGGCTATATTCGCCAGACAATAATATGCCAATTCATACTCCAGATAATAATATGGAGCCAAAAAATACCAATACCATGGCTGATATAAATCCTTTTGGATTAGAAAAAGTAAGAACAATTGATGATAAATATGGGTTGTTTATCTCTAATGCCAAAGCAAGAGATTATTGGCGAGGGCATTCTTTGGAAGCTGTAGCAGAGGCAGCATCAAGCAGTAATGCGTCTGATAATTTATCAGTAATGCAGAGTAATAACACATTTCATCCCATACCTGCTATTTATAGCCATCGGGTTAGTTTATTCAATAATCCTACATCAGAATATCGAACAACACATGCATATGATTTGGTTAGTTATGGAAATGAAAAAGCCAATATTGGTTTTAGACCTTATATTAGTTCACATACCAGTATAGAAAGATCTCATTTAGCTCCAAATTTACAAGCAAGTGTAAGTACTGATATTAGTTTTGGGGTTAATATCGCTAATATTCAGCATCGCAACTTTAGTGTTGGTTTGGATGTGTTACGATTTGATAAATCAGATACGCTACAGATGTCTGCACGTCCAAAAATTTTATTTGGTTACAGTCAAGCTGGTATTTTGATGAATGATTTTGTTCAACATAAGAGAGGAGCATTGGCAACTGTTTCAGCACAATTAACCGATGTACCGGTGCCATTGTTAGGCTCTTGTAATGGAACTGTTAGGGCAGATTTCATAGGTTTTAACTCAAATACTCAGGTGACTAAAAAAGCATTGTTTTATACCGCAGACTTTACTGCAGATATATCTTGTGCCAGAACAAATATAGATCCATTAGCACCAAATGTTAAAGCCAATAAACTTATACCATAATTAGCATCTTTATAGGCAGTGTAGTTGCGCTGCCTATAAACTTTAATAACTATCATAAATCTAACTCACAAACATATTTTATATAGCTATTTATTAATTAATAAATATCTTAATATATCACCATAATTTAAGTTTTTTGGTTATGTTTAGGATTGGTATATGGGCTATGGGGTTATAATTTTAGCGGCTGGTGATAGTAAAAGAATGCGGTCAGATATTCCCAAAGTATTACATAAATTAGCTGGCAGACCGATATTATCCCGTTCTTTGTCTGCGGTTTTTGGGGTTGAGTCTATTAAAGAAATTGTAATAGTGGGTGGCTCGAATATAGAAACTTTACAGTCTTTTTATAATACTGAGGTATTAGATAACAAAAATAACAACTATCAAATATATTGGGCGCATCAACAGCTGCCTTTAGGTACTGCAAATGCAGTTATGGTTGGTTTATCTAAAATTAACCAAGAAATTAATAAAATTATAGTGTTGTCTGGTGATATTCCATTAATTTCTGCCAACACTTTAAATAAATTAATATCTAACACCAATAGCAAATCTGTAGGAATAATTACTGGCACAGTTGCTAACCCTCAAGGTTTAGGAAGAATAATTAGAGATAGTAATAATAATTTTTTAAAAATAGCAGAAGAAGTAGATGCCAGCAATTTGGAAAAAAAAATAACCGAAGTAAATGTAGGTATATATTTGTTTCCAAAAGAATTTTTAGTGCAATCATTACCAAAAATTAATAATCATAATAGGCAAAAAGAATATTATTTGACGGATGTTATGGCGTTAGCTGTTGCGCAAAATATAAGTATTGTAACCACAACCACCGATAATAGTTTGGAAAATGTTAGTGTGAATACTAGGCAACAACTAATAGCATTAGAGCGTCAATATCAAGTGTGGCAAGCGAATTATTTTATCGAACAAGGGGTTACTATATTAGATCCAAGCAGATTTGATATTAGGGGAGAGGTTGAAATAGCACCTGATGTTGAAATTGACATCAATGTTATATTAGCAGGTAAAGTTGTTGTTGCTAAAGGTGCTAAAATTGGTGCTAATTGTTACATCAAAGATACTATAATTGGCCCGAATGTTATTATTGAACCAAATACCATAATAGATGGTGCTATAATTTATTCACAGGCAATTATTGGGCCGTTTGCTAGGATCAGGCCAAAAACTAATATTGCGGCAAATGCTAAAATTGGTAATTTTGTAGAAATAAAAGCTGCGATTGTTGGAGAAAAAAGTAAAATAAATCACCTTAGCTATATTGGTGACGCAATTATAGGTAGTAATGTAAATATCGGAGCAGGAAGTATTACTTGTAATTATGATGGTGCCAATAAGCATGTTACTGTAATAGAAGATAATGTGTTAATTGGCTCGGCATGTCAATTAATCGCACCAATTACTGTTGAAAAAAATGCAACGCTTGCAGCTGGTACCACGCTAATACAGCCTGCTCCAGCTTCTAAGCTTACTTTAAATAAAAAAAATCAATATAGCGTTAATTGGCAAAGACCAGTTAAAAAACAATCAGCTAAAATATCAGATAAGTAGTGGGGTTTTTATATGTGCGGAATTATTGCGGCAATCGCAGAAAGAAATGTAGTGCCAATTTTGATCGAAGGTTTAAAAAAATTAGAGTATAGAGGATACGATTCTGCAGGTCTTGCTGTTATTCATAATAACAAATTTTTATTACATAAATCTAAAGGTAAAGTTAAAGTTTTACAAGAAATAGTACAAAAAAATTATATTCAAGGTAGGATAGGTATTGCTCATACTAGATGGGCTACGCATGGCAAGCCTAGCGAAATTAATGCGCATCCACATGTAGTAAATAATACCATTGCTATAGTTCATAATGGCATTATTGAAAATTATCATGAATTACAAGCTGATCTAGAGGTGCAACAAAATTTTAATTTTAAATCTGAAACTGATAGTGAAGTTATTGCGGCTAAAATATATTTTTATAGATTGCAAGGGATAGATTTTTTATCAGCAGTTATAAAAACATGCAAAGAATTACGAGGTGCGTATTCTATTTGTGTCATCGATGTGCTTAATCCACAGCAAATAATAGCGGCCAGGTGTGGCAGTCCTTTGGTTGTTGGGGTTGGGGTTGGAGAGTATTTCTTTGCGTCCGATAGTTTAGCATTGCAGAATTTAACTCAAAATTTGATATACCTTAAAGATGGGGATGTTGCCGTTATGTCTGGTGATGGGGTTGAAATTTATGGATTGTCTGGCAAAAAAGTTAAACGAGATAAATCACAGCTAGCTGTGTTGCAAGATATGGCGGATAAGGGCCATTACAGGCATTTTATGTTGAAAGAGATTTTTGAACAGCCAAAGGCTATCGCTGCAACCCTGGAAGGTAGAATAGTTAAAGATCATATTACCCCATCTTTTTTAGGCGTGAATGCTAAAGACATTTTAAATTCGTGTAAAAATATTCAAATCATAGCTTGTGGTACTAGTTTCCATGCTGGATTAATTGCCAAATATTGGTTTGAAGAATTTGCTGGCATTCATTGTCAAGTTGATATAGCTAGCGAATTTAGATACGCCCATAAAGTAATTTTACCAGATACTTTATTAATTACTATATCGCAATCAGGCGAGACGGCAGATACTATTGGCGCTTTAAAAAAGACGCTTGCGCTTTCTTGCCTTGAGTTTGAAAAATATTGTGGATTTTTAACTATTTGTAATGTTCCAGAAAGTTCTTTAGTGCGTTATTCAGAATTGACAGCTTTAACCAATGCTGGTCCTGAAGTAGGGGTGGCATCGACTAAAGCCTTTACATCGCAACTAGTAGCTCTCTTAATGTTGCTAGAAATTTTTATAGCTAAATTGCCTTTGAAACATGCTTTAGATAGTAAGAAAATTATTACTAATTTGCAAAATTTACCAGAAATTTTAGAAAAAGTTTTAAAGCTGTCGAGCCAGATTAATGTGATTGCCAAGATATTTGAACATAAAAAAAGTGCTTTGTTTTTAGCTAGGGGGTTATTATTTCCTTTAGCATTAGAGGGTGCTTTAAAGTTAAAAGAACTTTCCTATATTCACGCCGAGGCACATCCAGCTGGGGAATTAAAGCACGGTCCTTTGGCTTTAGTTGATGATGAAATGCCGGTCGTGGTATTAATGTCTAAAGACGATTTAATAGACAAATTAAAATCTAACATTCAAGAAGTTCAAGCTAGAGGAGGTAATATAATAATATTTGCTGATCAATCTATAGAATGGAAATCTAAGAAAAATTTGCAAATCATAGAACTTCCTAGTGTACCGTATTGGCTAGCACCAATTGTATATGCTATACCTATGCAATTGCTGGCATATCACGTAGCAGTATTAAAAGGTACTGATGTAGATCAGCCTAGAAATTTAGCTAAATCTGTAACAGTAGAATGATTAACATTAATCAATAGTAACAAAAGCATATGTGTGGAAGAATTACTTTAACAGCCAATATATCGGAAATTAAAGAGCATTTTGCCTTGCGCCAAGCTTCTGCATCGCTTATTCCTCGTTATAATATTGCGCCTAATCAGATTGTGGTAGTTGTTAAGAATGATAAACTTGATTTTGCTAATTGGGGTTTTAAGATCGCCAATTCTGTTAATAGCATAATCAATGCTAAAATAGAAACCGTATTAGAAAAAAAATGTTTCAATTGGGCCTTTAAAAAACAGCGATGTTTAATAATCGTTAATGGATTTTTTGAATGGAAGACTGTTGGTACACAAAAATTGCCTTTTTATATTCAAGTTAAACAACAAGAGGTTTTAGGGTTGGCTGGTATTTTCATTAAAGATAGTTGTATTATTTTGACGAATGGTACTGATTATAACAAGTATAAAAATGCTATTCATGATCGAGTTCCATTTGTTATTAATACTAATAGTTATAAAGCATGGTTAAATATTAAAACTCCGATAGACTTATTGTGCAGCCCTAGCGTACAAATAGATCAACAAGATTTTTTTATGTACCCAGTGTCATCTAAAGTTAATAATCCTAAATTCGATAATCAAATTTGTATTAAATCATTATTATAAAGGATTTAATTGTTAAAGACTTGGTGTTGGTCGATAAAAATAGATTAATCTAGTTTTTATTGATTTTAGCTATAAAATTTTATTTTATATAAAAAAACATTGATTTATATAATAAGCATTGGCATAATTTCCTAAAGTTTATATTTTTAATAACAGTTGTTCAATGGAGAAAGGTATGTCTAAAACTAAGACTAAAGCTACCGCAAAATCTAATTCTGATATAATTTCCACCGGAAAAGTTAATGTTAATATGCGAGTAAAAACTATCACACCTAAAGTTGTAGTTTTCAAAGATAAGCAAACTAGAACTCAAATTTTTCAAATTATTTCTGAAAATACTCATCTTAATAAAACTCAAGTAGAACAAGTTTTTGATGAACTTAATAGATTAATTGAAGGACATTTAAAAAAACGTGGTTCAGGTGAATTCGTAATTCCAAAAACAGGAATTAAATTACGTAGAATCAAGAAAAAACCTAGCAAAGAACGTGTTATGGTTAGTCCTTTAACCGGTCAACAAGTTACCATTAGTGCCAAGCCTGCTAGATTATCAGTAAAATTAACAGCTTTGAAAGTATTGAAACAAGTAGTCGATAAACAATAGGCATCTTATAACCCATCATATATAGTTATGTTAGTGTCTTGCCTCCTTCTTATTGGAAGGGGGCTATATTTTTTATAAGTGCGTGTATGAATTTTCCAGTTAAATATTTAGAACAATTAAATCAAGCTCAACAACAGGCTGTAACTCATTATTTAGGCAATTTATTAGTATTAGCAGGTGCTGGTAGTGGTAAAACCAGGGTGTTGGTTAATAGATTTGCTTGGTTAGTATGTCAGCACCAACAAGATCCTTATAATATTATGGTAGTAACTTTTACCAATAAAGCCGCTAAAGAAATGAGTAACAGGTTAAATAAAATGGATTTAACCAATATTTATAATGGGTGGATTGGTACATTTCATAGCTTGTCTCACAAGTTGTTAAGATTACACAACGTAGCTGCAAAACTTGGCAACAATTTTGAAGTTATAGATTCAGAAGATCAATTAAAAGTTATTCGCCGTTTATTGAAACAATTTAATATTGATGAAGATGCATTTGAGCCAAAAAAAGTACAAAATTTTATTAATCGTCAAAAAGATCAAGGTCTTAGATCTAATAATTTACCAAAAATACAAACTAAATATGATAAAATTATGTTCGAGCTGTATCATCATTACGAAAACTCTTGTAAATCTCAAAATGTTGTAGACTTTGCAGATCTATTATTAAAATCTTACGAATTATTGCGTGATAATCCAGACTTGCTGCAGCATTATCGAGCTAGATTTAAGCATTTTTTAATTGATGAATTTCAAGATACTAACCCAATTCAATATAATTTTTTAAAGTTGCTAAGTAGTAACGCCGAATCTATTACTGCAGTTGGTGATGATGATCAATCTATATATGGTTGGCGAGGAGCTAAAGTTGAGAATATTGTTAAATATACTAAAGAATTTGATACCGTTAATGTTATACGTTTAGAAAAAAATTATCGTTCGACCAAAACTATATTATCTGCAGCTAATGCAATTATTAATAACAATATGGATCGCATGGGCAAGACTTTATGGACAGATGCACCAGAAGGGAAGCCGATAGTATTATATGGTGGACTAAACGAAGAAGATGAGGCCTTGTTTATAGTCAAAGAGATCCAAAAACATATAGCAAATTCTGGTAAGTATAGCGACATAGCAGTGTTATATAGATCTAACGCTCAATCCAGGGCGATAGAAGAATCTTTAGTGAAACATGGTATTAATTATATTATATATGGGGGAGTTAGTTTTTTTGAACGCACAGAAATTAAAGATGTATTGGCTTATTTAAGGTTGGCAATTAATCCTTTAGATAATGCGGCGTTTGAGAGAATTATTAACACTCCTGCTCGTGGCATAGGTGATAAATCTTTAGAAAAAATTAGAAGTTTAAGTGTACAAGAAAATATTAGTTATTTTGCGGTGGTGCAGCAATTAGTAACATCTGGTGACACTGGAGCAGTTATTAATGGGTTGATGAATTTTTTGAAAATAATCAATGATATTATAGCGAGTTTTGCCAACAATAATTATACGTTGACAGAATTAGTAGAAAAAACCATTAATATTAGTGGTTTATTAGAAGAGTTAAAGAGAAAAAAAGATGCTGGATCGATCAACAGAATGGAGAATTTGCAAGAATTAATTAATGCTACAGCGGTGTTTAGTGGATCTCAAGTTGCGGCCAATGCAGCTGTCGATTCAGATAATCTTACTAAAGTTAAAGCCTTATTAGATTATGCAGCATTAGAAGGCAAAGAATATATTTCTAAAGAAAAAGATATGACAATTAGTGAGTTTGGTAACGTGCAGTTAATGACGTTGCACGCAGCTAAAGGTCTAGAGTTTCCGGTAGTATTTTTGTGTGGATTAGAAGAAGGATTATTTCCCCATTACTTTTCTAAAGATAGCCCAGATGCTTTAAACGAAGAAAGAAGATTATGCTATGTGGGTATAACTCGTTCTATGGAGAGAATATTTATAAGTTATGCTCAGAAAAGACGGTTGTTTGGTAGAGAAGAGAGTCGGATAAGATCAAGATTTATCAACGAGATCCCAGAAAATTTAATTGAAGAACGTAAAAAACAAATGTTTATATCTAATAGAAATAACTTTCAAAAATCGATTGGATTTATAAAGCAAGAAAAATCTGAAACAGGTAAAAAAAAATCAGATCTTAAAAAATCAGCTGGCAAAAAAGTCAAACATGATAAATTTGGTATAGGATTTATTATTGATCAGGATGGTAGTGGTGATAAAATTAGGGTTAATGTAGATTTTGGTAAAAATGGGGTAAAGTGGTTGTTGTTAAGTTACGCCAACTTGGAGGTGCTTAATTAATCACAACAATAAGCCAGTCTTAGTATTGGTGGATGGTTCTTCTTATTTATTTAGAGCTTATTACGCTCTGCCGCCGTTAAATAATTCTAAAGGACAAGCGACTGGTGCTATTCTGGGTGTAATAAATATGCTTAAGAAGCTATTTAATTCTTATAGTCCAGATTGGATGGTAGTGGTTTTTGATAGTAAAGAGCCGACCGATAGGCATAAAATTTTCCCAGATTACAAACAGAATCGTACTAAGATGCCGGAAGATTTAGCCAGCCAAATACCACCATTACTAGAAATAATTAAAGCTCTTGGATTTAGTTTGGTACAAATTCCAGGATTAGAAGCTGATGATATTATTGGTAATTTAGTAACTAAAGCACAAACAAATAACATATTTAGTATTGTATCAACTGGCGATAAAGATTTAGCACAATTAGTTAATAACGATGTGGTACTAATTAATACCATGACAGATACTTTATTAGACATAGATGGTGTTATCGAAAAATTTAAAATACCACCACATCTTATAATAGATTATTTAGTTTTAACTGGAGATCAAGTAGATAACATTCCTGGAGTTTTAAATGTTGGCCCAAAAACTGCTGTTAAATGGTTAAATAAATATCAAGATTTAGATGGTGTCATCAAGCACAGCGATGCAATAGAGGGTAAGGTCGGGGATAATCTAAGAGCTGCCATTAAGCATTTTGCTTTGTATAAACAATTAGTGACTATTGACACCAATGTGCCGGTCAATTTTGATATTGTAGATTTTGTGGTTAACAACCGAGATTTAGATAAGCTTAAGGTATTGTTCGCCGAATTAGAAATCAATAGTTGGCTTAAAGAGATCCTGCAAGCAGAACATACAGATGTCAAACAAACTGCCATTAAACAAGATAATTTTGTCACCGACAATAATAGTGTTGCAGTTGATCAATTATTAACAGAGTGGGTGCAAAAAATTGCTATAGCAAATGTTGTGGCTATTCATGCTCAAACAACTTCGCGCAATTATATTGATGCTAAAATTACTGGGATATATTTGGCGATTGATTCTGACAGTTGTTATTTAAATTTAGCTGATTTTGATGGATTAGCTAAGATATTTAAGTTTTTAGCAGATCCGTTCAAGACTAAAATTGTCTATGATCTGAAATTTTTATCTCAGATCTTACATGAATATTCGATTGATATTGTGCCGCCATTTTTCGATATAACTTTAGAGTTGTATGTTTTAAATAGTCTTACCAAAAGTCATGTTAAATCAGAAGAGATGGATGCTAAAAAAATTTTATTATTACATAACGAGCTATGGCCAAAAATTTGTGATATACCTAAGTTGCAACATATTCTATTAAACATCGAGATGCCATTGTTAATGGTATTAAAAAAAATGGAACTCGTTGGGGTGTTAATTGATGCGCAAAAACTTGCGGTACAAAGTGTTATGATTAATAATAAAATAGCAATTTTAGCAGATGAGACATACAAATTAGCGGGAGAGGTATTTAATTTAAATTCTCCTCAACAGTTACAAAAAATATTATTTGGTAAATTAGGTTTACCAATGTTGCAAAAAACTCCAACGGGTGTGCCATCAACTTCTGAGCAAGTGTTGCAAGAATTAGCTTTAGAATTTGAGTTACCGAAAGTTATTTTACAATATCGAACATTAAACAAATTGCAATCAACATATATTGATAAGCTTCCTAAAACTATTAATCCTAAAACTGGTAGAATTCATACTTCTTACCATCAAACGGTAACAGCGACTGGTAGATTATCTTCTAGTGATCCTAATTTACAAAATATTCCAATTCGTACTGCAGAGGGTCGAGCTATTAGGGAGGCGTTTATTGCCAAAGATGGTTATAAAATTTTATCGGCGGATTATTCACAAATAGAGTTAAGAATTTTGGCTCATTTATCGAATGATGTTGGGTTAATTAGTGCTTTTAACAATAATTTAGACATTCACACTATAACTGCTAGCGAAATTTTTCATATAGAGTTAGATAAAGTTACCGCAGAATTGCGTCGTCGTGCTAAAGCTATTAATTTTGGTTTAATATACGGCATGTCAGATTTTGGTTTATCTAAGCAATTGAAGATTTCTCGTGCTGAGGCAGCGGGATATATCAGCACTTATTTTGCTAAATTCCCTAAAGTTTTGGTTTTTATGGAAGAGACGAGAAAATTTGCCGCAATTAATGGTTTTGTTGAAACTATGTTTGGTAGGCGGTTATATTTGCCAGAGATTAATAGTAAAAATGGTTTGCGTCGTAAAGCTGCAGAGAGGGCGGCTATTAATGCGCCGATGCAGGGAGCTCAAGCTGATTTAATTAAAATGGCTATGATTGATATAGATAAGTGGATAAGCAATAATTCGCCAGACATTGATATGTTAATGCAAATTCATGATGAATTAATATTTGAAGTGCCTAACGCTAAAATAGCGATGGCTACAGCTGAGATTGTTAATATTATGCAACATGTTGCAAATTTAACTGTTGTGTTGCAGGTTGATGTTGGGGTTGGTAGTAATTGGGCCGAGGCGCATTAAGGATGGGGGATGATGTTGTTAGGGCGTAGGTATTTCGAAGGTAAGGTATTACGTCTGGTATATAATATTAATCTACAAGGTATATACAGTTTGATCGACTAGTACTTCCTATGCCGTCCCATGATATGTAATTGCATAAACCGTTAGATGTGCCGTCACACTGAGCGCAAGCAGACCCACTGTCTAATTTGCAATAATATGGTACCGCTCCAAAACAGGTACTGGAACAAGAATTTTCTAAAGTATTCCACCTATGTGATTGTTCATTACATCTACAGTTACCAGCTTGTCCGCCAGCTCCATTATACGAGGATCCATTTGGGCAGCTTGCACAACTGCTGCCATTCCAATAATAAGAGTTGTTCTGGCATGCGCAATTAGCAACGCCAGTACTTTGTCCTGAACCTCCAGCTATTGATCCACCAGTGCAGCTAGGGATGCAGGTATCACCGCTTCTAGTAAAACCGCTATTACAATTAATAATTCCACCAGTGCAAGTAGCATTAGCCGGGCATGGTGGGCAAGAATTATTATTGAAGTAATATCCAGAATTACAAGAAGAACAATTACTGCCAGAGCTACAAGCACTACAACCTGTTGGGCAACTTTGACAAGAGGTTCCATTTAAATAATAACCGGCATGACAAACAATAGTACTACCATTACAGGTGGCATGAGCCGGGCATGGCGGGCAAGAATTATTATTGAAGTAATATCCAGAATTACAAGAAGAACAACTACTGCCGGAGCTACAAGCACTACAACCTGTTGGGCATCTTTGGCAATAGGTTCCATTTAAATAATAACCAGTATTACAAGAAAAACAATTACTGCCAGATGTACAAGAAGTACATCCGGTACTGCAGCTAGAACAGCTGCTTGATCCTGGTGCCGAGTATTTAGCTGCACCACAACTTATACACGTACCAGATGTATTAGCACCGATTGCAGTAGAATAGGTATTAGAAGGGCACGGGGTACAAGATCCTCCTGTAGGACTAATTGAGTAGGTGCCAGCAGAGCAAGCATGACAGGTATCTGTGCCACCAAGAGAATATTGGCCAGCACTACAAGGAGAGCAGCTGCCTCCAGATACACCTGAACCTGGTGCACAAAATAATGTGCAAGTGCCATCGGATTTGGTTTTAGCGTAACTAGGATCAGAACAAGTACAATATAAATTAGGGTATGAATTATCGATGGAGCCATGTACTGTTGGTGGTGAATTGAGCCTTTCTCGTTCAGCATTAGATAATGGTCGCATAACTTTGTTATTAAGTGACCGTGGGCAAGTTCTGGTATAATTTCTGGCACTACTATATTTTTGACAACGAGATGCAGCACCGGTATTACTACATAATTCAGCAGCTATTATTACTTCATAAATAGCTTTGTCGCCTTGTGTTTTATAGGATCCTTGAGTTAGAGTAAAACCACCAATCATCTCTTCGCTTAAAGTTGTTGTATTTGCCTCAGGTGTGCCGGGCGGGCTAAGATTAATAGAATTTGTAGTAATTGGTGTACCAACATCAGCATTTGGTACACCAAAAAGTGCTGTAGGTAAATTTGATGTTGATGCAAGGTTGTCTCTGTTATGATTATCACAAGAAAAAGGGTCGGTAGTTGTACTTTTTTTAGCTCTACAGACTATATCGGGCCTAGCTGTAGGCCCGCCTGATAAGTCTGCTAACAACAGATTAGCTTTATTTGTGTCTATGAATTCCATGAAATTTGAAGTGCCTGAGGGATCTAAGGTATCTTGGATACTTGTTACATATGCGGCAGCTGTTTGCTTTAATTGGGTATCGATTACATTTTTGCCAGAACTATCTTTATTAATGTTAGTTATCTGCAATATCACCATGCAAGAACCTACTAATAGCACGGTTAGTAATAAGGTAAAAGGTAAAATAAAGCCGAGCTGGCGTTTCATTTTATGCATAATAAATATTATGGTTTATAAAGGGATCTTTAGCAATTTAACAAGAGCTGTTAGGGGGGCAAAGTGCGCAGTGAGAACGATCGATTGTCAGATTTTGACCCCAAGTATAACTAGTACACACGTTACCGCTACAGCGAGCACAGAAATAGCCACTGTCAGGACGGACACCTACCGAATGACATCGGTATCGTCCATAATCGTAGTTCTGACAAGGGAATAAACACATTTGAAATGTATTACTCCATATAGCCTGGCTATCTACGCACTTACACGATCCTACTGGTGTCGTTGGTCCATAACTATAGCCACTTGCTAATGAATCTACTGAATAAAAAGGGCAAGGTATACAGCTGCTACCATTCCAATAATAACTATTGTCAGGGCATGAACAATTAGGGACATTAGTGTTCCTGCCTCTGCCTCCAGTTACTGATCCAGGAGGACAAGCAATAGAGCACGTACCATTAGTAAGTGACCCACTGTTACACGATAGGCATTGATTGCTTCCGCTGCCAAAGCAAGTGGCACAGCTGCTATCGCAGCTTTGGCAAGCACCATTAGCATCTTGGTATTGTGTTGCTATACAATTTTGGATACAGGCAGTACC
This sequence comes from Francisellaceae bacterium UBA6186, assembly GCA_002422785.1. Lineage (GTDB taxonomy): Bacteria > Pseudomonadota > Gammaproteobacteria > UBA6186 > Azoamicaceae > UBA6186. The sequence continues at coordinate 15,055 of DITK01000042.1, forward strand.
ATTTGTATTTGGATGGAAACCAGAATTACAATTAGTACAACTAGTCGGAGAACTGCACGCAACACAATTAGGTATAACTGAGCAGTTGTGGCACTCACTACCATCAAAGTACTGATTAGCTCCGCAACTACAAACAGTTCCATTTCTAGTTGCGCCACTCACGCACCTGGTGTCAGAAGTAGTAGTGCAAGGTATTATTGCGCCGGTTAAAGCAGTACAAGCCTGACAAACATTGCTATTCAAGTAAGTTCCAGAATTGCACCTACACTCATTGCCAAATTTAGTTGACCCAAGTGCGCATCTTGCGTCCGCCGTGCTGGTGCACGATATTACTGCCCCGGTTAAAGCAGTACAAGCCTGACAAACATTGCTATTCAAGTAAGTTCCAGAATTGCACCTACACTCATTGCCAAATTTAGTTGACCCAGGTGCGCATCTTGCGTCCGCCGTGTTGGTGCATGATATTACTGCTCCGGTTAAAGCAGTACAAGCCTGACAAACATTGCCATTCAAGTAAGTTCCAGAATTGCACCTACATTCATTGCCAAATTTAGTTGACCCAGGTGCGCACTTTGCATCTTCCGTGTCGGTGCACGGTATTGTTGCCCCAGTCAAAGGAGTACAGGAAATACATGTCTTCTGATTACTAGAATAACTGCCATCTGGGCATAATATTGTTTGATAAGTTGCCGGCATACAATCTAATTTAGCCCCAACCCCGATTACCGTAGAAGAAATCTCTTGTGATAGGTAGTAAATTATATTAAACCACTGTGCTGGCTTATCAGCTATTATTCTACAGGTATTAGTTAAATCATAACTAGCATAGGCTACAATATCACTTGCAGGAACAGATTTAGTGATCTCTGCTAAAACCACATCCGGCAGGCCAGTAATTTGCTGGTTAATCGCCGCACTTACAACATTGATAGAAGCAAAATATTTGCTATTTTTTGTTTTTACGGACTCTACATTAAATGCGGCAATGTCAGTATCAGATAAAGGAGCATCTTTATTATGAATTGTACGAATAATAGCAGCTTCAACTGCCTTGGCGCTAGAATATGCGGCAGATATTTCTGCTCGCCTGATATAATTTGCATATTTTACCACCGCTACGCTTATGGCTATCGCTAATATCACAATAACAATCATTAACTCTATTAAGTTAAAAGCCTTGCTTTTAATGAGTTTTATAGAAGCCATAAAATAATATCAAACGGTAAATAAATTTTCATGTTTAAGTCATTATAGTTCTTACTGGCACAAATACTCTACATAGCGAGTTCTAATGGTATAAAACGTATTTGTTTAATTGGCGTTGCTTTTTCAAAGAAAAGAATATTAAAATAGCAACAGAGTTTCAGTAATAAAAATAAACAAATTAAAAATTAACAGTAGTTATAGATCAAAGAAAATTTTGGATGATAGCATTAAGAGAATCAAATAAAGCTGGATTGTTTAAACCACAATATTGGGCTGGCAATATTATGTCAGGAATTATTGTAGGGTTTGTTTCTCTGCCGCTATCTATGGCTTTTGCCATAGCGATTGGAGCAACACCAGAACAAGGCCTGTATACAGCAATTGTTGCAGGAATCGTGGTTGGCTTGTTTGGCGGCACTAGGATGCAGATTGCTGGACCAACGGGTGCTTTTATTGTTTTGCTTTCGGACATAGTGCATCAACATGGTATGGGTGGGCTGCAAATTGCAACTATTATGGCTGGATTGATTTTGTTGTTTATGGGATTCACTAAAATGGGGCATGTTATTAAATTTATACCACAATCAGTGGTTATAGGTTTTACTAGCGGGATTGGATGTATTATTTTTATTGGGCAATGGAAAGATTTTTTTGGATTATCCAATTTATCTTTGCAGAGATTGCCATTACATCTGAAAGTTTTTGAATTGTTTATGGCTTGGAAAACAGTTCATTTAACCACATTCATATTATCTGCTGTAACTTTATTAATTATATTAATAATTCCCAAGATTATTAAACGTGTGCCTGCCATTTTGGTGGCAACATTTATTATGACTTTAATACAAGCTATTTTTCAATTCCAGGGAGTTGCGACTATTGGTAATAGTTACCAACAAATTTCTAATAAAATTCCCAATTTATCTTTTCCTGCAATATCTTTAGAACAAATATTAACATTGATCGCTCCAGCATTTTCTATTGCCATATTGGGAGCAATAGAATCATTGTTGTCAGCAGTTATTACCGATAATTTAACTGGAATTAAGCATAATTCTAATCAAGAATTAATTGGTCAAGGATTAGCCAATTTAATTTGTCCACTATTCTCTGGATTTGCCGCCACTGGTGCTGTTGCTCGTACCGTAATTAATGTGCGCAATGGTGGTAATAGTCCTTTGTCTGCAATTGTAAATTCTATAACTTTGTTATTAATTATTGTGATGTTTTCGTCGTTAACAAATTATATACCGCTAGGAGTTTTGGCGGCTATTTTATGTATGGTTGCGTATAATATGAGCGAACCAGCCAGATTTGTTAGTATATTAAAAAATTCTTCTCGTGTGGATGCTTTTCTATTGCTAATTACGTGTATTTTGACAATATTTGTTGATTTAATAGTTGCGGTAGGTGTCGGGGTCTTTTTATCTTTGTTAATTAACCAATTAATTAGTATGGATCTTAAAAAATATTTCTATAAATACTAGGGGGGAGGCTGTTTTTATGGTGATGAAAAAATCAATACAAGCACTGCTGATTAAGAAGAAATATTGATTTTAGTAGGTTCATCGAAATTTAAGGCATAAGGAAATGGCGATTGAATAATAACTAATTTATATAAAAATTTATCTCCAAGTGGGTTTGTTGTAGTGGCATTAGAAAAAGTTTTATTACCAAAGATATCTCTAAAAGTTACTACTCTATCGGCATTAAACACCGGTGAAGTTGATTTTAATAAAATTGCCAACTTAATGCCAACTGCATTGTAATTATTAGAGTTTATATTAGTGGTAGTGATAATAAAATTTCCCATGTTGCTAACCGCAGGAGGAGAAGGGGGAGGAGTTGCTGCAACCGAAGCTACCACATAAAAATCAGCAATTTGTGATTTGCTAACTAGTGGCATGTTACCCGATCCATTATCGGTAGCCCAAGGTGTGATGAGTGGATTATCGGCGCAAGTAATATAACCATCCATTGCAGTTGGGGTAGTTGGTTGTTTTAAAAAAATAGTTACATTAACGGGAGTATTTTGTGTAGGTGGAATTTGTTGCCCGGAGCAATTGACGGCATTACTGTCTCCTCCTGCAAACCATAATGGAAATTTTATATTAGATCCATTGTCTGGTGGGGTACTACTAATTATGCGAAAACGATTTAAATTAGTACTGATATTATTATATCCATTAGCAAGAAACACTTTACTAAAAAAATTATCCAATATTCTAGCAGATGCTTCTAGTTCAGCTGTTGCTTTGATAATTTGTAAATTATCACTAACTGTAAAAGAAACCTTAACAATGGCTGCTAAAATAAAAGTGCCCAATGCCGAGCTAATCATTAATCCAACCAAATTAATGCCGGAGATCCTGGATTTGTTAATTTTTAAACAACGAAAGATATTAGATATAGCGATCATAAGAACAAGTATAATTTATTTTTGTAATCTTATATCATCAAATTCACTTTTGTTATTACCGTTGTTCTTACTTAACTTGATCATCAATCTTAGTTCATTTTCAGAATCAGCATGCTGCAGGGCTTCTTCGTAACTAATTTTGCCATTTTTATGTAATTGAAATAGTGCTTGGTCAAAAGTTTGCATACCAATTGTTCCACTTTTTGACATTAATTCTTTGATAGCAGATATTTCTCCCTTTCTAATACTTTCTGATACCGCAGGGGTATTGATCAGAATTTCCACCGCAGGTACTCGTCCTTTGCCGGATGCTACAGGAATTAATTGTTGCGCTATCACGGCTCTTAAATTTAAAGATAAGTCTGTTAATAATTGATGATGTTTTTCATGTGGGAAAAAATTTATTATTCTATCCATGGCTTGGTTAGCATTGTTAGCATGCAAAGTGGCCAAACATAAGTGCCCCGTTTCTGCAAAATTAATAGCATAGCTCATGGTTTCTTGAGTTCTTATTTCCCCAATTAAAATAACATCAGGTGCTTGACGTAAAGTGTTTTTTAAAGCCATGTCAAAAGATTCAGTATCTATCCCAACTTCTCTTTGAGTAATAATGCTTTTTGCATGTGGATGTACAAATTCAATAGGATCTTCGATGGTAATAATATGCCCGTATGAATTTTTATTTCTATAACCAAGCATGGCAGCCAAAGTGCTGCTTTTACCAGAACCAGTGCCGCCAACTAAGATTATTAATCCTCTTTGCAACATAATAAATTCTGATAAAGTTTGAGGTAC
>DITK01000056.1 GCA_002422785.1 Francisellaceae bacterium UBA6186
TACCCTCAGTTATGGAGAAGATACATCAAAAGTTCGTAATACCGCATCTTTAGAGCTATCCCTAAAATTAGCAAAATCTTGATCTATTTGAGACACAACCCAAGAAGCCGGATTTAATATTTTTTTATTTAATATATCGTGATTAATATAATTGACAGGTACTGGCAGACCTAAAAACTTATTGGCTATTTTTCTGTGTAAACGTTCTTGTTGGATATAATAAAAACGATACAGAGCAGTTTTTATATATAAATTATTATTAATATATATAGTACTCAATAAAATTATGCCACATAAAAATACTATAGCAACACTAAACTGCTTTTTAATAGTATTAGCTATATTAAGATAGAGCATTAATTTGTAAACATAACCGACTTTTATGTCTGTTAGCTTTATTTTTATGAATTAGCCCTTTGTGAACCAATTTATCTAATACTGAACTAACCAAACCAAGCTCAGAGTTAGCCAGATCCTTATTTTTTTTATCTATAGCCACAACTACTCGCTTAAGATGGGTACGCATAGTAGAGCGTTGACTATTATTATGCAAACGTCTTTTAATGTTTTGACGAATTCTTTTTTTTGCTTGGAGTGTATTTGCCAATGTAATACCCTTAAAATTTTAAATTACTACAGTAAAATTAATGAATTATAAATAATCGTGAGGTATAATTTTTACATAATTTGCTTAATACTGTCAATAACTAAAAGATAGTACCGTACACTGCAACTTGAAAGGTAAATAACTTGCTAAATTCGGAATCTGCTATAAAAAAACCTCAAGCTTCTTTAACTGGGCATTCGTTAGCATCCGGTTCTGCGACGCTAGTGTCTAGAGTGTCTGGATTTATCAGAGATATAGTAACTGCTAATTTATTTGGGGCAAGCGTAGGTTACGACGCCTTTATTTTAGCATTTCGGATCCCTAATTTAATGCGTAGATTATTTGCCGAAGGTGCTTTTTCGCAGGCATTCGTACCGGTTTTTGCTGAATATAGCCAGAAAAAAAATCCAGAAGAGATAAAATCATTCATTAACAAAATAGCAGGCAATTTAACTTTAATATTAATTATAGTGACCGTGTCGGGGATGTTTTTAGCACCATGGTTAATTAAAATTGCAGCGCCAGGTTTTAGTAAAGTATTTTTAGAAAATCCAGCAAAATTTGCAACTTCTGTCCTTATGCTACAAATTGTTTTCCCATATATATTATTTATTTCTTTAACCGCCTTAGCTGCTGGAATTTTAAATTGTTATCATAAATTTTTAGTGCCAGCATTTACCCCAGTATTATTAAATCTTAGTTTAATAGGTTTTAGTTTGATATTAGCTAAAAAAATAGATCCACCAGAACTAAGTTTAGCTTGGGGGGTTCTGGCGGCTGGTATATTACAATTAGCTTTTCAATTACCGTTTTTATATAAATTACGTTTATTACCAAAATTAACTATTAATTGGCAAGATCCTGGAGTTAAAAGAATATTATTGCTAATGATTCCAGCTATTTTAGGTGCGGCCATTAGTCAAATTAATATTTTAATAGATAGTGTTTTCGCATCTTTTTTAACAACTGGTAGTATAACTTGGTTATATTATGCCGATAGATTAATGGAATTCCCTCTAGGAGTATTTGGGGTATCTTTTGCTACAGTTATTTTACCTCAATTATCTAGAAGTTTCGCAAATAAAAATTATCAACAATTTAATATTGTTTTATCATGGGGCATAAAATGTGCTTTGCTGGTTGGGGTTCCTTCTAGTTTAATCTTGTTATTACTAGCACAACCAATTGTCAGTACTTTGTTTTTAACTGGTAAATTTACTCATCATGATGTTTTGATGAGCAGCCAAGCCTTAATGGCATATGCTTTATCGGTGTTAGGCATTATGTTAGCTAAAATTTTTTCTAGCGGATTTTATGCAATCGGAGATTTAAAAACCCCAGTTAAAGTTGGAATATTAGTACTATTATTCAACATTTTTTTAAACACCATATTTACAAAATATTTACAACATGTTGGTATTGCTTTAGCAACTTCGATAGTATCTATTTTACATGCAGCTACGCTATATTTTTTGTTAATTAAAAAAGGCATAGTAAATTTACCTGCTACATCTTCTTTTAATCTGGAATTATTATTTGCTATTAGTGCATTAATTATATTTTTATCTTTTTACCCACAGCACATATCTAATATGTCTAATTGGTTAGTATGGCCTATTCAATATAAAATTTTTAAACTAACTGAAATAATTTGTTTGTCCGCAATTATATATTGTGGTACTTTATGGATTTGTGGATTCAGGCTAAAAAATATTTTAGTAGGCGGTTGTTAATGATTAATAAAAACATAGAAAAAAAACTGTTTGATTATAAACATACTTTAAATTTGCCAAATACAAATTTCCCAATGAAAGCCAATTTAGCCAATCAAGAACCAAAAACACTAGAATTTTGGCAAAAAATTGATTTATATAATTTATTACAACAAACACATCAAGATAATAAAGTTTTTATTTTACAGGATGGCCCCCCATACGCTAATGGTAATATTCATTTGGGGCACGCTTTTAATAGAATTTTAAAAGATTTTGTAGTTAAAAGTAAAAGTTTAGATGGTTATAAAGTACCATTTATTCCTGGGTGGGATTGCCATGGACTACCGATAGAAATAAAAGTTGAAAAAGAACTTAATAAGCAAAGTCATCAAGTAGATCACATTTTATTTATTGCTAAATGTCGCACTTATGCAGCCGGACAAATTGCTAATCAAAAACAGCAATTTATAAGATTAGGTATTGTTGCAGATTGGCAAAATCCATACGTAACTATGGATGCTAAATTTGAAGCCACAGTTATTCGTACTTTAGCTAAAATTATGGCAAACGGCCATATCACTCGTGGCGATCGTCCAGTGCATTGGTGTGTAAATTGCGGTTCGGCTTTAGCAGAAGCCGAAGTTGAATATAAAGACAAACAATCTCCTTCTATTTATGTGGCATTTGATTGTTTAGATAAAGCTAAAATATTAGATAAGTTTAAATTAAGCTTAAATAGCTTGTTAAAAGATTCTACTATGTCCGTATTAATTTGGACCACAACTCCTTGGACAATACCCGCAAACCAAGCAGTGGCAGTTAACCCGTTATTTAGTTATTGCTTGCTACATAGCAAACAATTAAACCAATATTTTATATTGGCGGAAAATTTAGTAGCAAGCGTAGTTGCTAATCTAGCAATCGATGATTATAAAATTATCTCTAAATGTCTTGGATCTGAGTTAGAATATATTGCATTACAACATCCACTTTATGATCGTATAGTACCGATAGTTTTTGGCGACCACGTAACGCTTGATGCCGGTACTGGTTGTGTGCATATTGCACCAGCCCATGGTCACGAAGATTATTTAGTTGGTAAAAAATATAATTTACCAATAGAGAATTTTATTAATAATCGTGGTTGTTTTTTAGAACACACCGAATTATTTGCGCATTTACATATTAACAAAGCAATCCCAGAAATTATATCGGCATTAAAACAAAGAGCTAAATTATTAGCAAGCAGTGAAATTTTACATAGCTATGCACATTGTTGGCGACACCAAACACCGCTTATATACATGGCCACCCCACAGTGGTTTATTAGCATGGAAAAAAATAATTTACGGGCTAAAGCATTAAAAGAAGTAGCCAATGTAGCTTGGTTTCCTGATTGGGGTCAAAATCGTATGGAAGCAATGTTGCAACCTGGCCGCCCAGATTGGTGTATTTCCCGACAAAGAGTTTGGGGAGTGCCGATCCCATTTTTTATTCATAAAGAAACCGGAAAATTGCATCCTAATCAATTACATTTAATAGAACAAGTTGCCCAGCAAGTTGAAAAAAATGGTATAGAAGCCTGGCATAAGTTAGATCCTAAAGATTTGTTAGGCGAACTCGCCGATAATTATCTAAAATCTACTGATGTTTTAGATGTGTGGTTCGAATCGGGCACGGTTAGTTGTTGTATAAATGCCACTCATCCAGAAATGAATAATTATGCTGATTTATATTTAGAAGGTTCCGATCAACATCGTGGTTGGTTTCAGTCTTCGTTATTAATATCAATAGCCGCTAATAATACCTCCCCATTTAAACAAGTTTTAACTCATGGTTTTATCTTAGATGCTTCTGGCAATAAAATGTCTAAATCTATAGGTAACGTGGTAGCACCTCAGGATATAATAAACAAATATGGTGCAGACATCTTAAGATTGTGGGTTGCAACTACCGATTATAGTGGAGATCTTAAAATTTCTGAAGAAATTCTAAAAAGAGTTAGTGATGGTTATCGTCGGATTAGAAACACCGCTAGATTTTTATTAGCCAATTTGCATGATTTTGATATCAATAACAACATGGTCACAATCGACAACATGTTATTATTAGATCGTAAAATGATCGATATTACCATCAAATTACAAGAAGAAATTTTACACTGCTATGCAGAATATAAATATCATTTGGCATATCAAAAAATTCATAATTTTTGTGTTGAAGAATTAGGCAGCTTTTATTTAGATATTATTAAAGATAGACAATATACTTGTAAAACAGACTCTATCCCAAGGAGATCGGCGCAAACAGCTTTGTATCATATATTAGAAGCATTAGTTAAATGGATAGCACCAATATTAAGTTTTACTGCAGAAGAAATTTGGCAATATATGCCAGATCGTGATGTACCATCAGTTTTTGTAACTAACTGGTATAATAGTTGGCCAGATTTGTCTAATAATAATTTAATGGATCAAAAATTTTGGAATATTATTTTATTGGTTAGAAAAGAAGTAAACAAACAAATAGAAATTGCAAGAAACGGAGGTATTATTGGTTCTGGTTTAGAAGCGGAAATAACCATAAATTGCGATTTGGAAATTTTTACAGTATTAAAACATTTTGATTTAGAACTTAAATTTTTGTTAATTACTGCTGAAATTAAATTGATTTTAGATGAAAATCAAAAATTGTGCGTAATAGTGAATTGTTCTGATAACAAAAAATGTGCTCGTTGTTGGCATCGAGTTGCAAAAATCGATGAGCAATGTTTGTGTGATAGATGTAAAATTAATTTAACAACTGTCGATGGTGAAATTAGAATATATGCTTAAAAATATATTATTAGTCATAATAGTAGTTATCCTAGATCAATTAAGTAAGCTATGGGTTTTGCATAAATTATTACCATACGAAACATTGGAATTATTTGATGCTAAATTCTTTGGTTTAAATTTCTTTTTAACCTATAACACTGGGGTGGCATTTGGATTGTTTCATAATGCAAGTGGTTGGCAAAATAGTATGTTTTTGTTAATGACCGTAGCTGCTGTATGCATTATGTTATATTTAGTTATTAGTAATAAAGTATCTGATTATTTAGAAAAATTAGCTTTATTGCTAATCTTAGGTGGTGCAATTGGCAATCTTATAGATAGAATTATACATAAGCATGTTATAGATTTTATTGATGTTTATGCCTTGGTGCAAAATCAACACTTCCACTGGTATACCTTTAATATCGCAGATAGTCTAATTTGTATTGGAGTTGGATTGTTATTGTTCAAGAATATCTTTAAGGAACACAATGTACTCACAAGAATATCTATCGACTAAAATTAAAGCAAGCATCGACGAAAGTATGGCAGTGTTTTTATTGTAGGTAACGACCAACAAAGCGCAATTCACTCTGAACCACCAGAGTCCGAACAAAGGCTGTTTGTATCTATTTTGCTAAGCTCCATGATTAGTTAGAATAACTAATTGTTAAGCTCAGAAAGATCACCTGTACTTTAGTACAATAGTTTTTCAAGATTATTCATTAGAAAATACAATTTTTTATAATAACAATTTAGGAGTACTATATGGCATTACCATTATCAGTTAAAAAAAATATTAAAGATTCTGAAGCCAAAAGAGATGAGAATTTGGCAAAAATTAAACAAATTTTTAATACCGAATTTTCTTTTGAATGCGATATGGACGCTATTTACGAAGCGGCACCAGAATCATTTAAAAATGAAATTGGGAAAGTTATTTATGAACAATACCTTGGTGGACTGGCCGAAAACCTATCTAAAAAAATGGCAGATGAAATGTCTAGAGAAGCATTTTTAGAAGCAACACCCTCAAAAAAAATCTCGTTTAAATTAGATAATTTAGATTGGGGCCAATATATTAAATCAGTAATTATTGATGGGATTTATTATTTGGTTGCTAGTAAGAAAGATTTTCCTTGCAATTTCAAACAAGCAGGAGCTGACATAGAAAAAATTCTGTAAATACAGCGATTTTTATTTTTATGGGGTATAAGTTGAAGAATAAAAACAATACCCCTGTTTTACTTGTTGGAGAAACAAATGTTTTATTATATTTTTACGTGCTCTGGTATACCAGCTAATGCAACACTCACTAGGCCAGCTATAGATCCGAATCCACCTGGGCCATTTAGTTTAGAGATTCAAGACACTATAAAAAAATATCAACCAAAGGCTGCTGAGCATTTAGACAGGCTTAAAGATATTCTTGGGGTTGAGTTTAGTTTCTCTGTAGATTTCTCAATTTTACACAAACACCTTCCAAATTCAATTTTCAAAAAGAGAATGGGAGAAGTAATACTTGACCAATATTTAGGTGCATTGGTTAATAATATTATTGAGTTTTTACAAAAATATCCTGAAAAGAAAATGTCATTCATTTTTAAAACCACCAAAAAAAATATTATATTTAATGCACTAAAAGTTAAAGCAAATAAACCTATGGAAGTTGTATTTGAACAAGGCAATATTTGCATAAACTTAGAGCCAACTGAATTTGGCTTTCTTCCAGAAAAAACTGGTAACAATTTAGGTTCATTATTGTTTGATAATTGATAGGATGACTTTTATGGCGTTACCGATGCTAGCTAGAAAAAATATTAAAGAATTTGAGCCAAACAGAGATGAAAATTTGGCGAAAATTAAACAAATTTTTAATGCCGAATTTACTTTTGAATCTGATATGGAAAACATCTATGAAAATTCTCCAGAGTCATGTAAAAACAGCATCGGGAAGATTATGTATGAGAAATATTTTGGATGTCTGGCTGTAAACCTTGCTTTGATTATGGCAGACGAAGCCGTTTTGAAAGCATTTTTAACAGCTGTAACATCAAGAAAAATTTTATTTAAAATAGAACATATCGATGGATATAAGCGTACTAAATCAGAAATTATAGATGGTGTGTATTCTCTCACCATCAATAAAGATGAAGGTTATTTTTCTTTACATACCTATGAAGCAGGATATGACATAACTGAGTTATTTGGTAAAGAAAAAATAAGCCCATGTAATATCATTCTTAAGTTCAGCAAAAATTTTAGTTTGGAAGTGCAAGGCAATATAAAAAAATACCAACTAAAAGCCGCCCTGCATTTGGATAAACTAAAAAAATTTTTAGGTGTTGAATTTATTTTCCCTGTAGATGTTGCAAATATTTATAGAGAGCTTCCTGATTCTGTCTTTAAAAACAATATTGGAGAATTAGTGCTTGATAAATACTTGTCGGCATTAATTGCTAATATTATTGATTTTTTACAAAAAAATCCATCTCATAGAAATTCTTTCTTATTTAAAGCAGAACAAAAAAAGATTGTTTTTAATATAGTGGGTTATAATAGTGCCAAGCCAACTGGTGTATTGTTTCAAGATGGTGCTGTTTGCATAAATATAAAGGCTACGGAATTTGGTTTTCTTCCAGAAAAAACTGGCAACAATTTAAGTTCATTATTTGTTTAATAGAGGAGTACATATGTCAACACAATTTATAGAAGCAGTAGATGATATTCAACAAAACATACAAGATTTTGAAAGTTTATTCTTAAACTCACTATCATTAAAAAAAGAAGATATTAAGTCGTTAGATGATATAGAACTTGAAAGAAATTTTATTGCAGCAACATACTTGCTGCCAAGCACAATTATGTCATTACAACGAGATTACGATAATTTATATGAAAACCTAGAACGAGAATATATGGAAGCAGAACGTGATTGCGACGCTAGTTATGCCAGAAATTGTAAAGACGCTTTATATAGGTTGCAAAACCTAAAATCTAATCGGGATAAAATGATTAGCTTATTTCATTTATTGCCAGCTCTTACTGTTGAAAGAAACAACAGGTGTAAGCACCATTAAATTTAAACTAAATAAGATAATATACAATATTATTGATATTTGATGATCTGAGCTTGACCTTAGAGATCTAGTTGTAGTTAAATACGTAAATATATTTAGCTTTGATGGGTAGTATTATCATGATGTTCAGGTTGTCAGAATCAATAATAAAAAAAGTATTTAATGTGCCTGTTACTAAATTTAAAACACAGCTTCGATATATATCTCCAAATAATAACGATAGCTGGATTGCTACATGTATAGATAGAGCTCCTTTAGCTTCCGTCGATCCTTTATATGCAAGTAATTGTTGGTATGACAATACTATTGGTCGCTATAAAATTAGATTTAATCCTAGCAGGGTTGTTCATCAATATCGTTGTGCTGATTCTAGCAGCTACATTTATGAATTGATTATTGCTCGTCACGATTATCCTAGGCAAAATAATTTAATTACATTTATCGTTTATAGCAACCCGCTAGTCGATCAATATGTTATTCAAGCATTTAAAAAATCAATATATTTAAATCAATGTGTTGTTATTAATAATCCTGATTTTAATGAAAGAATAGGTGTAGGACAGACTGTTTCACAAGACAATTTAGATGCACAAAAACAAATAAATGAATTAATTGCTATTATTAATAAATTAAATCCAAAGCTACCATCTTCTATACAAGAAAATATTCTAGATTTTATAAATCCTCAAATCAACGATAATCAATTAAGCAACAAATATCCAAAACAACAAAAAACTATTTACCAATACCCCAGAACAATCGGTAAGCCTATTAAAACTTTTTACGAAAATGACGATAGTATATTGCCTACAACTTTACCAAATATTTTTAAATATATTTTAAATGAAGATTATATACAACTAAAGTTGCTATTAGAAGATCAACCTAAATTAGCTAATTTAAGAGATCCTTTTGGTCGTTATGCCCATGATGTTGCATGCCATATATCTTCTGATGAAATATTTAAATTATTTTTTAATGCAAGAGAGCAACTAGGGTATATTAATGAGCATGAATTTATAATGCAAGATCATTATAGAAGGTACTTTAACAAACAGTATTCAGTTGTTGGTTTGTTCAGGGATGATGAATATACAAAATTACAATATAAAGAAGGTTATTTATGCCGGCTAAGCCGAATGAAAACTAAAGATCTTGATTCTGCTACATCTGCGAATCAGGTAATCACCGCCACAACAAGCCTAGACATGCCAAGAGACAAGAAAATGATGTTAACTTTGAAATATCAAAGTGAACAAGATTTTTCTAGTAGATTTACTCAAGCCATAAAGCAAAATGATATAGCAATAGTAAAGGCTATGCTGTATTACCTGAAACAATTGCCAGATAAAGATAATGCCACATTTTTAGAATTCATCTGGAGAAAATATACAACACTTTCAACAGAAATGTATAATATTTTTTTATATTACTACCAGAAAACTTACAACTTACCTTTACCAACAGGCATGTTGAATAACGATATCAAACAAGAAATTTGTGACATGATTAAAAAATATAATTTACAAATTGAAGATGTCAGAAATAAAAAACTACGCAGCCCAATATTGCAACATCCTATCAAGTATCAATCACAATCTTTAATTGAAACATTTATTTCTTCAGATCATGAATTTAATATTTTATCAATTCAAAAACCTATTGAGCTGTTAACTAAAAAAGAAAAAGAAGAAATGTATCAATTATTTTTCTATAATTTTAGTATAATAAGTGATAACTCAACTATTAATAAACAAAAATATTTTAATGCAGCCATCTCTAGTTTAAACCACCAAGATTCCTTTGATTTAGTTAATTTATTTTACGATCAAAAAACAGGCAAATTAGTTTCTTTTTTAACAACAAGAATTATATCCAGTTATCATCAATCTGTCGGTGAATTTATTTTATTTCATAGTAAATTTGCTGGTAATAATCCACAATATTCTTCTCTAAATTTAACAAATTTAGGTATGAGAAATTTTTTAGCAGAAGCAATCGCTCAATCAAACAAACCAGTATATATGTTTATTAAATCTATACCTCCTGGTTATGCATTATGCTTATTGCCTTTTCATATTGATTTTTCACCAAAAAACCATATTCCTCAGTCATTATTAGAACATATTGTTAGCTTAGCTGATGATGCTTTAACTGGGGAAGTTATTCCTTGTAAATTAAAAGTTAACTCTGAAAGAAAACCTACTTTTGCAAATTTACCATTAACATTTTATAGGGATATAATTGGAGATGGTGAAAAAAATGCCATGCCTATTATTATACCTTGTAATCAAGAATGTATTAAAAAATATTTTGAATTGCTAAAATACAATGGGGTATCTTTAGAGACATTCAATGATTACATACACAAATATAATCAAATGAAACAAGACAGGCTAACTGCAAATCTGCATTATACCATATGAATATAGATCAATTTATTAGATATCACCCAACAATAGTTTGCCAAACTGATCTTGTTGAAATTTGCAAACCATTACAAAAATTAAACATAGTATATTTTGCTCATGTTCATATCGATGAGAAATATAATATGTCGGGCATCAGTTCATGTCCAGATTATTTTAAAATATATTTCAACAATAATTTTTATCAATATGATTTACATATGGCAAATTTATCTAGCGAAAAATCCTATATCATTTGGGATACAATACAAAAAACCAAACAAAGTAAAATAATGCATCATTACTTTATTCAACTTAATAAAGATCATACCTTTAGCATTATTAAGTCGTCAAAAACCAGTAAAGATTACTACCATTTTGCTGTTAAAAATGATCATGATTTCATGAACAATAGATATTTACAACTATTAGAAGAATTACATTGCTTTATCAATTATTTTACTGAACAAGTTAATACAAATAAACAACTAAGAGTAGCCTATAAAATGAAAATTTCCATAAACAAGCAACTTGGAGGATTTTTTTTTAATGGTCAATTACAAAATGATGCTTTTAAAGATTTTTATAATGAAATCAAAACTAAACATTTTTATTTTAATCATATAGAGTATCTTACCAAAAGAGAATTAGAATGTCTTTATTGGATTTCTAAAGGTAAAACTGCCACAGAAATTGCCATTATTTTACAGATCACTGATCGTACTATTAAAGAACATTTTAAAAATATTAAGCAAAAATTAAATTGTCAAACATTATTTCAACTGGGGATGGTATATAATGATTATTTTCGCACAAATACGACCACATTAATGACACCATGAATGCTGGGAGTTAAAATTGGTCAAACTGTCTGACACTGTTGCATCAAGTTATTGATAATCTATGTCACCAAAGTAGTTAGCTTTTTGCTGCCGATGGCCGGATTCGAACCGGCACGGATTTCTCCACCACCCCCTCAAGATGGCGTGTCTGCCAATTTCACCACATCGGCTAATAATATTTTATTAGTCTGGAATATCTTTATTATTAACAGTCTTATGATCAGGATTAAATCTTTGATTATTTTGCATCTCTTCTTGTAAAATAATATCAGACATTTTTTTAGATTGAGTTGTTTTGTTTACAAAAAAACTCAATGAAATACTAGTAATAGCAAATATTAAAGCAAAACCAGTAGTCATCTTGGTTAAGAAAGAACCGCTACCCTGGCTACCAAAAATTGTTTGTGAAGCACTGCCACCCAAAGATGCCCCCATCTCAGCACCTTTACCATGCTGTAATAATACTAAAACTATGATGCACAATGCACAACCCATATGTAAAAACCAAATTAATTGCTGTAGCATCATGTTTTATATCCTTAAGTTAACAATTATCTAATTTTGCCTGGCTTTGCCACTAAAATTCAAAGCCACGTATGATTTAAAAACATATTATATGCTATTTTATTTTTAACTCAATATCATTTAGTTGTAAATGCAAAATAATAGACTAATAACAACATATGTTGGCAAATAACTCTCCGTTTAAAGATGCCCCACCTACTAGTGCACCATCGACATTTAATAATGCAAAAATGCTGTTGGCATTATCGTGATTAACACTACCGCCATATAAAATTTTAATATTTGGGTTGGCTGTAATTAAATAATTAATTTTTGCACGAATATAGCCACAAATGTTGTTAATATACTCTGCATCAGCACTTAAACCAGTGCCGATAGCCCACACTGGCTCGTATGCTATCAAAAATTCGAAATTCTTAACTGTTGATAAATTATTTATATGATTTACAATAAATTTTAATTGGTTATTTAAAACTCTCTTAATTGCCAAATCCCCTTTATCAAATTGTAACTTAGTCTCACCAATACAGAAAATAGGAATTAATCCAGATTTTAACGCCATATAAAATTTTTTGATGATTAATTTGTCAGTTTCTTTATTATATTTACGACACTCAGAATGACCAACAATAGTATATTTGCATCCAAGATTGTTAATCATGCTTGCCGATATTTCACCAGTAAATGCACCACAATCTTCAGCACTAATATTTTGAGCACTTAAAGCAATATTAATTTTTTTGTTAGTTATTAATTTGCTTAATGATTCTAAATAAATAACCGGTGGGGCTACAATTAAATTTATTTTATTGAAATTTATTGTTTTTATATAAAAATCAAATAATTCTTGCGCTTGACAGTAATTATTTGGATTCATTTTCCAATTGGCAATTATAGTTATATCTTTTTTAGACAACACCCAAAATAACCTGCTCTAATTCTTTAGCGATTATATTAATTAATCTTTTATCACTTCCTTCAACCATAACACGCATCATGGGCTCAGTTCCAGACGGACGAATAACAACTCTGCCGTCCCCTTTTAATTTTTTTTCTACAAATTTATAAGCTTTTTTAAATGTACTATTATTCAAAATTTCTTTGGTATTAATAGATTTTTTTACTGGTATATTAATTAAAACTTGTGGATATTTTTCCATAGGGCTAAGCAGCTGATGTAAATTTTTTCCAGTTATAACCATCGACTCTAATACTTTTAATGCTGCAATAATGCCATCCCCTGTTGGATGTATATTGCGACAAATAATATGACCAGAGGCTTCTCCACCCAAATGCCAACGCCTTTTAATTAATTCTTCAAATATATAGCGATCACCGACATTAGTACGAACGAATGATAATCCCATTGCGTCCAAAGCTTTTTCTAGCCCCAAATTACTCATGATGGTACCAATGACTCCATGTAATTTTTTGCCGGAAGATACATACAAATTAGCTATAATAAACAACAAATCATCGCCATCTATTATTTGACCATCCCCATCTACTAAAATAACTCTATCTCCGTCTCCATCAAATGCAATTCCTACATCCGCATTAAATTCTTTTACTTTTTTTATTAACGATTTTGGATTGGTTGAACCACAATTTACATTAATATTTAATCCATCTGGCATGGCTGCAACCACTTGGGTCTTAGCACCCAAAGACTCAAATACTTGAGGCGCAATTTTATAATTGGCTCCATTAGCACAATCTATTACGATTTTTAAACCATTTAAATTTAATTTTTCAGGAAAACTGTGTTTACAAAAATTAATATATTGTTCTTCTGCATCAGCAACCCGATGCGCTTTACCTAAATTTTTATTGTTGCACATAACAAACGGTTGTTGCATTTGTTCTTCTATAGCTGCTTGTAATTGATTGGATAGCTTTTCGCCATTTTTATCAAATAACTTTATTCCATTATCATGATAAGGGTTATGAGAAGCACTAATTACTATTCCCGCATCTGCACCTAGTTTGTTAGTTAAAAAAGATACGGCCGGAGTTGGCATAGGGCCTAATAAGCCAACATTGATCCCAGATGCAGCGAGACCTGCCTCTAATGCTGATTCAAACATGTAGCCAGAAATTCTAGTATCTTTGCCAATCAGTACTCTACCATGTTTAGTTGTTAAAACTTGCCCGATAGCCCAACCTAATTTTAACATTATGCCCGGCAACATTGGTGCATCACCTACCAATCCACGAATTCCATCCGTGCCAAAGTATTTTTTGCTATCCATTTTTAATACAATCCTCTTACTATTTATTTTAATACACTAGTAACCACAATTAGTTATGTATTCTATAACTAATTTGCATAGTTATATCAAGTAATAATAACATATTTATTAATTAAGTTACTTAAATTTCTTTATTATCTTTCTCTTAGGGCAAACTCTTTGATTCTAGTCACCGGTTTTAATATATAAAATAAAATCCTTTTTTTCCCGGTTAAAATACTTACATCCGCTGTCATTCCTGGAATAATTTTACATTTAATATTATTATTTAAATAATTTTTATCAGTCATTAATCGAACCAAATAAAATTCATTATTTTTTTCGTCTTTCTCGGTATCTGGGCTAATACTAATAACTTTTCCATCTAAGCCTCCATAAATAGATGAGTCGTAGGCTGGAAATTTAACTACAGCTGGTTGATCTTGCCTAATAAATGCCCTATCTCTAGGGTTGATTCGTGATTCTATAATCACCTGTTCTTCCACCGGCACTATATCTAAAACATCTACCCCGGGTTTAATAACACCACCTATAGTATTAAATTTAAAATTATGTACATAACCTTCTACCGGCGATGTAATTTCTGTATGCATCATTCTATCTCCTAAGCCTTTTAATTTTTCTTCTAGAGAAATTCTGATGTTTTGCTTATCTTCTAAATCTGATTGCACTTTGGTTTTAAATGCCTCCATCATACTATTTAATTTACTTTTTGATTCGGACAATTGTTTTTCTAGTCTTATTCTTTCTAATTGTGACATTAAACCTTGTTCTACTAGCGGCAATATTATATGCAGCTCTTGTTCAGATAAGTGCAAATCTTTTTCTAATGATTCTTTTTCACTCTGGTATGCTTTCATTATTGTTTGAAATAATTTATTTTGACCATTTTTGATATCTGGATAATCATCTAACTCTTTGGGAAAAATAATATTCTCAGAAAAAATTATTTCAGCTTGTAGCCTGGCAATTTCTGCAATTAATGAGGCAAATTGGGTATAATTTTGATTATATTCCGAGCTAAATCTAGTATCTTCTAGTTTAATCAATAATTGACCAGCTTTAACTAAATCCCCTTCTTGTACATAAAATTTAGAAATTACACCGCCATCTAATGACTGAACTACTTTAACATGAGTCGAAGGAATAACTTTTCCACTACCTCTAGTAATTTCATCAATCTCGGACAAATAAGCCCAACCAAAAAACATTATACATAATATTAATGCCGAATAATAAACAATATTTAGCTTTTTAGGAGCTTCAAAATAAACATTATTTTTACAATTAAATTCATAACTTATTGGTACCGGAGCTTTAAGCGGCGTTGCAGGATCTTTTTTGCTATTTAAATTAGCAAGATTAATAGGTATACCCTGTTTAGCTTCGGCATTATCTTGAGCAGTTTTAGCCGCTTCTATGTTTATGGTCGCTGCAGGTGGTGGTGTTGCCGCTGTATTTTTATCAGGACCAGTATCAACAGCTGCATCTTTGGCAGCGCCCAGATCAATAGTGGTGCCTTTTTGGCTATCCATATTTATAGTTATACTGTTTGGTTTTTCTGAGTTTTGTTCCATATTCACTTATGATTATCAATAATATCTAACACGCTGTTTTTATCAGTATCTCTAATAACTTTGCCATTATGGATAATAATTACTCTATCTACCAAAGCCAACAACGACTTTCTATGAGTTACTAACACAAAAGTTTGATCTGTTAATAAAGATTGAAACCTTTTAATAAAATATAGCTCCGATGTATTATCCATACCACTGGTAGGTTCATCCATTAATAATATTTTAGGATCTCTTAATAAGCATCTAGCAATATTAACTGTTTGTCGCTGACCAAAAGATAAGCCAGCTCCGCCTTCTCCCAAAGGAAAACCTATACCTTGTGGATATTTACTAATAAAATCCAATAACCCAGATTTTTCTGCAGCCCAAGCAAGCCTTTCATCACTAACATTAGCATTACCTATCAGTAAATTATCTCTAATGGTACCAAAAAATAATGTCGGCTCTTGGGAAACATATCCTGCATACATGCGTAAGTTATATGGATCTATTTCACTTAAATCAACATTATCAATTTTGATCATTCCTTTGTTTGGATCGTATAATTTCATTAATAATCTTAATATTGTAGTTTTACCCGATCCCATATACCCTACAATACCAACTTTTTCTCCCTTTTTTATGGTAAAACTTACATCTTCTAGTGTTAAAGTTTTAGCATTTGGGTAAGCAAAACTAACATGTTCAAAAACGATATCCCCTGAAATTTCTGATTTATATGAATATTGTTTTTTTAATTCATATTCTTGTGGAGTATTAAGAATTTTTTCTATACTAAATAATGCTTGTTTTACTTGTTCGAATCTAATTAACATACTAGATAATGTTGTCATGGGGGCTAAAACTCTACCAACTAAAATACTACAAGCAATTAAAGTACCAACCGTTAAATGTAAGTCTAATACTTTATAAGATCCCCATAAAATGGTGGCAACTTGTGCCACTTGTTGAACGAATTGAACAATATTAGATGCCATACCAGAATAATATTTAGTATTATGACCATGTTCATTTTCTATTTCTAAATAGTTCTTCCATAATATTAACATGCGCTCTTCAGCTCCAATACCCTTGATATTTTCTAGGTTATTTAAAGCTTCCACCACTATCGCTTGTTTTTGCGCCAATCCTTGCATGTTCATAGTAATACTATGCCGCATTTTTGCTTGATAATATAAACTGATAACTGCCGATAACAACAGGGAAATAATAGAAATTATCGCAACAGACCCAGCCAAAAAACTAATAAAAATTAAAAAAATTATAACAAATGGTAAATCAATAATTGAACTGAGCATACCTGATGTAAAAAATTCCCTAATATGAGAAACATCTTTAATACTATTAGCAAAACCACCTGCTGATTTCGGCATATAATTAAGATGCATGCCTATAACTTTTTCAAACAATTCTGTTTCTATTGCTAAATTGTTACTTTTAGAAGTTAAATCAATAAATACTGTACGCAAAACTTTCATAATAAAATCAAACAGATAAATCAATAAAATTCCTATAACTAATGCCCACAAAGTATAAATACTATTGTTGGGGATAACTCTATCGTAAACATTCATCACAAATAACGGATATATCATAGCAAATATATTGATCATAAAAGTTGCAACACCTATTTGGATATATATTTTTTTATATTGCCTAATAGTTTGCGAAATCCATGAAGGTTTTTCTTCTAAAATTAATTCTAACGCTCTTTTGTCAAAACTATATTTTTTAACAAATTCTATGCAAAATCCAGTATAGATATCTTCTATATATTGCTTGGAAACTCTTTTTAATTTATTAGGACCATTCGCTCCAATGATTTCAAAATTATCATCTCCCACAATCGCTTTTAGAACAATGGAACCATTGTTCTTGGTAATAAGAATAATTGGTAAGGAAATTTCTGTTATTTGCGACAATGCCTTTCTAGCAATATTACTTTCGAAACCTAATTTGTTGGCTAAACGAACTATATAAGATGGGGTTTCTAATCTTGGAGGTATAAGACTATCGTGTAATTTAATATTATAATATGTACAAATTAACTTAAAACAATTTCTTAAATTATTACCATCACTATCTTCTGCTGGTTTGTTTTTAAAAAAATCTAACATTAGCATATCCCGAAACTAAATGTGTAATCACATACAGTATCGGTACAATACATAAAATATTGATTATTTAGTGGTAAGTAATGGCTCTAATTTATGACCAACCTGCTGAGCTTTGTCTGCTAGTTCAGCAATCCAATCAATAACTCTATATAAAAATATTACATCTATTGGTTTTAAATTATTTTCTATCAAAAATAATTCTTGTCGCAAATTATTTTGTATATCATCGGTATTTTTTTCAAGATTATCTAGTTCAACTATCATACTCTCTACTAGCTCAGCTTCGTTGCCAGAAAACCCTGTTTCTACTAACTGATCTAATTCAGCAATGGCATTGTGCGCTAACTTAGTGGCATCTAGCCCCAATTGGACAAAATTTAATAAACTTTTAGCAATTTGTTCGGGAAATTGCATTTTTCTATAGTAAACTAAATTTGATAAACGCTTGGCAGTGTTTGCTATTTGATCTTGTGACTTTAAAATGCCAATAAAATCACCTCTGTCTATCGGTAATAACAACCTAGTTGGTAAGTATAATCGTATTTCCTTCTTTAAGCTGTTAGCCTTATTTTCTAATAGAATGATTTTTTCATAATCTAAATTAACAGCCAACCAATCACAATTTAAAGCTTTTTCAAAAAATGGTAACAAATAATTAACACATTCATCTACTAAATCCATATGCTGTTGCATCGGCTTAATGGGCGATTTTGCAAAAATTTTTAAAATACTAGCTTTTACCATAATTATATATTACACGTATTTAGTATTATTTTGTAATAAAATTTAAAATATAGATGGATCCAAATATTGAAATTCTCCTGGCTTTAGTGTCTTTGGTAAAAAAACATCCCCAAAACGTATTCTAATTAATCTATTTACTATCAACCCCTGCGATCCAAACAGCCTCTTAATTTCTCTATTTCGTCCTTCGGTTAAAATTACTTTATACCAACTATTGGAATTTTTTTGATTTATAAAAGTAATTTTTTTAAATTTAGCAATACCATCCTCTAACTCTACGCCTTTAATTAATAAAGATAGTATTTGATCATGTGCTTTACCAAAAATTCTAACCATATACTCTCTTTCTTGATTATAACTAGGATGCATTAATTTATGTGCTAACTCACCATTGTTAGTAAACAATAATAACCCCGAAGTATTTAGATCTAACCTACCAACAGCCACCCATCGATTTAAAATTAATTTAGGTAGATCGTCAAATACTGTGGGACGATTTTTAGGATCACATCTGGTACAAATTTTACCAACTGGTTTATGGTATAAAATAATTTGGATCGGCCCATTAATGGCTATTTTTTTATTAGTCAATAAAATTTTGTCATCTAATTTAAATTCTTCGTTACCTAAAACTTGCCCACCTAATTGAGCTACCTGGCCATTTATTGTTATACGCTGTAATTTAATCCAATTTTCTATTTCTCTTCTAGATGCAATCCCATTTTGCGCTAAAAATTTTTGAATCCGCTGCATATTTTAATTACAACTCTCTTCTTGAGCTAAAAATTCCATAATTTTAGGCAATGGTGGTAATTGTTCTAATTTTTCCAAACCAAAATAAGTCAAAAATTCTTTGGTTGTAACATAAATACCTGGTTTGCCCGGAACATCTTTATAACCTACAACCCTAATCCAGCCACGCTCTTCTTGCAAAGTTTTAAAAATACTAGGACTAATGGTAACCCCCCTAATTTGTTCAATTTCACCTCTAGTAATAGGCTGGCGGTATGCAACCAAAGCTAAGGTTTCTAAAAATGCTCTAGAATATTTTGTAGATTTTTCTTGCCACAACTTAGCTACTAAGTGTGCATATTGTTGCCTAGTTCTAAACTGATACCCATTAGCAATTTTGACAAGCTCTACCCCACGTTTAGTATTTTGCTGTTGTAATACTTCTATAGCTGCAACTATATCAGCTTGCTCTGGTCGTTCTGATTCATCAAAGATTGCTATAATTTCTTGAATAGTCATGGTTTTACCAGCAGCTAACAATAATGCTTCTATTATCAATGACAGATCATTATACATTGTGGTATCCTCTTGGTTTTATTAACTTAACAATCTTATATAAATAGGAGAAAAATTATCAGCTTGTATAATTTCCAACAAATTTTCTTTAACTAATTCTAACATTGCTAAAAAAGTAACTACTATCCCTAATCTACCTTCGTTAAAATTAAAAAAATCTGAGAACATAAAAAATTTATTTTGTTCTTTTGGATCTTTTGGATCTTTCAAATAGGTAGACTGTAAAGACTCTAGAGTACTTAAAATTACAGTCATTTTATCACGAACCGATAAATTATCGCCAACTACTATATGAGCCCCACGTAAATCTTGTTTTTTTAAAACTTGCTGCAATGCTGATAACAACTCCACAAAGGTAACCGACGGTTGCCTGGCACTTATCTCTTGGTTTATAGCATTACATTGCACTGCAAAAAAATTTCTATCCTGTCTTGGGATAATATCTAAATTAGCAGCTGCCTGCTTAATTTGCTCGTATTCCTGTAATCTACGAACTAAAGCTGCCCTGGGGTCATCTTCTATATGTTCCGTAGGTAATACCGGCAGCAACATTCTAGATTTAATTTCTGCTAAAATTGCTGCCATTTCTAAATAATCAGATGCCAATTCTAAATTAGCGCACTGCATGTAATCTACATAATCAATGTATTGTTTAGTAATCGATGCTACCGGTATATCGACTATGTTAAGATTGTGCCTTCTAATTAAATACAATAACAAATCTAAAGGACCCTCAAACATTTCTAGAATAACTAGCATCGCATCTGGAGGAATATACAAATCTTTTGGTAATTCGATAATTTCTTTACCTTGAACTTTAGCCAAAATTAATACCCATAGCATCTTTTACTTCTAATAACGTTTTTTTCGCTATGCAAGATGCCTCTTCTATACCTTGTTCAATCACCATATCCACTATATGATTATTTTTTTTATACATATTATATTTTTCTCTTATTGGCTGTTGCTCTTTCTCTATAGCATCTATTAATTTAAATTTACAATCTATACAACCTATTTGTGCAGAACGACAACCACTATCAACCCAGCTTGTTACTTCTTGATTAGAATAAACTTTATGTAACTGCCATACTGGACATTTATCCGGATCGCCACAATCAGTACGTTTAATTCTAGCAGGATCGGTAACCATTATTTTTATTTTTTTTTCTATCGATAACTTGTCTTCACCAATCTCTATAACATTATTGTAAGACTTAGACATTTTTTGTCCATCTATTCCAGGCAATTTTGGCACATCGGTTAACAGATGTTGTGGCTCAGGTAAAATGATTTTTTCTCGCCCATACATATGATTAAACCTGCGTGCCACTTCGCGCATTAACTCTACATGAAAAATTTGATCTTCTCCAACCGGCACATACTCTGCTTTATATAATAACACATCAGCACTTTGTAATAATGGATAACCTAAAAAGCCATAAGTTGATAAATCTAAGTTTTTTAATTTTTGCTGTTGATCTTTGTAAGTTGGTACCCTTTCTAGCCAGCCTAATGGGGTAATCATAGATAATAATAAATGTAACTCTGCGTGCTCCGGGATCTTAGACTGAATAAACATTTTACAGTTTTTAGGATCTAGGCCAATCGACAACCAATCTTCTACCATTCTTCTAACATCAGCTGCAATATTTTTAGATTGCCCGTAATGGGTAGTTAATGCATGTAAATCAGCCACGCAAAAATAACAATTATACTCATGTTGTAATTTTACCCAATTTTTTAAAGCGCCATGATAATTGCCTAGATGCATTTTGCCAGTTGGCCGCACCCCAGAGAAAATTATTTTTTTATTTAACATACTTTATTTTCCAACTTGGTAATATATCGATCTTCGATTAACATTTCTTCTACTAACTCCATAAGCACGTGGCCTGCTGTAATATGACTTTCTTGGATACGAGCAGTAATATTAGATGGAACAATAAATTTTTCATCACACAATTCGGTAGCTAATCCACCGGTACCACCCAAAAATCCTAATGTTACAATGCTCATGCTTTTAGCTAACTTGTATGCTGCTAACACATTTGGAGATTTTCCGGACGTGGTTATCCCTAATAATACATCGCCAATTTTACCCAGTCCAGCCAGTGGCCTAGTAAAAATTTCATCGAAACTATAATCATTACCGGTAGCTGTAATCATTGAGGTATCAATCGTAAGTGATATAGCTGGTATGGGCTGTCGATTAACCTGGGGACGTAATCTAACTAACAATTCTGTGGCTAAATGCTGGGAATCCGCCGCCGATCCGCCGTTACCACACAATAATAATTTACCGCCATTCTTAATAGATTTAGTGATAATTTCTGCCATTTTTATTAAAATAAGCAATTGATTATCTGCGATAATTTTATTTTTTGTTTTAATCGATTCAATAAAAGATTCAGTGGCTATTTGAAGAAATTTTTGTTTAGTTTGTATATTCACGATATTTGTCTCCTAATTTAATAATTATAACAATTTTCAACTTAAATTAATTTTCAATAAAGACCAGTAATCCGCTATAATTATTATTAAATCTTTTGGTACATGTTATTACTTTATGATGTTTTTCACTATATTAATTTTATCTATTTTAACTGGGGCAGAAATTGATTTATTCACCCCAAGTTTCCCAGAATTACAAAAAACCTTTGGCCTTTCTCCATTTATGGTGGAGTTAATGTTAAGTATCAATCTTATTGCGCACTGCATCAGTTCTTTTGTAGTTGGAACTCTTGGAGATCGTTATGGTAGAAAAACTATAATTATTTTTGGATTAGTTATTTTTATCATTGGTAGCATATTTTGTATTTTTGCGAATACTTATTGGTACTTATTATTGGGCAGAATGCTGCAGGGAATAGGTATTGCAGGACCTGCGGTGCTATCTTTTTTAGTTATTGTCGATAACTATTCTCTAGAAAAACAACAACACCACATGGGTTTATTAAATGGTTTTGTGACATTAGCCATGGCCACTGCTCCTGTTATAGGCAGCTATGTAAGTTTGTTTTTTAAATGGCAAGGAAATTTCGTAATATTATTATTACTTGCGATTATCTGTTTAATTTTAACTACGTTGTTTGTGCCTAAAAGCCAAACAAATAACAGTATTACTTTTTCTATTAAAGAATATACAACTATTTTAACTTCAAAATCTGTAATTTATTTTATAATAACTATTTGTTTATTATCTCAAAGTTATTGGATTTTTATTGGGATGTCGCCAATTTTATATATGGAAAGTTTAAATGTTAGTTTGAATCACTTTGGTTTTTATCAAGGAACAATGTGTTTATCTTTTGCTATTGTAAGTTTATCTAGCGGTTATTTTATAAAAAAATTTGGCCAAAAAAAATGTTTATTGTTCGGGGTTGGATTATTATTTTGTTTTATTATAGCCACTAGTTTTTTAATGTTTTTTAATATAAACAACCCCATTATAATTACCTTAATTTTACAATTAGAAGGCATCGGGGTAGTATTTCCGATAAATATTTTATGGCCACTGGCACTAGATACTAGCCCAAATGCCAAAGGTCGCATGGCAGCTATCATGGTTGGAGGCAGATTGATTATTACCTCTTGTAGTTTGCAAATTGTTAGTTATTTTTATAAAGGTGTGTTTTTTGAGATTGGTTTAGCTATGATCATCAGCCTAATTTTATCATTATTAGTATGTTGTAAATTATTTAAATTAATACCAATACTAAATAGCCACCAACAACCAGCCGCAACATTGACATCATCTCCACTCTAAAGTTATTTCTTTTTAGTGGATAACATCTCTATATACGGTGATGTAGAACTAGAAGGCATGTTACTAGACGATGACGCTACATCTCCTCTATCTCTGCTCATTACAACAGGTGCCACTATCTGCGGACTAGAACGATTAGTGACTGTGCTGGCATTACTTAGTTGTTCTGTAACTTGCAAATTTAAATCTGTTGCCAAGAATTTCGTTAATGCGTCATAAATACCTGAATTGACATGCAACTTAAGTATCTCCGCAAGCTCTGCCTGTAATTGGCTATAATTCTTATTACTATCAGTACTCGAAAGAAACTTTTTACAAATAACCAACACCTTGTCAGATAATGAACCATTTGCTACTAATGTGCTTGCTTGGCTTTTTAATTTACTGTAGTATGACTTACTATTATTATTCTGTTCACAAGCACTTTTCAATTGTTTTGCTAACTTTTCGCTTGGTTGTTCTAAAAACTTTTCTAATTCCGACGAAATATTTGAATTAATATGGCTGTTTTTTGTGGCTTTAAGTGTGGTTTTCAAGTCCGTAAGCAATCGCTGACAATCAGTACCGCTATGAATTTGAGTTAAAAGTTCCAAACAATTATACCATACTTTATCAGACAATGACCACGATGATGTTGCAGCATTTCTCCATGATTGCATCTGTGTTTTGTCGTTAGAATTTAATTGACAAGCATGCATCAATTCGTGTACTGCTTTTATCAGCAATATCAATGAATCATACCGACTAATATTGTTATCTAGTAGTGAAACTGTTGAAGCTCTCCTACTGCCAAAAGCACATAATCCTGCTGCGTGCAAGTTATTTACCGTTGGATGTTTAATTTCACGAAGTAATTTATATACTCGCCCCTGATTTAATTCTGTATTGTTACTACAAGGATGAAAGTTAAGGCGATTCTCTTGATTGCCAGAGCCATTCTGTTGTAATAATAATTTATCTGTATGCAATCTTTTACTGGCTTGCAATTGTTGGGCTGTATCTTTCAAATCAGTTACGAATTTAAAAACCTTCAAAGGAGTAAATACCGTACTAGCGATGTTTAGTGGTAAAGATTTAACTACACTGCTTGGTTGTGGCATATTAGTATTTTTTACATATAACACGTCTACTATAGCATGCTCTTTAGGAACATTATCTAATACATAAGCTTCACCAGTATTTTGTACAACATCTCCTGCTACTAAATAATTATAAGTTTCTATTTGAGGGCGATACATATTTGCTTGCTGTTCGTATAAAAATTTAGCTATATCGATACTTAAATCCCTAGTTGCGGCAGGAACTCCTGCTGAATTATAAACAAACAGTCGCAATTTATTAATAGCTAACTCGTTAATTTTACTGGCAATTGCAGGATCAATCTTTTGGTCTTGTTCGTTATAGCCTAGATTTTCAGCTATTGCTAACATCATGATAGTGAAACAATTTTGTGCATCTGCACCACCTAAACTATGGCCAGCTATAGTAACAGATATAGGTAATGGTTTTGTAATATTGTCAGATTTTATATTCTCTATCACTTTACATATTTGATACAAAATTAAATTGCTATTTTCCATAAAACTAGCAGATCCAGCTCCTCCTTCTTCAAATACATCTCTGTCAATACTAGTTCTTGACTTAATATCAGTGCCTCGAAAAATAATTTTAATATCAATATTATCCTCTGGTTTAGTAGCAAACAAAATATAACCAACCAAACCTAAATTAGAAACCACCAAACGCATATATTGATGTTTACTAGCGACCAAATTTTCTTCTGCTATATGGAGAATTTTAGAACTATTATAAATATCGGCAAAATTCTTTGACTTATTATCCAAATCGCCTAATTGATATGCTAACTGATGAGCTAAAAATTGAGCATAATAATATTTTTTTAAATATTCTCGCCAATATTGTTCGGGATTATTGCTTGCGTCTGGATGGCTAGAGTTTAATGATGGCATGGTGATGTTCGCACCATTTAAAATATCAGTTATTATATCTGTGTCTGCAGTCCCCGGTGTTGGTATAACGACAAAACCATCATCCCCTCCCCCCTCTGCTGCATCGTCATTTACAGTTGAGGTAATATCTGTGGCGGTGGTAGCTTTTGCGGATTTATCTTTTTTAAACATAAGGTGTACCCCAACATATTTATCAAAGTAACTATATAAATATATTAGCACAACCTATTCTAATATACGAATGGTGTAAGGTCTTTACATTAGTGGTACTTTATATTAGTGGTACTTTATATTAGTGGTAAAAGTTAGGTCTTATTTTTAACCGTAATTATTAAAATATGGTTTCTAATCGAAATAATTCTTCGAAACTTTCTCGCTCTCTAACAACTTGAAATGCATTGCTATCTACCATAACTTCTGCCGGTTTGGGGCGACTATTATAATTAGAACTCATACTAAAACCGTAAGCACCCGCTGTACATACCATAAGCAAGTCATGAGCTTCTAAGGCTAAATAACGATCCTTTGCTAAAAAATCTCCAGTTTCACAAATTGGCCCCACAATATCGTAAAGATTTAATAACACCTTATTAGATTTAATATTTACATTAATAACATCATGCCAAGAATTATATAAAGATGGCCTTAATAAATCGTTCATAGCCGCGTCAACTATGGCAAAATATTTTTCTATAGAATTTATCGATTTATTATCCGATTGAATTTTTTTTATATATTCAACTTTTGTTAATAAGATCCCAGCATTTGCCACCATAGCACGTCCAGGTTCTATGTAAACCTGTAAATTAGTTACTTTTAATTTACGCATTAACGCTTGTATATATTCTTGAATAGTTGGCAATAATTCTTCTTGATAAACAACTCCCAGTCCACCGCCTATGTTAATGTGTTCAAGTATAATATTGATTTTTTTTAAATCATGTATTAATACTAAAATTTTATCTATTGCATCTAAAAAAGGACTTAATGACGTAATTTGCGAACCAATATGAAATGCCACACCTTTAATATTAATTGCTGGCAACGTGCTGGCCATTAAATATAAGTCTTTAGCTTCCAGCATGCTTACCCCAAATTTATTTTCTTTAAGACCAGTTGAGATATATGGGTGACTTTTCGCATCTACATCTGGATTAACCCGAAAAGCAATATTGGCTATAATATTTAATTCTATTGCCAGATTATTTATTCTTATTAATTCAGATCCAGATTCAACATTGATACACCCAATCCCAATTTTTAATGCATATGTCAGCTCTGCGGTGCTTTTACCGACTCCAGAGAAAATTATTTTTTCCGGATTGCAATTGGTTGCTAATACTCGCCTTAGTTCTCCCATAGATACAATATCAAACCCAGAATTAAGACTGGTAAATAAATTTAATATCGCTAAATTACTATTAGCTTTAACTGCATAATTAATTTGATGTGGATAATTGTTAAATGCTCTATCAAAAGCATGCCAATTATCAATAACTGCTTGTTTTGAATAAACATAACAAGGTGTACCAACTGCGGCTGCTATATGATTTAACGATACTGATTCTACAAACCATTCGTTATCATTATGTTTAAAATAATTCATTTAACAAATATCCTTATGGATTACCAGAAACTCGCCAATCTATTGGCTCTTTACCAGATTGTCGCAATAATTCATTAACTTTAGAAAAATGTTTACACCCAAAAAATCCTCTATTGGCCGACAATGGTGATGGGTGGGGTGCTGTTAATACCACATGCTTAGTGGTGTCGATTGCTTGACATTTTTTCCCGGCATAATTACCCCAGAGTAAAAAAATAATTTGATTATTTTGTTGATTTAAAATCTCAATTACTTGATCAGTAAATTTTTCCCAACCTTTATTATGATGAGAGCCGGCGATACCATTTTCTACCGTTAATATGCTGTTTAGTAATAAAACACCTTGTTTGGCCCAATTTATTAAACAACCTTGTTTTGCAGGCATAATATTTAGATCACTATATAACTCTTTATAAATATTTATTAATGATGGGGGTACAGCCATTTGGGGCAAAACCGAAAAACATAATCCGTGTGCTTGATTAGGTCCGTGATAAGGATCTTGCCCTAAAATCACAACTTTTACTTGATCTATAGGAGTTAACTGAAAAGCATTAAAAATATCTGATCCTTTGGGATAAATAATTTTTTTATCTCGCTTTTCCTTCACTAAAAATTTTTTTAACTCTTGCATATATGGCTTAGTAAATTCTGCCAATAATACCTTTTTCCAACCAAGCTCTAATGATATTGTATCCATATGCAAAATGTTAAAGAATTATTAGCCAAGTGTCAAAATATAGCCGGTATGACTCTAACCGAAGTGTCCAGATTATTAAATACCACTTGCCCAAAGTCATTAAACCATAATAAAGGCTGGATAGGGCAATTGTTAGAAAAATATTTAGGAGCTACTGGATACAATTTACCGATAGCTGATTTTCCAGAATTAGGAATTGAATTAAAAACCATACCAATTAACCCACAAACCTTATCTCCGCTAGAATCTACCTATATATGCACTGCCCCATTGAATACTCCTAGTATTTCATGGGAACAATCGGTAGTTAAACTGAAATTATCTAAAATATTATGGGTTCCGATTGAATGGTCAGCTAATTTAAGTTTACCTGATCGTCGTATTGGCAAATCATTTTTATGGCAACCAAGCCAACAACAAGCTATTATTCTAGAAAATGATTGGCAGGAACTAACCGAAATGATCCAATTAGGAAATATTCAGCTATTATCTGCGAGGTACGGACGTTATTTACAAATTCGTCCTAAAGCTGCTACTTGCAAAAATAGTTTGGTTAATTACTTAACAAGTTGCGGGGAAATTATTAAAACAGTTAATCGAGGATTTTATTTAAGAGCCAGTTTTACGAAAAAAATTTTCATTGAAAATTTTAGTAGATAAAAAATATGGATATTCAAAATTTTTATTTCATAGCTGCCATTATATTTAGTTCTTTGTTAGCGTGGGGTATAGGGGCTAATGATGTTTCTAATGCCATGGGTACCGCAGTTGGTTCTAAGTCTATATCTATCAAACAAGCATTATTTATAGCAGCTGTTTTTGAATTTTTAGGTGCTCTGCTAGCTGGCAGCGAAGTTACTAATACTATNNTATTATTTTAGCAATTGATCCAGATCAATCTATTAACATCATCAATCAAAATATTTTAGCCATAGGAATGCTAGCATCTTTAGTATCTGCCGCCACTTGGTTAATTATAGCTAGCTATTTTGGTTGGCCAATTTCTACCACCCATACCATCGTAGGTGCCATCATAGGTGTGGGGATATCTCAATTAGGAATAGATTACGTTAATATGAACTATATTGCTTATATTATATTTGGCTGGATTTTATCACCATTATTAGGCGGAATAGTTGCTTATATTATCTTTTCCTCAATTCAAAAATTTATTTTTAGTCAAGCTAAACCTTTGGTCGCAGCTAAAAAATCTATAATATACTATGTATTCATAACTATATGGATTATTGCGATATTAACTGGCAGCAAATTATACCATTTGGGAATTTATTTATCGTTTAGTCAAAATATTGTTTATTCTGCTATTTTTAGTTTATTGATAGCTCTTGTTTGCCAATTTTATATTCAGCGATTAAAATTTGATCCTAAAGCTGATTTACTATTTCACTTTACTAATGTTGAAAAAATTTTTTCTATATTAACAGTATTTACAGCCTGTGCTATGGCTTTTGCACATGGCTCTAACGATGTAGCTAACGCAATAGGCCCAGCTGCGACAGTTGTTAATATTGTACACACCACAACCTCTCAAACTACTATCCCTATGTGGCTACTAATGTTAGGTGCAGGCGGTATAGTAGTAGGATTAGCAACTTATGGTTATAAAGTAATCGCCACTATTGGTAATGACATTACTGAATTAACCCCAAGTCGAGCATTCGCTGCATCGCTCGCAACTGCCTCTATTGTATTGCTAGCATCCAGTTCCGGTTTGCCAATTTCTACTACCCATACGTTAATAGGCGGAATTTTAGGCATCGGTCTTGCCAGAGGAATTCATGCTCTTAATTTAAATGTTATAAAAAGCATTTTTGCATCATGGATCATGACAGTACCTATTGGTGCTTTTTTAGCAATTATATTTTTCTATATAATATTAAATATTTCTAAATTAGTGTGTAGCGTTAGCATTTAGAAATAAGTTTAGTAACCAGGGAATTAATTTTTCTGGAGCTTCTGAACATATAGCATGTCGATCTATCTCTATCAACGCAATCAACGTATATTAATAAATGAATTAAACAGCACTCTTTATGGTTTTGGTATATTAGCAGATCTTTTGGAAGCTAGAAAATTATCTACTTCTTGTTTATTGATAGAAAAACTACCAGTGACGATTATATACCCATCCTTTTGTTCAGCCTGTATGCCTTTATGTATTATAAATTCTCTAGTCCTAGGTGTTATTGGGTCTGTACCGTCTAGTTCTAGACCGTTCAAATTTAAATGTTTTGATCTCAACATGATTACTTTTCCTTAAGAATTATCAACATTAATTGTTCCATGAAATTAATTCTGTTGCAATATGATTTTTTGAATTTTATTCAGACACTATTTTCATCCCTGATTGATGTATTAATTACTATAACTTACCATCAGTATATTTTTCTATATAATATTAAATATTTTGCACCCAAATTTCTGACACAAACTCTGAATATTCTTCTCTATTTACTAATTTCCAACAATTTACATCATATTCTGGGAAAAACACATCACCAGTATAATTGTTTTTGATAATAGACAAATATAATTTATTAGCCAATGGTAAAAATTGTTTGTAAATCTCTCTACCACCGATTATCATAATCTCTTGCTCAGCAGAATAGCTAGGCTCGATATTTTTATTGTTATAAAATTTTCCAGCATATCGCAAGCTATCTTCGATAGTTGTTGCAAAAATTAAATTATCATATACCTTATGATCTTTAAATTTTTTTAAATCCCTAGTTAAAACAATATTACATCTATTTGGCAATGGCTTGTTATTTATAGAACCAAAAGTATTCCATCCCATAATAATTGGTTTATTTAAAGTAATTTTTTTAAAATATTGTAATTCTGCTGCTATTTTCCATGGTAAACGATTATTAAAACCTATAATTTTATTTTCAGTCATTGCCGCAATAATTGAAATATTCATGAATTTTACAACTTATTTTTAACTATACAGCAATAGGAGCCTTAATAGCTGGGTGGAAATTATAATCTGTTAAACAAAAATCTTCATATTTAAAATCAAAAATAGATTTTATTTCTCGATTAATCAGCATTTCAGGCAAATCAAATGGCACTCTTGCAACTTGCAACTTGGCTTGCTCTAAATGATTAACATATAAATGTGCATCACCTAATGTATGAACAAACTCTCCTAATTGTAAATTAGTAACTCTCGCCATCATCATCAATAACAAAGAATATGATGCAATATTAAATGGAACACCTAAGAATACATCCGCACTACGTTGATATAATTGGCAAGAAAGTTTACCAAGAGAGACGTAAAATTGAAACATAGTATGACATG
>DITK01000017.1 GCA_002422785.1 Francisellaceae bacterium UBA6186
ACCCTAGTTAAATCCTCAACTTTACTGGCAATATTGGCATCAAAAATATGTTCAATCAGATCTTTGGTTAAATCTGTATCTTCAATAGTGTCATGTAATATGCTAGTAACTAAGATATCGGTTTTAAAACAATGTGGTGCAACCAATTCAGCGACTGCTAGCGGGTGCGAATAATAGGGTTCTCCAGATAATCTTTTTTGGGAACCATGATATTTTTTGGCATAGTAGATAGCTTTTTTGATTTGTAAAAGATCTACTTGATGATTTGATTTTTCATTCTGTAGATTAATTTTATTAATCAGCGACTCTGAATAAGTGCAAGATTGATATTTTGATTCCCAACAAGATATATCATTCATAACTTTACCTTACGACGATATTGTTAAAAAATTGTACAAATTTCAAACAATTTTATTATCCTATCAAGGACCGTTTAAATTCCACGGTAGCATAGCTACTAACAAACTTCAAATCTTATTTAGGTGGTATAAAATGGGTTTTACTTCAATTAACGGAATATATGCTAACAACTTTATTATGTAATCTGTAAAAAATAGCTTTATTGGCTTATTGTTTAATTGTTTATATGTTATAATAATATAGTTATTTTTATATTTTATTAGTTATACAGGAGTTTAATATTATGAACGCAAATAATGTTACTATATCAGGCCACCATATTGATCTAACCCCGGCATTAGAATCAAATGTAAAAAATATGGTACATAAATTGCAACATAAATTTGATCACATTACTAATGTGCATGTAACTTTAAAAATTGATACTACTCACCCTTATTTACAGCAAGCTGAAGCTGAGGTATGTTTGTGTGGCAAAAAAGAACCAATTTTTGCTAAAGCAAGCAGCGAAGATATGTACGACTCTCTACATAAATTGAGAGAAAAATTAGATCGCCAAATAGTTAAACATAAAGAAATTTTAAAAATGCATGGGGATCATAATCATAACCATACTCATGGTCACCATAACAATCCCGAAGAATAACATTGACAATTCTTCGGATTGCATTAATTTAGTAGCAGATCACAAATATAATCTTCTCCCGATACCCATCGCATTTGTAGTGCACTTTTAAATTTACCCACCGAGTTTTTTAAATGAACGCCTATTGTATTATGCAATGTCTACTACTATAAGCAGCAGCTATCTGCTCAGTGGTTGTAGGTTCATCAGTCAATTGTTGTACGGAAGAAGTAGAAACATTATTAGCAGAGAATATTAGTACTGCATTTCCTCTTCTGTTTGCCTCTGCTTCTGTTTTAGCTTGCAACATATATAGATCATAACCATTGGCTTTAGAAACTTCTATATCGTATGCAGTTAAATAATCAGATTGTAATAAATAAATCACCGAATCTAATTCTTGATTTATGTGACCATATATAGTCTGGCTAATGCTTAAGCTTGTTGGTATATGTTGAGTAGAATCTTGATAAATACCTAAGCTTTGCAAATGATTTTGCAACCATACAACTAAATAATCTATTCTATTACTGCTGTGTTTATACAAATTGCAAATACTAGACAATTTAGGTTTAATTAAATTGCCAGTATTTTCATGACTATTAGCTACGTTACCACCAAATTGTTGTATTGTTGGCGACATCGCTATTAGCTGTTTTATGCTATTTATTAACTTACCACTAAGAAATAAAGCTTCGTTTTTTTTGTCGGTTATAAAATCTATTTCTTTTCTATCAAGAGCAATCTGATTTAAGATAATAAATTGTCTAATCTGTAATTGAATTTTATTAAATTCTGCTTGAGTTACACCTAGGAATGCTAATTTTTGAATTATTAGATTATTATTACTCATAGGTATTGGTGTTATCATCATATTATGGTAATTATTATGATTTATCATATAGCTAATATTTTCACTATTCACAACCATTTCTAATGGCGTATTAGCAAAATTATTCACACCTAGTACTTCACTTATAAAGGTTCCTTCGTAGCTCCACGCCAAAGAAATTCTTTGTAGCAAAGAATAGTTAGCTATAGCATGCGGGGAATTAAAAGCTGTTTCTTGCAAAAAAGTGAACGAAGATAACCTTGAGCCTGCAGTTGGAGGCATTCCAACTGGTGGTATAGTGTAACAGATCCATTGATGCGCTTGTTGGGGTGCTGCTCCAGGAATGAGAAAGGATATAGCTAAATCATCACTTACACAAATCTTCGACAAACGTTTTTCTATATAAGAAGTTTTATCAGCAGCATCAGTCGGCAATTTTAAGAAAGCACTACTAACTCTTCTTATGGAAAATAAAGCTCTCGGCATACAAAAATCTATAATACGTTTAATGCTATCATTACCGAAGCCTGAAAACTCTCCTCGTGACTTCAATGCTATGTCGTTTTCATCTATTATATCTGGCATTTGCAAAATCCTAATTTGACAATTAAAAATTTTTGATTGATAACATTTTATGTTTATTGCTTGATTTAAGTCAATAATATAATCTTCTCCCGATACCCATACGTTCATATGGTAGCAACTCACCGGTATGTTCACTAATAAATATATTCCCGGTTTTATTATGTAATGGACTTTCGTCCAATTTTTGCATCACATTTGAAATAATCTTTTTATATTTATCTTGATAGTCAGCTTTATCAACCCCGCCCAAATCTTCTGCAAATACTATAGTTATTGCAGCTTCTGGTAGATTAATAACATCGCTATTAAAGGCATCTTGATTATTATCACTAAACATCATTTTGTATGAGCAAGAATTACCGAATGTTGCCTTTAAAAAATTTAAATATTCCTGATCTTTTGTAGGATGTTCTACATAATTTTTCATGCTCAATAATTCTACATTTTGAATATCGATATTTTCATATCCATTAAGACTAAGTTTTGCTAAAATAATAATTAATCCAACTCTGTCGCTACCAATATTAATCAGCCTTATTTTCTTGTTTTTATCAGTAATTTTTTTGGTAATAGTCTGTATAATATTATCTTCCATGCATGTTCTAATATTATCCGGATTATTCCTAGATAACCCTTCATCACACCAACATTCATCTAATTCTAAACAATTACCACCTTGGCTTGGGATCTTAAACATTGCAGCATTATGTGACACTTCTATCATACCTAACACCCCATCATCACACTTATAAGGTTTGCATAATGGTTGTTGAAGCTCTGATTCTCTAAAACACTCTATCGATGTCGCCAATTTCATAATTAATTCTTCTGTTGCAGATGATGATGCTGATCTGTTGTTGGAAAAACTTGGCAAAAATTCGGCTCTAGGTGCAGAAGAACTAGCGAGATCTACAAAATCTTGTTGCCTTTTTATGTTGCTTAGAACATTATCTATAACAGAACATTCGAGATCTGTTTTAATATCACTATCTGGTGTTATTGCGCTTAAAAGCCGTGTAACATCTGATATAATTGTTTGATGATCAATATTACATGTATTGTTAGTGAAAAAATTAATAATTAATTCTATTGCTGGTTGATTACCGTTAAACAGATCTATTAATTCATTAATTATTGTTTCATGCATCTTAATTATCCTCTTAAAATAAAATATCATCATACTAACAAACTTTATTAGTTACTATTGCAATTACACGCACATGAGTAATATCAAAATATTAGTAACAAATTTATTCACAAAAATTATGATTTAATAATGCGAAAAACTATTTAATATTATTTTCAATTTATTATATATACACCAATAAGGATTAAATTTATGAATGCAACTTTTGCTAAACTAATGGGACACATAAAAGAAATTGAAATCGGTTTTGAAATATTATCTACAGAATTAGATCAAAATTTTATTAATTATGATGAAACCATTAAACAATTAACAACCACTCTAGAAGATACTTTTTCATTGTCAGACAAATCAGATAAAACTATAGATATTAAAGAAGTTTTCAAAAAAACTTCACAAATAACGAAAAAAGAGCTTGATCAGCCATTGAAATCTTTCAAAAAAAACTTTGATCAAATGGAAATTAATTTAAATAAAATAATCGAACAAATTAAAGCTTATAACGAAAAATCATTATCATCTGAAAAAACAAAATTAATTCTTAATCCAGAAGAAAATTTAATTTTAGAAAAAAATATTCAACAATTATTTTCTAAAATAAATGCCAATCAACAATGTTTAGAACTATTATTAGATGGCCTAATTATAGTACACAATAAACTCCAAGATGCCAAACACATAATTGACCAACATGATGCTATCAAAGAAGAAGTAAAACTTACTAAACAAATTAGTGATTTTATAAAAAAATCAAGGTCAGAAACATATATTGTCACCGAAAACACAAATTTATTATTAGAACAATTAGAAATTTTAAAAAACAATATTATTAGTTCATCAACCACAGAACATTTATCTCCATCAACAGCAACAGACAGCAGCCCTAATGGAAATACATTGTTAAATCATTTTGAATTAAAATGCGCAATAAACAAGGCTAGTTGTGTGACGAGTGATCTTGATCCTACAGTAACCATAGATGCTATAAATTTATTAGATAAATCACACTCTAGAGTTAGCCCCGAAACCAGCCCTAGACTATCATCTATATAATTGTAACGAAACCATTTCTAATGGTTGATTTATGTATCAACTGTTAGAAATATAAAAATTTTAATATAATAATCATAAAGTTTAAAAACTTTTTCTAGATGCCCATAAATAAATCAGCATCGACCAAATGGTTAATACTACAGCTATATATAAACATATATATGCAGCTGCCAATAGCCTTTCACTAAAATCTGGAGGAATAGCTAGCAACATACAAATAGCTACCATTTGTGAAATTGTTTTCAATTTACCAAGCCAAGATACCGCTACACTAGCGCTTTTACCAACTTCAGACATCCATTCACGCAAAGCGGAAACCGTAATTTCTCTAGATACAATAATTACTGCCGGTACTGTAAACCAGACACTCGATTGCTCTTCAACTAACAACACTAATGCTACTGCCACAATTAATTTATCGGCAACTGGATCTAAAAATTTTCCAAATGCCGATTCTTGCTGCAACTTTCTAGCTAAATACCCATCTAGATAATCAGTAAGACTCGCCAACATAAATACTATGCTTGATGCCCAATAATGGAATTGACAGGGAATATAAAAAACTATTATAAAAATAGGTATTAACGAGATCCTTAATATAGTTAAAGTATTTGGTATATTTAAAAATTTATTCATGAATTTTTTCTTATTAGTTTATCTCTTTTTTTACGATGAGAGGTTATGGCAAAACGATGTGCGGCATCTCTAATCCTTTGTAACATTTTAAAAACTTGACTACTAGATTGCAAGTTTAATTCTAATCCTTTTGATGTTAAATAAATTTTTTCTAATCCTGGTTTTCTTTCCTTTCCTTTAGCAATAGCTAATAAATTAATTATTAAGCTTTTTTCATCCATTAGTAATTTAAAATTATCCATAACTTTTTCAGCAATAGCGAGTTGCCCCTTACCGCCATCAATTATTAATAAATCCGGAACCAAATTAGCTTGCAAAATAATTTTTTCCATATATCTAGATATAGCTTTTTCTAAAGCCTGATAGTCATCCCCTGGATTGGTAGTTTTTATATTAAATAACCTATAACTAGATGCTTCTTTACCAAAAACATTAAAAACTACACATGCAGCCATAGTTTCTTTGCCTGTTGTATGACTAACATCGAAGCATGCAATCCGCTCTACGGGCTTAGTTCTACCTATTAAATCCGTCAAAGTCTGCAAATTATTCTTTTGCCTTCTATACTCAACTACCCTGCTATGTAATGATTCATCGGCACTATTTTGAGCAATTTTTTGCCAAGCTAACTTATCTCCGCTTTTAGCAGAAAACAATTTTATGTTAATCAGCTTAGATATCGCTGCAGATTTTTTTAACTTAATACTAGTTAGTATTTCCGATATTTGGATCTCTTTGTGATTATTAATTTTAGGATCCATCGGCTCCATTAAATAATTTTGCAAAATAAACTCTTCTAAAAATTCTTCATTATGGTTATTTATAGTTAATATAGTATTTTTAGAAAAAAATTGCCTACTATATAAAATATCCCCCTGTCTAATACGTAATAAATGAATACAAATCAATTTGGGACTTGATGACACAGCAATTACATCCACATCAATAGCTTTTTTATTAAGAACAGTTTGTTCATTTTGCAACAATGACAAAGAACTAATCTGATCTCTAAGTTTCGCTGCTAATTCATAGTTCATCGCTAAAGATGCCTCTTGCATCGCTATAGTTAAATTTTTAATAAGTAATTTTGACTTAGATTGCAAAAATAATGTTACATTTTCTATATCTCTATTGTAATGCTCTGTATCGATTAAGCCAACACAAGGAGCAGCGCACCGCTGTAATTGATATTCCAAGCATGGTCTACTTCTATTTTTAAAAAAAACCGCATTACAACTACGTAATTTAAAAATTTTATATAATAAATCTAAGCTGGTTTTGACAGATTTTATATTAGGATACGGACCGTACAAAGTACCATTTTTTTGATTGTTTTTACCACGACAATATACAACACTTGGATATTTTTCATGAGTTATAAGTATATATGGATAAGTTTTATCATCACGAAAAATAACATTATATTTAGGTTGTAATTGATTAATTAGTTTATTTTCTAGCAATAAAGCTTCTATTTCATTTTTAGTAACTGTTATTTCTATTGATTTGATCTCTGCAATTAAAGCGTTGGTTTTTAAATTGATATTTTTACCGGTTTTAGACTGAAAATAACTGTTAACTCGATGTTTTAAATTTTTAGCTTTTCCAACATAGATAATTTGATTCTTGGAATTTAGCATGCTATATACACCAGGAACCTGCGGCAAATTATGTAAAAAATTTTTTAAATCCAAATTTTTTAAGAACTCTCTAGCGTATCTAAAATTTTATGTCTAATAGCTAAATGTGTTAATTCAACATCACTTGTGACATTAAGTTTATCAAACATTCTATATCGATAACTATTAACTGTTTTTGGACTTAAACATAACTTGTCAGAAATTTCTTGTACTTTTTGACCACCTGTAATCATCATCATAATTTGTAACTCTCGTTCGGATAAAATATCTAACGGAGAACCATTAGGAGTCGCTACATTTTTTAAAGCTAGCTGTTGAGCTATATCAGGACCTATATAATGTTTAGACTTTCCGGAATAAACCGTTTGTATGGCATGGATCATTTCAGCTATATTGGCTTCCTTAGTTAGATAACCAACGGCGCCAGCCTGCAAAAATTTTGATGGAAAAGGCTCCTCTCCACAAACTGTTAAAGCTATAATTTTAATGTGTGGGTGACTTTTAATGATTTTTTTAGTTGCTTCTAGCCCGCCAATACCCGGCATTCTAACGTCCATAAGAACAACGTGAGGGCTTTTATCCCTTACCATTCTTACTGCTTCTTCACCACTACTTGCCTGGCCAACTACGCATATATTATTTTCTTCCAATATGCTAGAAATTCCTTCCCTAACTATAGGATGATCATCAACCACCAAAACATTGATTAAAGGCTTTACCAAAAAAATTTCCTCCCTAAAAGGTTTATCCAGGAGAGGCAGGGATTCGAACCCTGGGAGGAGTCGCCCCCTCTACGGTTTTCAAGACCGTCGCTTTC
The DNA here is from genome assembly GCA_002422785.1 of Francisellaceae bacterium UBA6186. Lineage (GTDB taxonomy): Bacteria > Pseudomonadota > Gammaproteobacteria > UBA6186 > Azoamicaceae > UBA6186. The sequence continues at coordinate 7,696 of DITK01000017.1, forward strand.
GACCACTCAGCCACCTCTCCCAAAAGCACGACACATTGTATCCGGTTAGTATACAATAAACAACCAAAAAATAAATTTAATAAAATATAAAAAAATGCTAAAGTATATGGTATATTACAGGTCAAAATTATAGAATTTAATATAAGTTACGGAGAAAATTTATGAAACCTTTTAAACTCATTCAAGGCAGCAGCAATAATATCAGCAAATTTGAAGAGGAAATTGCTCAAGCAATAGAAGATGGCTATGAATTCAGCAGCGATATGATCTCAAAATTAGTGGGAAATTCAAATAAAACTGAAATATTATTTTTTCAACCAATGACTATAGAAGAGCATTTGGAATTCGAAAATGAAGACCTAGATTATAATGATAATGACGAAGAAGTAGATTTGTAAAATAAAATATTGTGTATTAATGCCTACACTGAATTATATATACTATGTTATAATAACTAGTATATCAGTTTAAAAACGACATTAAATATTGGAGGATGTCTACATATGCTAAGAAACAACGCAAATAGCTTAATAAAAAGAACTAGCTCAACAAGTTTTGTTGAAACTAATTCTGTAATTCGTAATACCTATATTTTGTTGTCCATGACCCTATTGTTTAGTGCATTTACCGCTTTTTTGTCGTCCGTAGTTAAAGCACCTTTTTTAGGCTTGGCACCCACCCTATTAATTAACTTTGGATTGGTTTACTTGGTAAACACTACAAAAAATAGTGCTTGGGGAATTGTAGCGGTATTTTTGTTTACAGGATTTTTTGGGTTTACTTTGGGGCCAATAGTAAATATGACACTTGCTCATTATGCTAACGGCTCAGAACTTATTGCTACTAGTTTAGGATTGACTGGTGCAATATTTTTTACCTTATCATGCTATGCAACCTTATCTCGCAAAGACTTCAGCTATCTTGCTGGATTTTTGTTCGCCGCATTTACCATTGCATTTATTGCTGGATTAATGACAATATTTATGAATATACCAATCATGCATCTTGCCGTTTCTTCAATGTTTGTCTTGATATCCTCTGGAATGATTCTTTTTCAAACCAGCCAAATTATCAACGGCGGAGAAAAAAATTATATAATGGCAACTATTACCCTTTATGTTCAAATATATAATCTGTTTATTAATCTGTTACAAATTTTAAGCATGTTTTCTGGTAGACGCAACTAAAATAAAATGTATGCAGTCTAGTATAAATTTTCTAATAAGCATTAAATCTGGTAACTTAGAAAATTTTACTACTGCATATAATTTTACTACTGCCTTATTAAAAAAGCCAAGCTTGGTAGTGAACATGATTTTTTTCTATCAAGATGGATGTAATATTTTGCTCGATACCGCAATTCATCATCGATGGATCTTGTTATTAGCTCATAATCAATTACACGCCGCAGTATGCACTTCTTCTTGTAAAAAACGAGGAATAAAACTTGTCTCTCCATTTAAACCTGGTAGTATGATGGAATTTATCGACACCTCTCAAATAACTAATAAAGTTATACAGTTTTAAATGAAAAAAAAATATCTAATAATTAATCATCACTCTCCGGCACGCAATTTACATAGCGAAGAAACGCTAGAATTTATATTAAGCATTGCCAGCATGGAAAATAATGTTTCTATATTGTTAATAGGAAACGCAGCATTTCAAGTACTCAATAATCAAAATTATACACTAATGGATCGTGGCTTATTAGATCAAACATTAGAAGCTTTTAAATTATTTGCATTGCAAAATATTTATATAGAACAAACAATGCTTAAAAAAATAAAGCAATTAAAATTAAACCTCATTCCAAATCTTAATATTATAGAATTGTCTTTACACAATTTAAACGATTTATATAAGAAACATGATATAATTTTAACTTTTTAGTCTATCCTATTTAAGCATTACCTATATTGTCTAAGATTGCTATACATTCACACATCAAATATAATAACCACATGCTGCTAAATATTTTTTCATACGGATTAGACTATCAACCATTATTTAAACAATTATATTGTAATTATTTAAATAACAATACGAAAACAGATAGTTTAATCTTGCTGCAAGATGGTGTATATTTAGGTCTAACTATAAAAAACAATAACACTTCTTTACTAAAGATATATGCATTAGATCTAGATGTAACTGCAAGGGGATTGCTTACAGCTTACCAAGATATTAAATCTATTAAATTAGTTTCTTATGACGAATTTGTTGATTTAATATTACAACATGATAAAAATATAACATGGTAAATAATAAATTTGATAATCTAAATAATCGAAATCTTAATTTAATCAGATCGATCGCTAAACAAGAAAATATTAATTTAACTGATCTGCATTTTATTATAATTAATCTATTGCAAGATTTTTATCAAGAATTCGTTATACCACCTTCAACTAAAGCATTAATTAATTATGCAAAAAATAAAAACCCTGATCTAAAACTAGATAGTTTGCTATTTGTTAAACTATTCCCAGATGGAATAGCCCAAGCTTGTCGTATTGCTAATCTACCTAAATCTCCACGTTGTCTGTAAGGTGGGGCCCATCATAGGATAAAATTTATGCAAATTATAGCTATTAAAACTCATCTTATTGAAGCTTCTGAATCACTAGAAAAAATTCTTGATCTTTATCTAACTTCGATTAAAGAACAAGATATTATTGCTATAACATCTAAAATTATTAGCATATGTCAAGCCAGAATTATTAACAAAGAAAACATCTCTAAAGAACAATTAATTAAACAAGAAGCTGATGCAATTTTACAAACTACATATAATCCTTATGGCATTTATTTAACTATAAAAAATAATATTATAATCCCATCTGCTGGCATTGATGAATCTAACGGTCAAGATGTCTATATTTTATATCCCAAAGATATTACAAAAACTGCTAATTGTATTTGGAATTATTTGCGTCGTAAATACTCTATAAAACATTTAGGCATTATTATAACCGATAGCCATACTACTCCAATGCGCACAGGAGTAACTGGGATCTGTCTTGGCTGGTGTGGTTTTAAACCACTGTATTCTTATGTCGGAAAACCAGATCTTTATAACAACCCACTTAAGGTTACCAACATCAATCTATTAGATGCACTGGCAACTTCTAGTGTTTTAATAATGGGAGAAGGTAACGAACAAACACCCTTAGCTATTATTCGCAATGCACCTAAAATTACTTTTTTAAACAGAGCACCAAGTATCGCAGAACAAAATAGCATTACTATGACAATGGAACAAGATGTATATGCCCCACTGTTGATGGCAGGAAAATGGAATTAAAAATGATTAATAATTTCTAAAATTATTATCCCAACCCCAAAGAAAAAAATCATACCCATTAATATCTTACCAAATGGTGCCCGATATTTTTCATTATTGATAGAATTTATATTGCTATGTACGATACCTTGTTGATGAATACGTATTTTCCAAACCATAATCACTGGATAAATAATCATAATCATTGCTGAAAATGCACCAGCCACACTTAATGCTTTCAAAAACCCACCAGGAAAAGCTATGGCATAAATAATTGGCGGCACAAATGTAATCAGACTCAAAAAGAATCTACCTTTTTTATTTCTAAATATACTTAAACCATCGGCAAAAAAATCAAACAATGCCCAAGAGCTTCCTGTTAAAGAACAAGTTAATGCAAAAAAAGAAAAACTCGCAAAACACCTTAAAATATTTTTATTATTATAATTGTCAGATATATAATTGATAAGACTGCTACTTGGGTTAACATTAGAAGATAACATTTCATCTAATCCATCAACCCCTGTTAACGGAATTAATAACATAATTAAAAATTGCCAAGTAATGTAAACAATCAATGGGATAATGCCACCAAGTATTATAGCTACTTTAAGAGGAATTATTTCTTCTCGTAAATAAGATTTTAACGGTGGAATTATTTCATGATAACCAAATGTAACAACAATCAATGGCAATGCTTTTAACAAAATCTTGAAATTAACAACATTTGACAAATTAGCAGTGGTGATTACTGTGTCAGATTCTGGGAAAAAAAGACTAAGACATAATAATATAAAAGAAATTATTAATCCGATCATTAACAATCTATTAAAAAATCCCACCCACTTAGTACCTAAGTATACTATCGTAGTAAATGGCAACATAAATATTATTGATGCTACATAACCATGGATTGGTATTGGCGATAATTCTACTAACAAAGCTGCACCGCCAGATGCATATGCTGCCATGATAGAATACATAAATAACAAGCAAATAATCCAAGCAATATTTCTACCAACTCGCCCAAAAATACTGGTAGTCATAGAAATAAAATTAACTGGCCCCACAAAAGATAAAGAAGCTTCTAAAAAAAGTAAGGCACTTGCTGTCATAACTGCCCAAATAACAAAAAATGCTAGTATGGTTGGATAAAATCCTGCTCCAGCAGTTTTAACCGGAACACCTATCATTCCACCCCCAATACATGTGCCAGCAACTAAACATATACCTTTTAAATAGTGATAATTTATTTTTTTAAATATACTCATTTATAAATCCCTAAAAATTATTTATACACTCTAAAAGCATAATAAACACTCCAAACAACATAATAACTATTATTAATTTACTACTAATAGGTGCTTTATAACGACTATTATCCATTAAATTTGGATGATAAATAAATTTTTTGTGACGCAATTTCCATACCATAAGCGATGGATATACAATGGTTAACATAGAAGAAAGTACCGCTGCAAAACCAACTGCTTTTAAAAATCCAGCAGGGAAAAATATACTATAAATAATCGGTGGCATAAATGTTAGCACTGTTAAAAATAATTTACCCTTGCTGTTTTTAACTATTTTAAACCCATCAGCTAAGAAGTCTGATAATGCCCAAGCTATTCCAAGCAAAGAACTAGTTAAAGCACAAAATAAAAAAGTTACTATAAAAATCAAAACACTTTTATTTTGACCATGAATCATTAAATAATTAATTATACTATCCGCTGGATTTTTATTACAAGATAACATACTAATCAAACCATCATCCCCAAACACTGGAATTAACAATAATATTACAATTTGCCAAATAATATAAACTATCAAAGGTATAGTAGTACCTATTAAAATAACTTTTTTAAGTGGTTGTATTTCTTCCTTTAGATAAGATTTTAAAGATGGAATAATTACATGATAACAAAAAGTTGTTGATATAATAGGCAATGCAAACAATATAAATTTAACATTACCAACAAAAGAAAAATTGCTGATGCTTTGCATAGAATTATCACCAAAAAATACAGCAGTCACACACAATAAAATAAAAGAAATTATTAATCCTATAGTTAAAAATCTATTGATTAAGTCTATAAATTTAGATCCCAGATATATTACGTAAGCAAATGGCAACAAAAATATCAGAATGGCAAGATAAAAATTCATTGGTATAATTTGGTTAATTAAGGTAACTCCACCAGAAGTATATGCAGCCATAATAGAATACATAAATAACAAGTAAACAACCCAAGAGATTTTTTTATTAGTATTTCCTAAGATTTCTTTGATCATAGAAATAAAATTAATTTCACCTTTGAAAACTAAACAAATTTCTAAAAACAATAACGCACTTAGGATCATCAAGACCCACATAATAACAAACGCAACTACCGTAGGATAAAAACCTGCCGCTGCAGTTTTAACCGGTACACCTATCATGCCAGCACCAATACATGTGCCGGCTACTAATAATACTCCACCTAAAGTAAGATTGTTTTTTTGTCGCATATCAAGATATTCCTGAAATTATTTAATAATTTTTTTATATTTAATACGGTGTGGCTGTAAAGCTAAATCCCCTAATTCTTTAATTTTGGATTGTGCATAATCTGAATAGTTACCTTCAAACCAAACAACTTTACTTTCACCTTCAAAGGCTAAGATATGGGTTGCAATTCTATCTAAAAACCACCTATCGTGAGATATAACCATTACCACCCCAGGAAAATCTAATAAAGCTTCTTCTAAAGCACGTAAAGTTTCCACATCTAAATCATTAGTTGGCTCATCTAATAATAATACATTTCCACCACTAGTTAACAATTTAGCTAAATGTACCCTGTTACGCTCCCCACCAGATAATTCTTTCACTAATTTTTGCTGATCAGAACCTTTAAAGTTAAATTTTCCAACATACGCCCTTGATGGGGTTTGATATTGACCAACCGTAATAATGTCTAATCCATCAGAAACCGATTGCCAAATTGTTTTATTATCAATTAATTTATCTCGTGTTTGATCTACATAAGAAATACTAACAGTGTCCCCAAATATAATACTACCACTATCTGGCTTTTCTTGTTGTACTAACATTTTAAAAAAAGTAGATTTTCCAGCACCATTTGGTCCAACAATCCCAACAATCGCACCTTTTGGTACCTTCAAATTTAAATTTTCTATTAATACTAACTCGCCAAAACTTTTGTTAACGCCATTAACTTCTAATACCAAATCACCTAAACGAGGACCAGGTGGAATATAAAGCTCTTTGGTTTCTGAACGAGTTTGATATTCTCTAGAATTCAGCTCATCAAAGCGCGATAATCTGGCTTTACTTTTAGCATGCCGACCTTTAGCCCCGCTTCTTACCCATTCTAATTCTGATTGAATATTTTTTTGACGTGCAACTTCTTGAGATTTTTCTTGTTCTAAACGCTTATCACGTTGCTCTAACCAACTAGAATAATTACCTTCAAATGGTATAGTACGCCCTCTATCAACTTCTAAAATCCAATTAACTACGCTATCTAAAAAATACCTATCATGAGTGACCATAATTACTGTGCCTGCAAATTCCTGCAAATACCTTTGTAGCCAAGCAACACTTTCTGCATCTAAATGATTAGTAGGTTCATCCAGCAAAATAACGTCATTAGAAGATAATAATAATTTACAAAGTGCAACACGACGTTTTTCTCCCACAGATAATTCGCTTACTTTAGCATCCCAAGCAGGCAACCGCAGAGCATCAGCTGCAATTTCCAAATGTCGATTTAAATCCCAGGCATTAGCTGCATCAATCTTATTTTGTAAATTTCCTTGTTCAGTTAATAAACTATCCATCTCTTCGGGAGATAACTCTTGGGCAAATTGATTACTTATTTCGTTAAATCTATCTAGTAATTGCTTAGTGTCAGCAACTGCTTCTTCTATATTACCGCGTACGTCTTTTTCTGAATTTAATATTGGCTCTTGCGCTAAATATCCAACTTTCAAACCTTTTCTATAAACCATTTCACCTGAAAAATTATTATCAAATCCTGCCATAATTTTTAACAAAGTCGATTTACCGGAACCATTAATACCAACCACTCCAATCTTAGCACCGTAAAAAAAAGATAAATATACATCTTCAAGAATTTTGCGACTAATCGTACCCGCACCCACAATTTTAGTAACTTTTTGCATTGTTAAAATAATATCTTGACTCATTGTACTGCCTCCTGTAAAAATTTGACTGGCATAATATCCATTGATTCTATGCCCTTCATGTTTGATTTGCTCGGCATATTGGCTTTAGGAATAATTGCTTGCTTAAAACCTAATTTAACTGCCTCCTTTAATCTCGCCTGACCATCTGCCGCTGGACGGATCTCCCCAGTTAAACCTATCTCGCCAAAAGCAATTAAATTTCTTGGTAATGGTTTGTTCTTTAAACTAGACAAGATAGCTAATATTACCGGTAAATCAATACCTGGCTCGGTAATTTTAGCACCACCGACAATGTTAACAAAAATATCTTGATTATATGTTATTATCCCACAATGACGATGTAACACAGCTAAAATTAATGCTAGTCTATTAGGATCCATGCCAACACACAATCTTCTAGGATTCGCCATATGACTTTCATCTACTAAAGCCTGAATTTCGACTAACAATGGCCTGCTGCCCTCTTTAGTTGCCATAACAATACTACCAGTTGCTGATTCACTATCTCTTGATAAAAACAAGGCCGATGGATTGTTAACCCCCTTAAGACCAGTATCTGTCATCGCAAATATACCTAGCTCATTTACCGCACCAAATCTATTTTTGATAGCCCTTAGGATCCTATAGCGATTATCTATTTGACCTTCAAAATATAATACCGTATCTACCATATGCTCTAAAATACGAGGACCTGCCAAAGCCCCATCTTTGGTAACATGGCCAATAAGAATAACCGCTATCCCAGTTTTTTTAGCAAATTGTACTACCTGAGCCGCAGATTCACGCACTTGGCTAACCGATCCAGGGGCCGCTTGCAGCATTTCAGTGTATATAGTTTGTACCGAATCTAAAACTATGATTTTCGGATGTAATTCTATGGCTAATTGTAAAATGACCTCCACATTAGTTTCGGCTAGCAATTTTATGCTGGAATTATTTAATCCTAAACGATCAGCACGCATTTTAACTTGAGATAATGATTCTTCTCCGGTGACATATAATGCTGAATACCTAGTGCCTATATCTGCTAAAGCCTGTAATAGTATGGTTGACTTACCAATACCAGGATCGCCACCAATTAAAATAACCGATCCAGAAACTATACCATGCCCCCCAAGTGCTCTGTCTAGCTCTGCAAGACCTGTAGTAAAATAAGAATGCTCGTTAATCTCGATAGCCGCAAGATCCGTAATTCCACCGTGCGACTCTAAACCCGCAAATCCGGCAAACTTACTAGTCTTGTTAGTTAAGATAATTTCGCTGATGGAATTCCAAGCACTACAGTCCATACATTGACCAGCCCATTTCGGAGACAATGCACCACACTGATTACAGCTATAAGAGGCTTTTAATTTAGTCATAGGGGCAAATATATCACAAAATTATTAAATAACTAAACCTAAAATATCTAAATATATTGCCGATATCAATAAATAATAATGATAATTTTTTATATAGGCACGATACCGTATGCTCCACGCTAAAGAAATTTTAATTAATGCTTTTTCAGTTTCTTTTAAAAAGCATATTAAACATAATCATCAGTTTGAATTTATTATTAATGAAAAATTAAAAATGTTACAGTGCATACAATTGTTTACCGCAACATCCAATCATAATCCGTTCATTATACCAATCGATGATCCAAGAAAAATTCATGACGTTTTATTTGAATTAAATCATGTTAGAGTAAACCCTAAATTAAATAATAGTTCTATTATTTCTGTGTTAATGAATGCGTTTGCTGATATAGGAGTCATGGTAGACAATAAGCCACAACAGGATTCTATGGCAATCTGTTTTCAACCATTAGGTGATATTAAAGATAATGTTAGGTTTTATATCAAAGAAAATAATCAAATGATCTTTTTAGCTAACACTGCTAAACCTAAATTAGTCTATCAAAATAGGCTTTGATAGCTGGCATTTTTATTCTCATAGGTGGTAATAATAAATACCGTACTAAGGTGCACCCCTTCATCTAGCTATTTAATTTTTAGAAAGCGCATGCACAACTGCTTGAGGATCTTTCGCAATAACCATAATGTAAAAAACTATAAGATTTTTTGTCGCTAACAAGAGGAAGAGCAATGACCATGACAGATTGGGTAGAAAAACTGGATATATAATTAATAACAACCTAGTTAGGTTGACAATATGCCTATAATAATGTTGAGATATTTGATCAAACAATTACTAGAACATGATTTGTTAAATTAATTTTAAAAATATAGAGAGTAATTTATGATCTCAGAAATTATTATTGAATATTGGCGTAAATTGTTCAAAAAATTAAATACTACTAATAGTAATATTTACAATAATAACACGCTTAAGATTAGGCAATACTTAATAGTACCGTATGCTGAAAAAGATGAAGCAAAACAGTTGAGTGCTATATGGGATAATAAAACCAAAGCCTGGTTTATTCCTGAAGAAAGAGAAACTCTGCCATTTGAAAAATGGATACCAAAAAGAGAGCAGGCTATTTATATAGAACCAAATATTCGTACAAAAGTATTCTACATTGTTGAATCCAAAGAACAGTGTTGGAAATGTCATAAAATTACTAAAGTGTTTGGCTTCTTAATCCCAAGAGGCACTGAACATATCGAAGATATATATGACGAAGATAAAGGTAATAGTAATAGCGAATGGGTTAAATTTGAATATGATTTTTTTATAACTTATGTTAAATGGTTAAATGAAGAGACGCTAACAATTATGCAAAATTTTTCTTCAAATTATTATTATGACTTCAGCAAATCTATTGAAGATAAATATTATATAAATCATTGCGAGCATTGTGGTAGCAACCAGGGCGATCATTTTATGTTTGGAGAACCAGGCGGAGCATTTTGCCCATTATCAATAACTGAAGCTAAACAAATAAAAATTTATGGGTTTGAACAATTGTTTACAGCTTCAGCTGATGGTTATTCAGGAGTCGATTTTCTGGCATATATGGAAAACAAAATGTGTCGGATATCTATTGATGAAAATCAAATTGTCGAGCAAACATCTCAAGCTAAGCATTTTTTTTATGATGATGGAGAAGTTTCAAAAGAATTATTAGAAGCAGCAATAGATTTTATGATCTCCATTGAACCTAACCCTGCATCTCCTACTTGTGAACAAGAATTCCAAGCGAGCAGAAAACAATATGCAACAGAAATAAAGATGGTTTATGCAGCCATTAGACAATATGGTCATCAGATATCAAACAAAACAATAGAGGGTATGCAAGATGTATTTTACTCGATAACTAATTCAGATAAATATTTGCAATCATCAAAACATACATCTGTTGCTTATACATTGTTGAATTATTACTGGGATGGTATTGGCTCTTGGAGAAGATAGCAGAAAATATAAACCTAAAAATCGGAGAGAGTGGGATTCGAACCCACNNACACACTTTCCAGGCGTGCGCCTTAAGCCTCTCGGCCATCTCTCCAAAAACTATTTACTTGCTCTTGAAAACTCCAAAACATCGTCCCACAATTTCAAAATCTCTGATTCAGCAAATCGATAAACAATATTTTTAGCGTTACTGGCTAATTTATTACAATATTCAGAATTATTCAATAATTTTTGCATTAAAAATGCTAATTCTTCAATATCACCACATTTAAATAACAATCCATTAACTTCGTTTTCTATAATATTAACATTACCCGTGCAATCTGCAGCAATAACTGGCAAACCATAACTCATAGCTTCACATAAAGCATTAGAAAACCCCTCAGCAATAGATGGAAACACAAATAAATCCGCCTCTATTAGCTTTTCTTGAATATTATTAACAATACCAGGTAACAATACTTTATCTGTCAATTTTAATTCTGCCAACAAGTTTTGCAAAAATTCTCGTAATTCTCCATCTCCATAAATAGTTAAAGTTACATCTGGATAAATATCAGCGATTTTAGCAAAAGCATAAATTAAAGTTTTATGATCTTTTTGTAGATCTAGCCTGCCAACACTAATAATTTTTTTTATTATAACAATTTCAGAATTTTTTTTCATCGTGGGTAATGTAACGGAATTTGGAATAATAAAAACTTTATTTTTAAATTTACCCAAGAAATATTGAGCAATATTTTTATTTTGCACCGTAATAACCGCCGCATATTTATATGTCAACAATCTTAATTTTTTGTAAAATGTTGATATGCTATGCATCAAAGGATCCGCTCTTTCAGAGACTATCACTGGTATTTTAGAATATATATTTGCCAATAACACACAAATATTAGCCCCAACCAAAAAAGAGACAATAATATCCGGCTGCAATAATTTAATTTTTTGTCTTAAATTAAATATTCTGTTAATAATATTAAAAAAATACTTAATATTACCACTGTTTTTCTGTAATAAATAATTTTCGTCTAAATTTATTAAGCGTATATTATTATTTGTTATTACTTGATAAGAATTTTTTGCTTGAAAAAATACAATCAAAGAAATGGTGTGACCTTTATCTGCCCAATAATTAGCCAAACGAATTAAAACTCTTTCCGCCCCACCTATTCCTAATGAATTAATAACTAAAGCTAAATGCATATCGCACAAGCACCATAGTACTCTTTATACCAAGCAACAAAATTTTTTAAACCATCCGCAATATTAGTTTTTGGTACAAAACCAAAATCTTTTATTGACTCTTTAATGTCAGCGATGGTTTCTTTAACATCACCTGGCTGCATTGGCTGAAAATCAATTTCCGCTTTAATACCTAATTGTCGTTCTAATTCAGCAATAAAATCCATTAATTCTTCAGAACGATTGTTACCTAAATTATAAATATTAAATAAATTATTATTGCTATCTTTAATAAATAAACAATTAATAGTACCAGATATTATATCGTCTATATAAGTAAAATTGCGACGCATATTTCCGTAATTATATACCGGTATTTTTTGATTGTTTAAAATTGCTTTAGTAAAAATAAATACCGACATGTCTGGACGACCCCATGGGCCATACACAGTAAAAAATCTTAATCCCGTAGTTTTTATACCAAATAAATGACTATAGCAATGGCTCATTAATTCACATGATTTTTTAGTGGCTGCATATAAAGAGATTGGATTGTCTACCCTATCTTCAATAGCAAATGGTAATTTAGTGTTAGAGCCATAAACAGAAGAGCTGCTGGCATAAACTAAATGCTCTAAATTTTTTAAATTTCTAGCTAATTCTAAAATAGCTAAATGGCCAATAATATTGCTATCGGTATAGGCAAAAGGATTGACTAAAGAATAACGAACACCAGCTTGTGCTGCCAAGTGTAATATTAATTGAATATCTTGATGATTAGCCGATAATTCCAATACAGCTTGTTGATTATTAATATCTAATTTATAAAAAACAAAATTATTACATTTTTTTAAAATATTTAATCTGGCATTTTTTAAATTAACATCATAATAATCGTTGATATTATCTAATCCTATTACTAAATGACCATCATTTAATAATTTTTTAGTTGCATGAAAACCAATAAAACCACAACAACCAGTTACTAAAATATTTTTTTTAAGCATAAACAATATTATCTTTTAAACTATTATTTTGATTTTTAATTATTGAAGTAGCATTGCGAGTATCTATTATTAATTTACTATTGGTTACTAACAATGGATAATCTATATTATCATGATCAGTACATATAACTACTGCATCATATTTTTGCAGATTATCTTTAGTCAAATCAATAGAATAAATATCAGATAAATTTGGATAATCACGATTTTGATGAATAAATCTAATATAAGGATCAAAATAATCAACTTCAGCTTTTTTGTTCAGTAATTCTTGAAAAATATATAATGATGGACTCTCTCTAATATCATCAACATTTTTTTTATATGCCATGCCAACAATAAGAATTTTAGAACCATTTAATACTTTAGCAAATCTATCATCCAATGCATCACGTAATTTAGCAATAACATAATGTGGCATAGAGGCATTAATTTCCCCAGCTAATTCTATAAATTTAGTCATCACATCATATTCTCTCGCTTTCCACGTTAAATAAAATGGATCGATTGGAATACAGTGACCACCTAATCCAGGACTTGGATAAAATGGCATAAACCCAAAAGGTTTAGTTTTAGCAGCTTCAATAACCTCCCAAATATTAATATCCATTTTATCAAAAACAACTTTTAATTCATTCACTAATGCAATATTTACACAGCGAAAAATATTTTCTAAAATTTTGACAGCTTCTGCTACAGCAGTCGAACTAACTGGCACCACCTCTGGTGCTATTTGACTGTAAAGAGCAATAGTAAGTAGTTTAGATTTATCATCATCAGCACCTATTACTTTAGGGATCTCTGTGGCGGTAAAATGTTTATTACCCGGATCTTCTCTTTCTGGAGCATAAGCCAAGAAAAAATCTTCTCCAGATTTTAAATTAGTGGCATTTTCTAATATTGGTTTTAATAACTCTTTAGTTGTCCCAGGATAAGTTGTCGATTCTAAAACTATTAATTGATTTTTATGTAAAATTTTACTAATTGTTTTAGCTGTTGCTAATACATAGCTCATATCTGGTTCACGATTTTTAGTAAGCGGCGTTGGTACACAAATTAATATCGCATCAGCAGTTGCTAAAACATTAAAATCAGCACTACATTCAAATTTGTTAGATAAATTTAAGTCAAGAATATCTTGATCACTAAAATTTTTAATATATGATTTATTATTTTTCAAACAAGATATTTTATTTTGGTCAATATCAAATCCAACAACTCTAAATTTTTTATATAAAGCAAACACTAAAGGTAACCCAACATACCCTAAACCTACAACTGCTATTTGTGCAGCTTTAGTATTAAACTTTTTTATAAGATGATTGATGTCTATTTGGTTAATTTCTGCACTATTTAAACTGTCTGTATTAATAACATTCATAAATTGTTAGGTCCTTAAATTTTAAATTTTTTCCACGGCATATAGCGGAATAGAAATTTTTACTGGTTGTTGAATTAAATTAATTAACAACTGCACTCGCTGAGTATCCGTCATTTGCTCATATATAGCAACATGATTAATAAATGCACCATCTAAAATTCTGACTTTATCACCGGGTTTAAATATATCTAAAATTGCTAGATCTACAGCACCTTGATCATCATGATTTTTTTGTAATTCTTCAATTATATAATCAGGAATACTAGCTGGTAAGCCGGCACTATTTTTTAATAAATAACTAATTCCTGGCGTATAGTTAATAGCAACCCAATCACTAAGTTGTGAATCTAGATTAACAAAAAAATAACGGGGAAACAATGGGGCTAAAACCGTATCAACTTTTCTAGCATGACGCCTGAGTTTTTTAAACCGCGGAATATACGTGCTAAAACCTTGATTTTGCAAATTAATCGCTGCCACACTCTCTTTGTTGGGATAACAATGAACCACAAACCAATTTAAAGACATAACTATTACACCTAAAATTAAAACTGCTTTAGATATTTTCAATCTACTTTCAGACTTATAAAATTTATTTGATATTTAGTCAATATTTAGTCAACATTTAGTCCTAATTAATTAATATGTGATAGCTAAGAGCTGCAGTGTTTAATAGTAAACAACCAAAATATAAGCAAAAGGTAAGATTATGTTCGAAATTATTCTAACTAAAATTTTATTGGGGATAAGCCTGGCAGCCCCAATCGGCCCTGTTAATACTGAAATGATTAAACGTGGTCTAACCAATGGTTTTTGGGGAGCATTCAGTGTACGTTTAGGGGGCGCCGTTGCTAATAGTGTTTGTTTATTAATTGCTTATTTTGGGCTGGGACAACTAATAAAACACCAAACAATATTATTTGTTGTTTCATGTTTAGGGGCACTAATTCTAATTTATATGGGAATTACAACAATTATCAAGGCAACTTCAACAAAATTTATAGGTTTAGCACCTAAAAACTCTAATATGCTTAATAAGCAAAAACAACACTATTCAATTAACAATGGTTTGTTAGTTGGTATGGCATTAGCTTTTACTAGTCCTATTGGATTGATGTTTTGGTTGGGTACTTTTGCAGCTACCATACAACAAGATAGCAGCAATTTAAATGTTACTGATTTATTAATAAACTTTTTTATTATTGTTGGAGTATTGTTATGGGGGGCTTTTATAAGTCTGATATTACATTTTGGCAGCAAGATTATCGATAATAAAAAATTACGAATCGTGTCATGCTTATCTGGGTTAATATTAATATATTTTGGCGTTAAATATGGGATAAGCAACTGGTTTAAATTTTAAAATTTTTATTCAATATGAACAAATTAACACGTACCTTTTTTGAACAACCAACTTTAACGGTAGCCAAAAAACTATTAGGGAAAATATTAGTATTTAATAATCAACATGGCGTAATAACAGAAACTGAAGCTTATATTGGAGAAGATGATCCCGCATGTCATGCAGCTAAAGGCAAAACTAATCGTACAGAAATTATGTACGGTACAGCTGGCCATAGCTACGTTTATATGATCTATGGGATGTATTATTGTTTAAATATAGTAACCGAAAAAAAAGATTTTCCTGCTGCCGTATTAATTAGGGGGGTAATATTAAATCCAAAATGTAATATTAATAATCAAGAAATTAATGGTCCTGGTAAATTATGTAAATATTTTGGCATTAATAAAGATCATAATAAAATAAATTTAATAAATTCTGATTGTTTTTATATTGCTAAATTGAAAAATAACATGGATTTTAATTATATCCAAACTCCTAGAATTGGAATAAAATTAGGCTTAGATAAATTATGGCGATTTAAAGTCACATCTTTTTTGTAAAAATAATGCCTTCTGCTCACTATTATGAAATTAATCACACTTACCTTCGTAAGTCAGCTCAAAGTTGTCACCTTTAAATGCTAATCCAGAATATAACATTTGATAACCTTGTTCTTGATATTTTTTACCATACTTATTTCTATCAATTTGCATTATGGCTGCTTCAGCTAGTTTACTTAAATCCTCATGAGGTTTCATAGAAGATTTTATTTCAACCACTATACACAATTTAAGTTTATGATTAAGCACTAATACATCTGGCCTAGTTTTTCCTAAACTAACATTTTCTAACTCAGTAAACACTTCATAATCTGCATTACTTGTTAAATTAACACTTCGTAATTCTGTCATAATTAGAAATTGATATACTCGTTCTTTAAGTCTGTTAGATTCTGGACTATTAGCAGATCGCCCTACATCACTAAAAATTCTGGCACTATATGCTGGATCACTAAAAATTTCTTTTAATGCCTCATCAAATTTAGAAAAGTCTCCAATCAATAAACTATTGGCTGCATCACTAAAAATAGAATTGGCTGTAAACCAATTATCTATATATTTTTTAATCAAAAGAGTAACTTCCTGATTAGGTAGTTTTACTTGCATTTTATTTTGCCCACCTGCTAATGTTAAATAACCAGTATGAGCTAATAAGCTCCATAAAATTTCTGGTTGAAATTGTAAATCTTCATAAGATACATATTTTTCTAATTCGGAGCTTAAAGTAGCCTGTTTATGTTTAATCAAATCTCTTATTTTTTGTTTATATTTATATGTGGTTTTATTAATCAATAAATCTCTAATGATTTTTGGATTTGCAGAATTTGCCCAATATGGTTCTAGATCTCCGTTATGATCGATGCATTGCATTATTGACCATGGATTATAAAGAGTGGTATTCCCTACTCTATATCCATTATACCAAGCTTTTATTTCTTTTTTATCTTTATTTAAAATTTCTGATTTGTTTAATAATTCATTTACTTCTTTTTCATTAAATCCATAATGTTCACTAAACCTATCATCTAGTATCGTTTCTTCAGTAAGGTTATTCAATCCAGAAAATATATTAGCTTTAGCTACTCTTAAGATCCCAGTTACTAATCCTTTTTCCAAATTACTATCATTATCTTTCAAACAAGCACCAAATAAGTTACTAAAAAATACGGTAAGTTTTTCTAAAATTTCCGGCTTGTCAAAAGAATCGTTTATGGCATTATCATATTCATCAATTAATATAAATACTCTTTTACCATGATAGTGTCGCAACAATTTACTTAAAAATTTTAAAGCAGATTCTGTTTCACCCTGATCTTGTTGTTTATTTATAATACGCTCGAATTGAGCAATATCTGCTTTATATAGACTTTCCGCCTCATATTTAAATACCGGATCCATACAAATTAGTGCTTGTAAAACATACCCATATTGTTTATATAATACGGAAATCCTATCTTTAATTTTATCCTCTATGGATTTAAAATTATCGCTACTTAGATCTTTAAAGGTAACCAATATTACTGGATGAGTTCCTTGGTATTTTTTATAATTTATATCGCTTAAATACGTGCTTATTTTTAAATTTGTAAACAACCTTTCGGTTGGCAATTCATCTACTTCTTTACTTAAAAAATGCTGTAACATAGATAATGCAGAACTTTTACCCCAACGACGTGGGCGTGTTATTAGCACTACATCGTTTCTGTGATCTAAAAAATCTTTAATCAATAAAGTTTTGTCTACAAACAACCTATTTAGATCAGCAGTTAACCCATCATTGCTAACTAATTTTCTAAAATTGCTAATTCCGATTTTAAATTGATTTTCTTTATGCATACGTAGTCCTTATTGCATCACTGCTACTGCGCTCGCATAGATAATTACGAGATTTCTAAAAGCCAACATAACTTATGCAAATTCTCAATTTTATCTGACTATTACTAAAATGGGCCCAGTAGGACTCGAACCTACGACCAAGGGATTATGAGTCCCCTGCTCTAACCAACTGAGCTATAGGCCCTATAATTATATGATATGATGACTTATAACTGATAATGATTTTAACATAAAAAATACATAGAACAAGCTTAAATACATAATTAACAAATTATGGCATAGTTATTTAGCAAGAGAAATATAGATTTTATATTTTTTACAACTATTTTTTTTGTGGCATGTTATGCTTAGCTGTAAGCTCTATATGTTTTTTGCTGTTCGCACTTTGTTTGTCAGATAATTTAGCTAATTGATTTGTTTTTTTAATAGATTTTGATAAAAATGAATATTGCGTGCGTGATTTTGGTTCAGATAAAATTTTAATTTTTAACAGCAACAATTTAATAGTATTAATAATTTTACTAAATAATAAATTATTATGTCGATATCTTTGCATATGTTCAAACTTTGCTGTTTCCTTAAGATCTAAGGTAATTTGTTTTAGAATATTACTAACATTATCAAGACTATAATGATTATCACGTATATTCTTATATTCTTGTTGTAATTTTTGATAAATTAAACTAAATTCTACGTCAGCTTCTTTAGCATCAGCAGCATTTACAGGGTCTTTATTAGTATAACTTGCTTGATAATTATCAATTTGTATTATCAAAGAACCTAATTCGTACAAAATATCTTTTACGACCCTATGTGAAGGACCATTAACCCGCATATCTTCAAGACCTGCTTGTTCATAGATACCAACATTACGCATTGGTGGTCGCTCTTTGGATCTTAAGTTTCTAAGCCTATCTAGCTCTTGCTCCCTATCGTATCTATGGATCTTATTAACTGAAGGCAAAAGTTCTTGATCCATCATAATCATCGATGCTTCTTTTAATTTTACCAACTTACAATTAAAATTTGTACGCATTATATCGCTTTCTTTAGTAGCTATATTTTTAAATAATTTCGATTGGGGAGAACACAACAACAACCCAATCTCGTTAATATCACTAACAGTAAATATGGTTTTTTTATTGAATTTAGCATTGGTCATTAAATTTTCTATATGATTTAATAATTTAATACCATAGGGATGATTTTGATGAATTATAATAAACTTTTTAATCTCTGAGAATAATTCTGCTGCTAATTCATTAATTTTATCTTGTGTGTAATTATTACCAAAAAATTCTGCTGTTTTCATAAATAACCCCTATATTTCATATTAATTAGACTAAATATGAAATATAAAGTTCAAAAAATGGTTATTATATGTATATGCGCACTGATAAAAGAAAATTCGCTTAGACAACTTAAAATTTTTTACTCTTTACTATACATTTCTTCGTCGACAAAACTTTTTAGTTTGTCTGCCCTGCTTGGTTGGCGCAGTCTACGTAATGCTTTAGCTTCAATTTGTCTAATTCTCTCCCTGGTTACCCCAAATTGTTGGCCAACTTCTTCTAGCGTGTGATCAGTATTCATTTCTATACCAAAACGCATTCGTAACACTTTAGCCTCTCTGGGTGTCAAACTATCCAACAACTTGATAATTTCTTCTCGCAACCCGTGAAAAACTGCTAAATCTTCTGGACATGAAATATTTTTATCTTCAATAAAATCACCTAAATGTGATTCATCATCATCACCAATCGGAGTTTCCATAGAGATCGGTTCTTTAGCAATTTTCATTACTTTACGAACTTTATCTTCTGGCATGCACATCTCTTTAGCTAATTCTTCTGGGGTTGGCTCTATACCAGTTTCTTGTAATAATTTTCTTGAAATTCTAGTTAATTTATTAATTGTTTCTATCATGTGGACAGGAATACGAATCGTCCTGGCTTGATCTGCAATCGCTCTAGTAATTGCTTGTCTTATCCACCAAGTAGCATAAGTAGAAAANNCACGACGATATTCAAATTTATCAACCGCTTTCATAAGACCAATATTACCTTCCTGAATTAAATCAAGAAATTGTAATCCACGATTAGTATATTTTTTTGCAATAGAAATCACTAATCTTAAATTTGCCTCTACCATTTCTTTTTTAGCAAATCTAGCTTTGGCTTCACTTAATGACATTAATTTATTTAATTCTTTAATAGTATTAATAGGTAAACTACAATTTTTCTCAACCATTTGTAATTTTTTTTGAGCAGTTATTATTTCATCTTTATATTCTAATAATTTTATAGTTTTATTATTTTTAGTAGTAAAATCATCCAGCCAGCCCAAATTAAGTTCTTGCCCGACAAATGATTTTATAAATATTTTTTTAGCTATTTTGGCTTTTTTTAAACAAATTTCTGCAATAACTCTTTCTACTTCTCGCACCATATTCAACATACTACGCATACGGGCAATTAATTTATCAAACATTTTTGGGGCCAACCTAAATGTCGATAACATTTTACTTAATTCATCAAAAGCGAGCTTAGTATCTACGTGATCTCTACCTTTTCCTATTTCGACTTTTTTAGCATGTTCTATCGCTATAGTTAAGGCCGCAAATTTTATTTTAGCTTCTTCCATATCTAATTCTGCATCAAAGGAAGAAGAAACATTATCTTCGTTTTCTTCATCAGTTTCATTTTCAGCAGAGCCACCAACTACTAAAGGCGTTGAAGTCACAACCTCTGGTTCTAAATCATCTTGGGCATCTAACAATGGTTCTTTGATAATATTACTAATATCTATTTCGCTTTCTGATATTTCTAAATTACTAGCAACCGACACTAACTCTTCGCTAATTTCGTTATTATCATTAACCGAACTATCGTCATAAAAACCATTAATAATATCACTAAGACGTACTTCTTCGTTATCAATTTTATTAAATTCTTCCAGCAAAATATCCAATATTCTAGGGTACTGGGCCAATATGCATACTACCCCCCTTACGCCTTCCTCAATTCTCTTGGCAATCGCTATTTCGCCTTGTCGGTTTAACAAATCAACAGAACCCATCTCGCGCATATACATTCTAACTGGATCAGTGGTTTTACCAAAATCACCGCTAGCAATTACTGCTGCAGTTTCATCTACTTCGCTAACATCTTCTGCAATATCTCCAATAGTTGGTTCGGATAACATGGGAACTTCTGAGTCATTTACCATATCATATACTTGAATACCCATGTCACCTATCATCTGAATAATATCGCTTATTTGGTCGGAATCGATGATATCGTTTGGCAAATAATCATTAACTTCTTCGTAAGTTAAAAATCCTTTGTCTTTACCTAGAGCAATCAAGGTTCTTATTTGAGAAATTTGTTTTTCTTTGTCGTTCTCTTGATTAATTATGTTACTCATTGTTGGTACACCTACTTTTTTAATTTAACCTGTTAGCCAGCTACACTATATAATAATTTTAAACCCTAATAAAGCGTTAAATTTAGCACTAGAAAGATTTTTTGCAAATGTATTTATAGTTATTTTTTTATTTATTTATAATATTTCATTAGCAATTTTGTAATTTGGTATAATTACTTATCAACTAAAATCATTCAAAAGTTGTTGTAATAATAATTTTTCTGATGCTTCTAAATTTCTATGTTTAGAAACATTCAACAACTCATCAACTGTATTCTCTACTAACATCCTCATAACCTTTTTGACTGCCCCCTTAAATTCTTGTTCCATTCCAGCCGCAGGAATAAATTGAACTATTTTTTTAGGATCAATTAACAATAATCTTTGTATATGCATTGGCTCTAAATAGGCTGTTAATTTTTCTATAGTAATATTATTTTCATTCAGTAATAAAGAATTTTTTAAATTTTGTAATTCTTGGATAACTTTAATAAACAAATCAATATCTGGCGGCAAATTAAGCATAGAAAATTTAGCATTACTTAATTCATCACAGAACGCTAACAAATGATGGTCCATCAGCAGCATGGCTACCGCTTTCGTCGCATTAGATATTGGGTACTTGTAATTTGCTATGTTAGTATTGCTATTTTTCTTCGGTGTTTTATTGGTAGAATAATTAATAACTTCTTGTTGATTATGCCTTTTATTATAACCGTGACTCGTCGTTTTTTGTTCTGTTTTTATCAAACTACTTTCTATTCCTAGTATTTCAGATAACTTTTCATACCATAAATTTTGCAATAAATTGTTGGGCAATCTAGCAATTTGCACTTTAGCTTCTTGAGCTAAATTATTTAAGCTTTCTATATTATTTCCTGGATGTTTTTTCAACAAATATTCAAAGAAAAAATCAGATAACCCCCTGGCTTCTAACACCATTTGTTTAAATACTTGACAACCTTTTTCTTTTACCAATAAATCCGGATCATACCCATTTGGTAAAGATACAAACTTTATAATATGATTATGTTGTAAAATCCCTTTACCCGTCATCCCAATCGCAAACTCCATAGCTCTAACTGCAGCTTTGTAACCAGCATTATCCCCATCAAAACAAAAAATTATCTCTGGAACAATATTGATGATTGTTTTTATATGTTGTTCGTTTAATGCAGTACCTAATGTTGCTACAGCATTATAAATCTCAGCTTGAAATAAAGTTAATACATCTAGATAACCTTCAACAACTATTAAACTATTTAGATTTTTTAGTTTGTTTTTAATTTCATCTAAACCATAAAGTTCCTGATTCTTAGTAAAAACTATAGTTTCTGGGGAATTTAAATATTTAGGAGTTTGTTCTACATTTAAAGCACGTGCACCAAATGCAATAACTTTACCGAATTTATTACGGATCGGAAACATAATCCTAGCACGAAATCTATCAAAAAATTTACTATTTTTTTCTGAAATTAATCCGGCTTGCTGCAATAAATTTTTTATATTGATATCTTTTTCTAATGGAAAAATTTCCCCCAAATCCTGTTGCTCAAAAAAATCTATTAAATTAGTCCAATTAGAATTAACAAAACCTAACTTAAAATGCCTGACTGTCGTTAAATTAATTCCCCTATTGGTTAAATAATTCAGCGCATTGATAGCCTGGGTATTGCTTTTAAGTAATTCCTGATGATAAAAATCTGCAGCTAAATGCAAAATTTTATAAATTTTTTCAATTAATGGATCAGGTTGTGCTGTTAGATCTTTTTCCAAATGTAATCCATATTGATTCGCTAGAATCTCAACAGATTCTAAAAATCCTTTGTGTTCTATAGTCATAAAAAATCGAATGGCATCCCCACTCTCTTTACAACCAAAACAATGGAAAAACTGTTTATCGCTATTAACCGTAAATGAAGGAGTTTTTTCTTGGTGAAACGGACACAACCCAATAAAGTTATTACCAACTTGACGTAGATTAACTTTTTTACTTATTAAATCTACCAAATTAATGCGGGACAATAAACTAGCTATAAATTGTTCAGAAACTCTCACTAAACCTTTAATAACCGATCTTTTACTATTTTACCAACTTCTTCTAAATCTGCAGCACCAGCTAAAGATTTACGCAAATCTTGCATAACTTTAGCCATATCCCTAATAGAAGATGCACTATTGGCCAATATAGCTTGTTCTATTAATTGTTGTATTGCATCATGCGACAGCTTTTTTGGTAAAAATTCGTTAATAACAGCTATTTCAAAATTTTCTTTGTTAACTAAATCTTCTCGGCTAGCTAATTGAAACTGTATAATCGCATCTTTGCGACGCTTAACCATTTTGGTAAGTATTTCTATGATTTGTTCATCGCTCAGCTGGATCCTATCGTCTACTTCTTTTTGCTTGATTTCAGACAACATCAGCCTAATAGCTCCTAACCTATCTTTAGATTGGCTTTTCATCGCAAGCTTCATTGAATCTTGGATTCTTGTTTTAAGATCTATCATAGGAACCACACTATCCACTAGAACGAACGTTCGCCAGGTCTAGAAACTTCTTTAAAATTAGCTTTTCCAGCAGTATGACGCCCCGATCTGGACACTTCTCTAAAATTAGCTTTTTCTCTTGATAACTTTTTTGCCCATCTTTTTTTAGCAGCAGCTTTTTGACGTTGCTTTAAAACTGAACCGTTTAAATGAAATTCTCTTAATCTTAATTCTTGTAAAATACGTGTTTTATCAACAATCCTCTTAAATTTACGCATCGCTGCTTCAAAAGTATCTCCGTCTCGAATTTTGACAGTTGGCATTTAAACTACGTCTCCTAAATATAATAATAAATAATAAAAGCTTTATTGTAATTAAAAACTAAATAAAATCAATCACCTATTTTTTATGGGTACGCCTTAAAATTAAGGATTAGTACATGAAGTAGGTAAATACCGTTGCAATATGTTAGAGGAATGACACCCCCAAGATATTATACCAGCAGTTGCCGCTGCAGCAGAGTTTGAAATAAGGTGTAATTCTGCCACAACTCCTGCGCCTACAGTACTTTGAAAGGTTACTGTAATTTGAGTTTCAGTCGTAACAGATGGGGCCACAGGAGCCACAGAAGCCACAGCAACCGTCGAAATATTATTGGTGGTGTAACTACCAGCAGTAATGCCAAGCTTAGCCAAATCAGGAAACGAACCATTAGAACTATAGTATTCTGCACTCATCTGTTTTAGCTTATCCAAAATCACCATCCCTTCGGAAATCCTTGCTCTAACCATGTAATCAGAATAAACTGGTATAGCAATAGAAGATAAAATACCAATAATTGCCACGACTACCATTAACTCTATAAGAGAAAAAGCCATTTTTTTATTGGAAATTTTATTAATCATAAGTTAATTATAGCAACAATCAATAATAAAACTGGTATTTCTCTGAAAATATTGGATTTGAAGATAAGTTGGAGACAATTATGATTGTGCTTGGTATAGAAACTTCTTGTGACGAAACAGCATTGGCAATTTACGACACCAACCAAGGCTTAATTGGTCATTTGTTGCATACACAAACAACTCAATTAATTAAGCATGGCGGCGTGATCCCAGAGGTTGCAGCTCGCTACCATATCCAATATTTAACTCCATTATTAAATCAACTATTGCTAGAGCATAATTTGACTCTCAATGACTTAAACTTTATTGCTTATACTAAAGGACCTGGACTAGTTGGATCGTTATTAACTGGCATATCTTTTGCTAAATCTCTTAGTTTTGCCTTGAAAATTCCAGCATTGGGCATTAATCATCTAGAAGGTCATTTATTAGCTTGTTTTATCAAAGAAGCTAATAATCACAACTTACGTCATCAACCGGAATTTCCATTTTTAGTACTGTTAGCCTCCGGCGGACATACCATGCTAATTCACGCAAAAACACTAGGAAATTATCAAATTCTTGGTGAAACACTAGATGATGCAGCAGGAGAAGCACTCGACAAAACAGCTAAACTACTAGGTATTACCCCACCAAATGGCAAAGAATTATCCATGTTAGCCGAAAAAAGTCATAATCCCAAGCTATTTTACTTTACCAGGCCACTAATTAATCAAAAAAATTTAAATTTTAGCTTTAGCGGCCTGAAAACTGCTGCCATGCTTAAAATAAAACAATTTCCACCTGAAGACCAAACTTATAAAGCCGATCTAGCCTACGCTTTCCAAGAAGCAGTTATGGATACCCTGGTTATTAAATGCCAGCAAGCTTTAGAAGTAACCAAATTAAATCAATTAGTTATAGCAGGAGGCGTAACTGCTAATTTATGTTTAAGAAATAAATTGCTAAATCTAGAAAATAGCTTTAATCATCAACTAAAAATATTTTTCCCAAAATTAGAATTTTGTACCGATAACGGAGCTATGATCGCCGTGGCTGGCAGTATGCGAGGATCCCAAGGGTATAAAGATGACAACCTAGATATCGCAGCCTTGGCACGTTGGGATTTAAATCGACTATAATTAATATAAATAAATAATATTATAACACCCCAATAATGACCTATTATAAATCAATAAAATTATTAAAATAACTGTATATTATGCTTAATATTTTATCAAATCCAGGTTTAATCGAAAACAATTTTGACGATAGTGGTATAATGCCTTTGGCAGATGAAAATTTATCAAACATCCAATTTTTAGATAACAACAGCTTTATTCCATCCAAAATTTCCGCCACAAGTGAAGTAATTGAACCCATCGATACAGATCTTTTATCGTCAAGTATATTAACAATAACAGCAACAGAAACAGAAACAGAAACAAAATCAAAAATATTAACCCATATAAAAATTATAATTGCTTGTGCATGCTTTGGGCAGTTTTTTGCATGGGCAAACTTTGGACTACACATAGCAATCGGATATCAACCCAATTTCATAGAACCAATAGTAGATTCATTAACCATCTGGATAGGAACCTCCATTAGCAGCATAATTTTTATAATTTATCAAAACAATAACCATCAAAATACTAAACATATACTTGATGACGAAAAAAAAAAAATTATAAAAAAAAATAAATTAATTTTACAAGAAAGACTAAATAACAATAAATTATTAAAGCAACATAAAGCGTTAATATATAGCCATCTTTCTCATTCCATTTTAAATCCTTTACAAGTTTGCCTATTTGGCTTTGATGTAATTAATGCCATGGTTATAAACAATGATATAACTATAGAACAACAACAAGCAATTAAAGATGCAAATTTCAGCATAAAAAAAATAGAGTTTGTTATTAATAAATTATTAGCTTTGCAAAAATTAGAATCGACAGAAAACACCTCAGAACAAAGCTATCAAGAATCATTTACCCTAAATCATTTAATGTCTATGGTTGCTAGCAACCTATGCAGCAAAGCAGCAAATAAAAACTTAAAAGTTACTTGCGAAGCTAATATTTCTTTTGAATCTAAATTTAATGGACATTTAGACTATCTTAATCAAGTTTTAGAAATTTTAATTAATAATGCAATTAAATTTACTAATATAGGATTTGTAAAAATAATAATAAGAAAAGAACGAGAAATGGATAATAATCTTATACAGTTACACTTTGCTGTACGAGACTCAGGAATAGGTATTCCACCAAACAAATTAAATATAATTTTTAATCCATATCCTGCTACCGAGACTGATAATGAGGATCCATTATCACCCAATGCTGGTCTTGGACTTAGTATCGCATACGAACTAATAATGCAAATGAACAACAATTTTCCAATAAAAAAACCACTAGGCGTATTTAGTAGTGTTGGAGCAAGATCTGGGACAACATTTTGGTTTAGAATATTATTAGAAAAATATAAAACAACCAAAAATTCTACTTTTTCTATGTTTTTACAAGAAAATAATTTAATTAATCAACAGTATAAAAAATATAACTTAAATATATTACTAGTAGAAGATTGCCGTTCAAATCAAATAATAATGCATAACATCCTAACTAAACAATTAGGATGTACCACTACTATAGTACACAATGGAAAGCAAGCTATAGATGCCGTCACTAAAAATGTGAATGCGTTTGATGCTGTTTTTATGGATATAGAAATGCCTATAATGAATGGGTTGGAAGCAACAATGATTTTGAAAACAAAACTACATGTTACATGTCCGATTATCGCTTGCACCGCTAACACCTCACAAGAGGATATTTCATCTTGTCTAGAAGCAGGAATGGACGATTATATTTTAAAACCAATAAACTCCAACAAGATCAATAAAATATTGGCTAATTTTTTCGATAATGATTTAACTAGACAGCGTCGTAATACACAAAATCAATTAATGCAACAAACCACCCCAATGCAAAATGTTAGTAACAATCATGAATTGCTGTTCACTTTTAATTTTATTGCTAACAACATAGATAACCAAATATTAGCTAAATCAACAGTGTTAGAAAGCTATGTAGGAGAAGTAGAATCGGCCCCAAAAACTCCTGATAGCTATGAAAACAATTGCTCTAACTCCCGTGGTTACCCAAGGAGTCCATAAAGAAATTTAAAACTAATAATTAGCTATTGTAACCTTAGTTACCGTAACCACGGTTGCAACAGGTGCTAAATTCAATTTTATAATAGTAAATCATTAATAATCTCTTGCCACTTAGCATAAATTTTATCCTCGTTATACGTATCGGTAATTTTTCTGGCATTTAAAGATAACTGTTTTCTTTGTGCAAAATTATCTATTAATTCTCGCATAATAGTCGACAAAGCATCAATGTTTTTAACTGGAAATAGCCGGCCATTCATGCGATCTTCTATAATATCAATATTGCCAGAACAATCAGAGGCAATGACTGGCAATCCTATAGCCATAGCTTCGGCAAGTGCATTCGGGAACCCCTCGTAATGGGATGGAAACACAAATAGATCTGATGTTACCAGAACTTCTTGAATATTTTGTGTAATGCCAGGTAGAAAAATTTTATGTTGCATATTAAGAGATTTAATTAGATTTTCAAGATCGGATCGAGCAATACCTTCTCCGTAAATAGTTAAAGTTAAATCTGGGTAATAATTAATGATTTTAGCAATAGCATAAATTAAAGTATCAAACCCTTTAAAGGGGCATAATCTACCAACCGAGACAATATACTTAACCGTTGCAGGAACTGCTTGTTTAATAATTATAGGATTGCAAACCGCATTTGGAATTACAATTAATTTTGTATTATGTGTGGCAATATTAGACGCTGGGACAAGATCTGTAAAATATAAGGCTGCAGCCTCGGTTTGCATAACAATATAATTAGATCTAGGGTACAACCATCTTCTTAACTTGTGATATAATTTTGGAATTTGATAATAAAAAGGATTAGTACGCTCAGAGATAATAAGTGGGATTTTTAAGCCTAAAGTCGCTATTATAGTCGTAATGTTGGTTATATCGACAAAAGAGATAATTAAATTTGGCTTTAAATAACCAATAGTTTTGCGTAACACCATAATTCTTTTTACAATATTTTTCAGTCGCATTAAATAACCTAATAAATTAAATTTATTGTCTAGTTGTTGCGATTGGTTTATTTGAATAATATTAATTTTAGGAGAAAGCTTATAAAATGCTGGAGTTTGTGGGGCCGCAAAAGTTACAATGGTTATTTGATACTGTTTAGTAACTAAATAGTTAGCAAGATCTGACAGAACTCGCTCAGCACCGCCTGGATTAAGAGAAGAAATTATTAGGGTTATGTGCATAGGTATCAATTATTATAAAATTTTCGGATGCTGATTGGTAAAAAAAGATTTTATATTGGCGTACCACATATAAATTATAATTTTAAAAATAACTTTAACTTGATAGATTATTGGTAAAATAATTTTTAATAATTTTATTCTGTTAGCTGTTATTTGTAAATAATAACAACCAAAAATACCTTTTAAATAATAAAGATGATCTAAAGTAGTAAATTCTTGATCAACTAAAGTTGTTCTATTACGACCGGACCAATATTTAATTAAATAATCATCTATATAAACAAATTTTGTAACTGTTGCACATTTTAATATAAATTCATAGTCCTCTGAAAATCTAACTATTTTAGACTCACAAAAATAACCAATTTGATCTATTAATTTTTTTCTTATTATTAACGAAGAAATAGGTACAGTATTAATATACAACAGTGAATTCAAATCAGCAGTCGATCCTTCGTGAGGAACTCCCCATTCTTGACCAGTTTCGTCAAAACGCAGCATTTTAGTGTAACAAACATCATGGTCTTTGTTTTGTAGCAATATGCTTACTTGCTTAATTAATTTGTCTGGCATCCACAAATCATCATCATCACAAAATGCAATTAATTCCCCTTTAGATAATCTTATTCCATGATTACGAGGTGCTGCCGGACCTCCAGAATTTTCTTGTTCTACATAAATTATTCTAGGATCAGAAAAACTAGTCACTACCGCCTTGTTAGCAAGATTATAACCATTAGAAACTATAATTATTTCTATATTTTTATAACTTTGATCAACAATAGATTGAATTGTTTTTTTTAAAAAATCAGGTCGATTATGAGTCGGAATTATAATGCTTACTAATAGATTGTTTACTTGCATAATAATATTTTTTATTTTTTAATAATAGCATTTTTAATTGAATTTAAACTAGCAATACAATGGCTATCACTAAACATCTTTAAGGAAAAATTTTCAGTTAACATAGGTATTTTCCTAAGAAATTAAATAAACATATGATGCTTTTAAATTGAAATTTCCTATTTTAGTTATACCAATCATATTTACTATTTGTGAATATGAAAAAAATAGATATACAGCCATAAAAATCGGGAATAAAAAAGCATCTACTGATTTTTTCAACAATTTTTTAATAACAACATGTATTATAAAAGCAATAAAAACAAGAATAGACAAAATTATAAAAACATCGTTATATCCGTTTATTTTTTCTAAATTTACTTGTAAATAATTGATTACCGGCCAAATAAAAACTAAAATTAAATATATCATTTATAAATTATTCCTTAAATTTTACAAAATATTCCAAGAATAAGGTATCTTAGGATCATTATATTCCATGCGCATTATTTCAGCTGGATCGTGTGGAATAGTTGAACAATTTACTATCATTGCAGATTGATTACCAATAGATTTAAATCCATACCAAATTCCACAAGGAATAGTTAATAGATAATAATCTTCACCATTCATATAAAACTGATTAATTTCTCCAAATGTTGAACTTTCAGTTCTATCATCATATAACACAACTTCTATCAAACCTATAGGTACTGCATAATTCATTGTCATCTTAATATGATTATGCCAAGCTTTTATAACATTCGGATAAATCCAAGAAAAATATACTTCTCCAAATTTTTCAAAATGAGGATCTGTTGATCGAAGCATATGCATAACCTTACCACGTTCATCATGAATTTGTTTTAGTGGTGTTTGAATAACATCTTTAATCATTCTTTTTAAATACCATCATTTGCCATGCTATATTTTTCCCAACAGGTAAAGACATGATTTTTTTTGGATATATGATTTTATTATTTTCATCAAAATAACAACTACTAACAAGATTTAATCCAACTTTTGATGCTTCTTTAATTAAAGTATTTATAGATCGTTTCCAGCCCCACAAGACACCATGTGGTTTAACATTTCTAATTTTCATTTTTAAAAAATTAAGCACATCATTCAAACTCAATGCTGTTTCATACCAAATAAAAAATCCATTTTTATTAATTATTCTATAAATAGATTCTAAAAATTTTTTTAAGATTTGATCCGTCAAACAATAAGTAGAAGTAATAGCCATAGCTACATTATAATTATGATCATTTATTTCTTTTAAATCCAAAGAATTAATAAAATGAACTTTTTTAAAATCTTCTAGAAAATTACTTTGCATATATTTAATTGAAATTTCCTGACATTCTTGTAGATCAATTTTAAAATTTGCCTGAATAAGAGGCTGTTCTACAATACCAAAACCACAGCCAACTGATAAAATTTTACTATCTTTAAGTTGATTATTTTCGAAAAATTCCACTAGATAATTAGATAAAGTATTTTTTTTGTTGATCCAGTTTTGAGAAATAGAATTAAAGTTATTATATAGCAAATGCTCATATACAATCTCATAAAACTTTTGATCAGCAACTTTATTTGATGAATGCCCGCAACAATTTGCAATCTCTTGCAAATCTATATTAAACCAATGACTTTGATAGAATTTGATTTTCATGATAACTGAAATATTCTATAATTTTATATACAATTGAAATAATATATTTTTCTTCTAAATTTACATGCAAAAGCAAACTAAGTATACTTCTTCCAAATTCTTCTGCATTTGGACAATTGTATTCTTTAAATTATTGTTAATAAATGATTAGGTTTATAATGAATACCGGTTTCAATATTATTTACTAACAGAAAGTCCTTTAAATGCTCTCTTTTTTTGCTTGTCAACTAATATAGGGGAAATGTGTGGTACAATATTATCAAAATCTAAATTCAAAAATTCCACAGGCAATTCTTTCACTGGATTTTTATCGGAATAAGGTACAGATATATCTTTTCTAAAATACAAACATTGATCAATATAAAAATAAGAATTTGCCACTTGATTAGAAGGCAAAGAGATCTCTTTAGCAATTTGTAATAAATCTACTTCTAACCATTCTTTTTGATAAAATGGAATACTTAGCATAAATTAAAAAAATTCTTAATATTTTTGGTAACATTATTAATATCTTCTTCTACAAGACAACAATGCAATGGTAAAGATATGGCTTGTTCCCACCAATAATGTGAATTTACGCACTTTTGTGTAAATAAATTATTATACTTAGATAAAAAATTATTAGGCTTATAATGTATACCAGTCTCTATATTATATATTTCTAAATATTTCTTCAGATCGTCTCTTTTATTATTTAAGATATTTAATGAAAAAATATGCGGTACACAATAATTAATATCTAAATTTAAAAAATTAAGATAATTATTTTTTAAATCTGATAATTGTGTTACATACATTTTCCAAAAATGTTTTCTTATTTGAGCGAAACTATCAAACTTCTTAAGTTGTTCCCTTCCAATAGCAGCATTAATATTACTCATATGGTAACGCCAACCTTGATCTTTCACATCAAAATCCCAAGAACGGTTACCTTTATAGCGTTGTTCGGTGTCTTTTTCTACAGCTAACAATCGTAAATCTTTGATTTTATTAATTATAAACTTATCACTAGAAACTACTGCTCCACCTTCTCCACAAGTGATGTTTTTTATACCATCAAAACTAAAACATATTATATCACCCATAGCACCAACTCTTTTGCCTTTGTAAAAACCTCCAAAAGAGTGAGCAGCATCTTCTATAACACGTAGCCCATATTTAGTAGCAATATTATACACCTCTTCTAATTCACCATAGCCACCAGCATAGTGCATAGGCATCAAAGCTTTAGTTTTAGAAGTTATTCTTTTTTCCGCATCTTTAGGATCCATAACTCCGCTGTCAGGGTTAATATCACAAGCGACTGCAGTTGCACCAGTTGCTGATATTGCCTGAAAACAAGCTACATAGGTAATGGCTGGAACAATTATCTCGTCACCTACCCCTATGCCACAAGCTTGAATTGCTAAATGCAAAGCCGATGTTCCAGTATTAACACAAGCAACTTGAATATTTGGATCAATAAAAATCTGTAATTCTTGTTCAAATAACATTACTTCTTGCCCCATACCTAAATAAGCATTATCTAGAACACGACAAACTGCTATTTTTTCTTCTTCTCCCACGCAAGATTTTGATAATTTAATCAT
Organism: Francisellaceae bacterium UBA6186; assembly: GCA_002422785.1. Classification (GTDB taxonomy): domain Bacteria; phylum Pseudomonadota; class Gammaproteobacteria; order UBA6186; family Azoamicaceae; genus UBA6186. Next base: position 41,172 of record DITK01000017.1, read on the forward strand.
ATAAATTTATACAGTGTTAGAAAAATCTAAAATTTGCTTTCTAGTAATATCAGTAATATCTGCAGCACTAATCATTTGCTTATACCATTCCCCAGTTTTTTGTACTGCAATATCAAATTCCCACTTGGGGTTCCATTTTAAAAGATCTTTCGCTTTATCAATAGATAAATGTAATAATGTTGCTTCTGGCATCATTGATGAATGATTAACTTTAATTTTAATTTCTTGTTGTAACAAATTGGATAACTTATCAACCAATTCTGATACTTTACGAATTGAATTTCCAGATGGCCCAAAATTCCAAGATCCACCACTAAAAAATTTTGGTTGTTCATATAATTTACTAGCTAAAGTCAAATAGCCATATAAAGGATCTAAAACATGCTGCCAAGGTCTTGTGGAATTAGGATTTCTTAATTCTAATGCTTTATTGGTCACAACAGACTTAATTAAATCGGGAACTATACGATCGCAAGAATAATCACCACCGCCAATTACGTTACCGGCACGAGTAGAACCACAACCAAAATTAGCTCTTACTATAAAATAAGATAGATAATAACTTTTAAAAACATGTTCAGCACAAGCTTTTGAAGCACTATAGGGATCCGGTCCTCCTAATTCATCATTTTCTCTATAACCCCAAACCCATTCTTTATTTAAATAACATTTATCTGATGTTATATATACCAACGAACGCACTGATTGACACTTTCTTACTGCTTCCAATAAATTAACCGAACCTAAAACATTAGTCGCAAAAGTTAATTGTGGTTCTTGATAAGATTTACGTACCAAAGATTGAGCAGCAAGATGAAACACAAATTCTGGATTGGCATTTTGCATTTCATGTAATAATTTTTTTTCGTCTCTTAGATCTCCAGTTATATGATTAATTTTATCTCTTAAAGATAATTGATTAAATAAAATTTGTGGTTGTTCAGGTTCCAAAGAAAAACCTGTAACTTTAGCTCCTAGTTCTGTCAACCAAAAACTTAACCACGAACCTTTAAATCCAGTATGACCGGTAATAAATACCGATTTATTTTTAAAAATATTTAAGTTATTCATACTATCCACGGAGCATTACCACTTAACCATAATTCATTTAATAATTGGTAATCTCTAGAAGTATCCATTGGATGCCAAAATCCTTGATGTTTATATACCATTAGTTGACCATCTTTAGTTATATTTTCGATAGGATTTTTTTCAAAAATTAAATTTTCTTCATCATTTAAATAATCAAAGATTTTTTTATTACACACAAAAAATCCTGCAGAGATCCATCCTTCTATGGCTTGTGGTTTTTCGTTAAAGCCAATTACTTGATCACCATCAATAGTAAGCTCACCAAAACGACCTGGCGGATGAGCACCAGTTACAGTCATTAATTTACCATGAGATTTGTGGAACTCTATTAATTTACTAATATCGATATTACCTACTCCATCACCATAAGTTAGCAAAAAACAATCGTGATCTGCGACATATTTTTTGATTTTTTTGACCCTGGCTCCAGTAAAAGCATTTAATCCAGTTTCAGCAAAAGTAATTTGCCAATCTTCTTGGGCAGCATTAGTATGGTTGATTTTTGTTTGATCTAATAAATTAATAGTAAAATCATTTTTATAATTTTGATAATTTAAAAAATAATTTTTAATAACTTCGCCTTTATAACCAAGACATAAAATGAATTCTTTAACATTAAATTTGGCATAATTATGCATAATATGCCATACAATAGGATGCCCACCAATCGGGATCATTGGCTTTGGCAAATCTTCTATAACATCTCTAATCCTAGTACCGTAACCACCGCAAAGAATTATTGTTTTTATATTCATATATTTCTCAACTTTACCTTAAACATGCAAATAAAGTTCTATTATAATAGCCTTCAAATGGCTTTTTACGATCTTGATCTTTTCCTAAACAAATTACTTTACTAAATGTACTATGTTCTGTAATCCATTTTTGTATAAATTCTATATTCCATCCATTTAATTTATCATTAAATGCTGCTTCGTGTTCTTCACCAGTATCTAAAAACAATATTTGATCAGTAACACTATCTAACAGTTTTATAAAAAACTCTGCTGACATAGAACTTTTACCTAAAACAAAATGATGAAGTACACTAAGGCAAGAAACAACATCATATTTTTTTCTGCTATGTTGTTCTTTTCCTAAACCTAAAATAATATCACTATGAATAATCTGCTTAACATTAACATCATACACCTTGAAACCAACTTGCATACCAAAAGGATCTCTTTCCATACCAAATGAATTAAATCCAATATCGTGCATTTTTTTAACAAACCAACCATAGCTTGACCCAATGTCTAAATAAGATTTTTGAACATTTTTTGACAGCATATTTTGCTGCTTTAAAAAAGCATACATCATTTGCCAACGATCTTCACAGTTACGAACAAGTATCCAACTATCTTTTATTTCATCCGCATTAACAGGTTGATATAACCACTTTTGTTTATTAATCCATAAACAATCTAAAAGTAATTGTTGCAGCGGAGTTAAAGCTGCTTCTTTTTCATAAACAAATATTTTTATATAATCTTCTCCACGCATAATTGCACGAGCTATGCGGTGATTACCGTCTATAATTTCATAACAAGAAGAAAATTTTATAGGTCTAACCCAAATAGGTTGATTATATGAGCTTTGCCCTGGTTGTTCAGGAAGATTTAATTTTTCACCTTTATGCTGTTTAATAAATCTTTCAGCTAAAACTTTTATTTTTTCAGGAACATCATAAAAATATGATCCAGTAAGATTCATACATTCCAATGCGTTTTTATAATAATCTGTAGTCTGTAATATGTCGTTTTGTAAAATATTATCTCCAATTTGTTCATATAATTGTAAAAACTTTAAATGAGGTCCATTATAAACAGAGGTGGATGGCCTTAAAAAATTATTAGTCAGCTCCGCATATTTAGCAGCTCTAATACCATTTTCTCCGCCACGCAATAACTTTGATATTGGAACATTGATTTGTTTTAATTTATTTTTATTTTCACAATAAAAATTATATATTGGCAATGCGAATGGCTTGATTTTGTTTTTAATATATTTTTTAAGCATAAAATTAATTTTTATCAATTGGTTTTTTATTTTCTAGCAAATTATTTAATTTATTAAGCATGGCAATATATTGATTTTTAGTTTTAGCAATACCTTATCTTAATTCTGGGTGTTGCTTCAAATATGTAATTACAAATAACTTTAAATTCACCAGATTTTTCAAGACTTGCAGTTAAATCATAAGGATCATAATGCCATCTAAAAATTAGATATTATTTATATTTAATGCCCCATTTTTTATTTCAATCTGAGCAATAAAAATTGCTTCTGATTCTTGGGTAGTAATAGATGTATATTCAAGATCTTCAACTATTCAATCGAAAGCAAGACTAGCCATCGCAACTGTAACTTTAGAGGCAGGTAATTGTTGCCACGCAAGTAATAAATGTTTTTTTGCAAAATCATGATGTTTCTCAATAATTATCTAAAAATTCTGATCTATTAATTTTTCTTGCACTATCATTTCTTATTTCGTTAAATTTATTATAATTTTTATCCATTCCCAATAATAATTTTTACTCGTTTTAGCATATTTATTAAGAAAATTTATACGTGCTGACTGTACTTCAATAGAATTCCACCATTTTTCTATTCCATCCCAATTATTATTGATAAAATACACGCAACTATCTACTTGATCATGTAAAATATTTACTTCTTTGAATTGATCAAAAATTTTTTTAGCTTCGTCGAAAAATTTTGCCCAACCAGCATGACCATCATAAATAATAATTGGGGTATTACAAACCATAGCTTTATAGAATGTAGTTCCATCTAGGTGATCCATTACTACCAATTTGCATGTTTTTATTTTTTTTTCTAAATCATAATCGGACGGTAATATGGGTAAATCATTGAAAATTTCTGAAATAAATTTTTTTTCATCAAATCCCTTAAAAACACTGCTTGGATATGGTTTATATAGGGATTTATAATAAATTTTCTTATCAATAGAAATAAAAAATTTACACTTTAACAATAAATAATTACTACATCCAGATGGATTAGGATAAAGAATGCCATTAAATAATGGATTCAAGTCAGTACCAACAAAGATTAAATTTTCTTGCTTTTGTTTGTGACGATTTTCCAGCTTCGATAACATTGCTGATGGTGCAAATAAAAATTTACATCGAAATTTATTAGCTGGAAATGTAGTGCCCCAACAAAAAACGTAATCTACAATAAATTCTGATATATTATATATGTATGAAGTAGATGTTGTATAGCCTGCACCATGTTGTGCTCTACAACTAATTTTACCCAAAGATAAATTCAAGGCTTCCTCAAATACCTGTGAAGTAGATAAATAGTTAGCTAGGGTATCAAACCCAAAACTTAAATTCACTTTTTTTAAAGCTTGTTCATAATATTGTTTAAAATTTTCTAAAAATATTTTTGGCATCAATCGAGATACTATTATATCTGATTTTTTTATAAATGCATCGTTTACAAAAGAAATGTCGGCATTAAGTGAAGGTAAGATATTGTTACTTGCTTTTTTGTTTGTTTGTATAAGTGATATTAAAAATGAGAAAAATAACTCTGAAAAAAATCCAAAACCATATATACTCTTGAATTTTAAATTTTTATAAAAATTTTTCCTAATGATTTCAATAATAAGGTAAAACAATCTATATGGTTTTTTTAATACATTTCTATCCTTAAACAATTGAAAAAAACTTTTTTCCATAATCAAATAATATTTTTTTTTGACTACAAATTTATCTTGTTTGTCTCGCTCATTTAAATTTTGTTTTTCAGAAAAAAATGAAGCGACCCACTTTTGTAAATCATCGTTAGAAAAATAATTCCACATAAATTCTTCTATGTTTTCAAAAAACCTATCATTTTCTAAGCAAATTTTTGAATACGTTGATATTTTAATGTTATTTTTTTCCAGATGGGCACAGTATAAGTATTGATTGTAGATCATGCTCACAATAAAAGTTAAAACTGGCCTAAAAAGCAGATATAAAAAATAATCATTTTTAACTTCTGGATGATCTTTGTTTATAATATCAATATATTTTAAAATATAAAAATTAATTAAATTTTCTAATTTTGAATAAATTTTTTCTCTATCAAAACAAAATTTAAAACAAGAAATAACATCTTTGTCATTTTTTAGCTTGTCAATTATTTCCAAAGCGGAAAAATTTTCAGTATTAATTATATCTGAATAAAACATATCATGCACTCAATTGGCAGAAAAATGATTGGTTTATTTATTATTTCAAACATTACAAATCATATATTTTAATTAATTATTATTTTGTTCAATTGGAGTTCCTTTTAATATTTTTTTATGTGATTTTCTACCCAATAAATCAACTAAATACCTAGGCTGCAATCCATACCCAGGACGAATGATTTTAATGTTTTTTCTTGTAAATTCTTCTCCTTCTTGAATATCTTTAATAGCATAAATGCTGCGCCTAAACATTTTATTTTTTCTCTCGCTATCACTACGTTGATAATTTATTTTACCAAATGCTAAAGCAGCATCTACAGTTACTTGACATAATGATTTTAACTCTTGAGGTTCTAAAGAAAAAGCAGCATCAACCCCACCTGCTGATCTGTCTAAAGTAATATGTTTTTCAACAATTTCAGCTCCCAATGCAACAGCTGCAATTGCAACGGTAATTCCTAAAGTATGATCTGACAATCCAATTTTACATTTAGGAAATTTTTCTTTTAAATCTAACATAGTAGCCAAATTACAATGCTTTATGGGAGCAGGATATTCGCTTACACAATGTAATAAAGATAAATCTTTACATCCATTTAAAAAAGCGACCTCTACAGCTTCTTGAATTTCTTCTAAACTTGCCATCCCAGTAGACATAATTATGGGTTTATTAGTTTTAGCTACATATGCAATCAAAGGGTGGTGATTAAGTTCAAAAGAAGCTATTTTGTATAATGGAGATTGAAGTGATTCTAGGAAATCAACTGCTGTTTCGTCAAACGGAGTAGAAAATACCGTAATACCTAACTCTTTACCTTTGTTAAATAACGCAGGATGCCATTCCCAAGGGGTGTGAGCTTGCTTATAAAGATCGTACAATTTATAACCATCCCATAAACCGCCTTTAATAATAAAATCTTTATTGCCACAATCAATCGTCATAGTATCTGCTGTATATGTTTGCAGTTTAACTGCATCAGCACCCGATTGTTTTGCAGCCTCAATTAATTTGAATGCACAATTAATATCACCATTATGATTTCCAGATAATTCAGCTATTATATAAGGTTTAAAATTCATTAATTATTCTCTATTAAACAGATAATTTTCGTGATCTATTATTTCAAAACCAGCTTTTTGTAATGCTTTATGTGATGAAATATTTTCTGGTTTAACAAATGCATGCACTCTAACTGGTTGTACTAAATATGTTAAAAATTTTAAGGCTTGAGTACCCAGACCTTCAGATTGTTTTTGTGGTATAATGTACCAACCTAAATCATAATAATCATCTAAATTATTATATACTAAGTTTATAACCCCGATAGCATTATTATCACTATCATAAATTATCCAAAAAGGATTATGTGTCTGCTCAATTCTGTTTTTAAACCACAATAAATGCTCTTCGTAGCTTGGAATTTTAGAATTATTACAATACTTACGTATATCTTTAATATTTTGCCAATCAAAAAGCATATCTTGATCTTCAGGCAAGACATTCTTTAAGGATATACTAAAAATATCGCACATAATAATTTTAATTAAAATCCTATTAACACCAAAACCATCTATCAAGTTACAAAAGTTCTTGTTAAAGCCAATATTGTATAAATTATTTTCTGTGAAGTCTTTATATGAATAACAAATTTTATTTTTAATTAATAATTCATAAATATTTTTCTGATTAGAAGCTGTCATAAATAATACTGATGGCAACCCCAAACAACACCTCTCCCAAACACTACTACCTGCGGCTCCAATTGCTAAATCAGCTTCATAAATTAATTCTGCCATGTTAGCATTAACATGAAAATCAACTTTATTAATCATTGATTTAATGTATTGTTTAATTTGATCTAAATTGTTTTGATCAAAGCCCAAAACAACATCAATATTTCCAGCAAACCCACTTTCTTTTACCATCTCTAGTGCTTTTAATATATGATTATTTTGACAACTACCTCCCATGGAAATTAAAATACGTTTTATCTCTTTAGTATTTCGACGTTTTTCTATAGCTTTCGGCCTCATTACAATAAATTCTTTACGCAATAAAACATAATCACTACCAGCTAATATGGTACAATTTTCTGGTACTAAGTTTTTATAATCATTAGGATCTCGGCCATATGTTTGATCTAATAAAACATCACAATCATGCTGTCTATTAGCAAGATCATCAATAATCATGATTTTTTTTGCAAATGACCTAAAATGTTTTTCGTATACTTGGTCTATATCATAATTATCTATAACCAACAAATCACAAAGAACAGGATTATTATAAAAATTTTCTGGTTCAATTCTATCGAAACGATTTAAATTATTAATAAACTCATAGGTTTTTGCTGTAGTAACTATATTACATTCCCAGCCATGCTCAACTAAAGCATCAGCAAGTACACAAGATCGTATTGCGTGCCCTGCTCCTATTAAAGAAGAAGCTTCAAATCTAAAAAATGCTTGTTTTACCATTATCATTAACGCAACTTGAAAATTGGCTTTATAGCTGAACATTTTAGATATTCCAGCATAGTTCGATTTTTTAAGCAATCAGATATTATACAAAATACATTTTCAATAGCTTGTAAAATTTTATATAGCTCTAATTCGCCATGAGAAAAATTTATATTTAAAGAACTATTAATCAAAATGCCTCTAGCGATCATTTCTTGAATAAATAAAGTTTTAATTTCAAAAGATGTACCATTGTTGCAATCTGAAAATTGAAAAATTTTCCATGGAGCGTACCCGCACAATTTAATTATATTTGTTAAGTCATATTTAATAATTAGTTGTTCTATAGAATAACTAAGTTTTTTACCATAACTCCATAAATAATTAATAACATTAGATAATTCAAATTTTTCAATCGTAGCTATTGAAGCCGCTAACGAAAGTGACTCTCCACCAAAAGTCCCAGAAAAAAATACCTTTTCTACTTCTTGCATGATATCTTTTCTACCTACAATCGCAGAAATCGGCATACCGTTGCCCATAGCTTTCCCAAAGCAAGAAAGATCTGGCACAACCCCAAAATAATCTTGAGCGCCACCTAAAGAAAATCTAAAACCTGTGATAATTTCATCCAAAATAAACAAAGAACCATATTTATCACATAAACTTTTAATCCCCTGTAAATAACCGTCTAAAGGTTCAATAGAATTACACGGTTCCATGATAAGTCCTGCAAATTGTTCGGTTTTAAGTAAATCTTCTACTATATTTAAATCATTATAAGGTACGGACACAGATAATTCGCACACTGCTTTTGGAACACCTTTATTACGAGTTGTAGTTCCTATATACCAATCTTGCCAACCATGATATCCACAAACGATCATCTTATCACGACCAGTATAAGCCCTAGCTATTCTGACAGCGGCTGAAGTTACGTCTGTTCCGTTTTTAGCAAATCTAACTTTTTCTGCTGAAGGAATAATTTTACATAATTTTTCTGCTAATCTCATTTCTAATTCTGTAGCAAGACTAAATATAATTCCTTTTTGTAATTGAGTTTGAATAGCGAAATTAATATCAGGATCATTGTATCCTAATATGTTTGGCAGCAAACCACTAACTAAATCTATATATTCATTACCATCCACATCCCAAACTCTTGATCCATTACCATGAGTTAAAAACATTGGTGAATAATTTTCAGGATACTGAATGTACGATTTACTAAATGTTTGAGAACCTAAAGGAATTGTTTTTAAAGCTTTAGATAAAAGAATGTTAGAGTTATGAAAATCTACACACTGAATATTTTCATTTTTTAATGAAGTATCAAATCCATCATTTCTTTTATAATCTGGCTGAATAATATTAGGGTTATTTTTTAATGTTTCAAGAAAATCATAAGTTGTAGCGTTATTTTTAGATTTTTTTACTAAACTTTCAATGAATTGTAAATCATCTTTAGTATCAACTGTCCATCTATACTTTTGTAATCCAGCTATTGGGGAAGATACATTTAAAATTTTAAATTTATACTGATTATTTATAATATATGGCGTAACGTGTTCTCTATCGCTTGTACGCATAGCATTGACATAAGCATCTTCTAAAGCCTTAAAAGTAAAAGATTCGCAATCTAATCCATCTGGCCAAGTTGGCGGCAAAGTATTAGACGCATAATCAGCCATACCACTAGAAACTAAATATAACACTTGACCTGCAATATTAGGATCTATCAAAGGACAATCAGCAGTTATTCTCACAATAACATCCGCATTATACTCTTTGGCTGCGGAATAAAATCGCATCAATACATCCGACTCACTCCCACTAAACACAGTAGTCTTATGGTCGTTACACCATTTTATAATAGATCGATCTGCCATTGAGTCAGAAGTTGCAACGACCACTTGATCAATTGCTGGAATTTTTAAACAAGCATCAACAACCCACTGTAAAATAGGTTTACCATTCAGAAGCTCTAAAACTTTTCCTGAGAATCTACTGGAATTCATCCTTGCTTGAATAATTGCTATTTTTTTCATGTTAACAACCAATTTCTTGGATCTATTAAATTACTTTGAATATTTTTAAAATCTATAAAAAGATTACTAAAATCTGAAGTTTCTATATCACTTGAATAATTAATAATTTCTTGTAAATTATTTAGCGAGTTAACTCCAAGCACCCACTTGTGTACCCAATTTTGAGAACTTGCCCAAGATAAAATAGTTTTTAATCTTGATCTATATGGGCTTATAATTTTAATAAACTTATCTAATAAAGGCTTTAGGTCTATAAGAGCTTCTGGCAAATTATCTGTCAACAATAACCCTTGAAGGAACAAAGAACGAGCATGAATTTCTATATTATGATTATTAATATAATTAAAAAAATCATTGTTAATAAATTTCTGATTCAATGGATTTAATGGAACTTGAATAATATCTGGGATTTTTATTGAATTAAATTGTTTAACTTCTTCTAAATCATAACAGGAAACACCAATTTTTTTGGCATAACTATTCTCTAAGATAGTATCAAAAAAAACACTTAGCTTTTTTTGATCTGTTTTATTTAAATTATGCAACTCTTGTGGATTATGTAATAAAATTGCATAATAGCCTTTAAAATTATATCGATCTTTAATAAATTGCATCCTGTTTAATATTGACTGATAATTATCTAGAACGCTAAACTTGTTAATAATTTTCATATCATATGTTATTGGATTATTTTTAATTACACTAAATAGATCTCCATATGCAAACGCTGTATCACAAGTATCAATCCCAAAATTGACAGCTAAATTAAAAATTGAATTTACTTCTTTTTGGCTAATTGCGTGACCATTAGAAAAAATTCCATATTTTTGAGTAAAATTAGCAGTACCTATAGCAAGTTTAGTCAACATATTTCTTTAACAACTCAATTATATTACTTTGTTCTTCTTGTTTTAATCCAATGTATAAAGGCAAACTTAAGCATTTTGAATAATATAATTCGCAACCATGCAAATTAACATCACCATATAATTTTTTATAATATGGTTGTTTATACAATGGAATATAATGCACTTGTGTTGCAATACCATTGTCTTTTAATTCTATCATCACTTGCATGCGAGATTTTTTTATTTTCTCATATTCAATATGCAGAATATATAAATGCCATGCAGTATCGGAATACTTTAATTTTGTAATTGGAATTATATTGTTATTGTTTGTAAAAGCATTATCGTAAAATTGAACCATTTTATGGCGTTCAAACTTGAACTTACTTAATTTTTTTAATTGACTAATACCTAAAGCACAATTAATATCGCTAACTCGATAATTAAATCCAAGATCTTGCATTTCATAGTACCATGGTCCAGATCCATCGCTTATCCACTCTGATTTTTCACGAATCATTCCATGGCTTCTTAATAATTTTAAATTTTTTGCAATTTTAAAATTATTAGTTGTAATAGCCCCACCTTCACCCATGGCGATAGTTTTAATTGGATGAAAAGAAAAAGTGGTGATATCAGAAAAAGCATTAGATCCTATTGGGTGTTTTTTATTATTTTGATCTAGATAAACAGTACCGATTGCATGAGCGGCATCTTCAATAATTAATAAATTATACTTTTTAGCTATTTCATAAATAGCCTCTAAATTTTCGCATTGACCAGCTAAATGAACATTTACCACCGCTTTTAAAGACTTGTTTTTATTAGTTAAAATTGCCTCTTCTAATGTTACAGATGTCATTAATCCTGTAGACGAATCGACATCAACAAAAACAATATCAGCTCCAATATGTCTAGCCGCATTTGCTGATGCTAAAAAAGTAATGGCTGGTACTAATATAACATCACCTATGCCTAAACCTAAAGCCAACATAGACAACTGCAAGGCTGTGGTACCGTTCGAGCAAGCAACTGCATAATCAGCTTCTACTGTTTTAGCTAATGAATCTTCGAATTTGTCAACAGAAGGACCACAAGTTAACCAATCGCTTTGCAATACTTCTATTACAGAATCAATGTCTTCTTGATCTATAAAATGTCTGCCGTATGGTATCATTTTTATTAATTTGTTATTTGTTTAAAATGTTAACAAGTTGTTTAGTAGTTAACCATTCATTGTTAGTATCGCTAGCATAAACCATTCTTTTACTAATCGGGCTATTTGGAACAGATTTATTCCAGGACGCAACATTTAAAAATCCTGGCATAATAATATATCTATCTTCCATTTCTATGGTTTGCAAAGATTCATCTGAGGTTAGCATACATTCATGCAGCTTTTCACCAGCTCTAATTCCTATAGTATGAGTTTTAATACCATTATGAATAGCCTGCACTAAATCAAGTATCTTCATACTAGGAATTTTTGGGATAAAAATTTCTCCACCCTGCATTAAAGCTAAATTAGATAAAACAAAATCAACACCTTGCGATAATGTTATCCAAAATCTAGTCATTTCATTATCGGTTATAGGCAAAGATTTAGCACCATCTTTTAGTAATTTTTGAAAAAATGGCACCACACTACCACGAGAGCCAACTACGTTTCCATAACGCACCACAGAAAAAATAGTTGGATCAGAACCACGTATATTATTGGCTGCAATAAATATCTTTTCAGCTGCCAGTTTGCTTGCTCCATACAAATTAATAGGACTAACAGCTTTATCCGTCGATAGGGCTAATACTTGCTGAACGCCATTTCTTAAAGACGCTCTAACTATATTTTCAGCACCGATAACATTAGTATGAATGCATTCGTATGGGTTATATTCTGCAATCGACACATGCTTTAGGGCAGCTGCATGTATCACAATATCTACCCCTCTAAGAGCCATTGAAACTCGTGGATAATCTCGAACATCCCCAATAAAATAACGCATACATTTATATTTTGAATCAGGAAATATTTGTGCCATTTCATATTGTTTTAGTTCATCACGAGAAAAAATAATCAATTTTTTAGGAGAATAATTATCAATAATTTCTTTAACAAATTGATTACCAAAAGATCCGGTGCCACCGGTAATTAAAATTGTTTTATTATTTAATTCTGGTTTTTGTATAAGAAAATTTTTTAACATTAGCTACTCTTTAATATGTTTACTATATAATTAAAATTAAGTTAAAATTGAATTTTTTTGTTGTTTGTTAATAATCAAACCAGAATTCATACTAACCACCCGATCACACCCACTCAAAGTACTAACCCGATGTGCCACCATAATTACAGTTCTATTTTTACTAACCAAACCTATGGTTTCCATTAATTTAGCCTCAGTTTCATTATCTAAAGCAGAAGTTGCTTCATCAAAAATTAGCACCTCTGGTTCTAGGTATAAAGCTCTCGCTATGGCAATTCTTTGACGCTCGCCACCAGATAATCTGATGCCACGTTCGCCCACAATAGTATTAAATCCATGCTCTAATTGATCGATAAATTTTCTTAATTGAGCATTATCTATAGCTTTATTTAACTTAATTAAATTAATTTCGCTGGCGTATGCACCAAAAGCAATGTTAGCTTTAATCGTATCATCGATCAGATAAACATTTTGCGGTACGTAGCCAATTTTTTGATGCCATTGCTTGGAATTAGCTGGATATTTACCATCTATTAGTACCGTGCCTTGATATGGTTTTAACAATCCTAGTAATAAATCTACTACAGTTGATTTCCCAGATCCGGTTTCACCTATTATACCAACACATTCGCCTTTATTCATTTCAAGATTAATATTATAAAGCACATCTTTATTAGTATTTAAATACTTAAAACAAACATTTTGAAATATAATATTTTTGTTAAATTGAAAATCAGGTATATCTAAATAATTTTCTTGAGCTGCCACAGTTATATATTCATTAAAAACTCTTTCGATGCAGGGTATGGTTGATTTAAATAAGTTTAATTGAGAAATAATTCGATTTAACCCCGGCATTAATCTAAAGCCAGCATAAAAATAACCACCCAAAATACCCATTATTTGTTGAGGAGTATCGTGTTTGAAACAAAGATAAGAAATGGTAAGCACAAATAATCCAACAAATAAAACTTCTATAATAATGCGAGGCAAATGGTTGGTTGCAGTTTGTATCGCATGTATTTTTGATTTTTTTAATGAATTCAATTGATAAGCATTTATAAAAACATCTCTTGTACCAGACAAAACGATTTCTTTAAAGCCATGGAAAAATTGTAATAAATTTTGACTACTTAACAATGATGCTTCTTGCAGCTTTTTGCCCCATAAATAAAACAATGGAAAAAGTCCTTTAATAACTATTAAACTACAGACAAATCCAATTCCAAAAACAATAATTGCCAGCTTTGGATTCATTGTTATAATCATCGCTACCAAACAAGTAAGTATTATACTTTCTGAGATAATTGTTGCTAAAGAAACCATGCCACCAGAAAACATAACCTCAGCATCTCCACCAACGACTGCCAGACCTATCGATGAATTTCTAGTCAAATAAAAACCATAATCGGCTACAGCATAACGATATAACAATTTGTTTTTAAAATGATAATTTATTTTGTGAATGGTGAAATTTTGATAAAAAACCTCGCCGGCTGCAACCAAGCTTTTTATTAAATACACAACTCCACATGTTATTGCCGTATAAAAAACTACTCTGGCTTGCGATAAATTATCACCCAAACCTACTAATCTAATATATTTTTGAGCTACTTCCGGATTGTTAAGTGCTTGAGCAAATACAACTATAACTGATGCTGTAATAACTTCTAATACAGATGTACCTAGTGCAAAAACAACAATTCCTATCCATTGCAGTTTTTCTTGCTGAGTTAACAAAAATCTTAATTTGTTAATCGCTGATTTTATAGATGGGGATGACATTAAATATGACTTGATGTTAATTTACAATATTTTTACTAAATATAAACTCATTACAACCTAACCCGCCAGCACAAGTTTTTAAATATTGTAAAGTAAAGTTACGTTCTTTAAAAAAATCAAATACTTGTTCCGGCCTAGCAACTTCAAACGGATAGCCGCCCACCCAGTCAATTAAATCATGCCAAGCAGACATTCCACGATTTTTACTATATGTACGCCATGTTGTTAAAAAATTTCCTGTTGTTAACAAATCTTTTATAAAACGAATATTCCAACATCTAAATAATGTATAAAAAATCAACAACAACTTTATAATTTCATTAGATTGATTATAAGTTTTTTTTATCCAATACCAACATTTAGAAGGATGACCTTGATCATTGTAAATACTAATAAATAATTTACCATTTGTGTTTAACAACTGAGCTACATTGTCAAACGCCTCGTACATATTACCAGTGTGATGCAACCCCCCCCAAGAATAAACAAGATCTACTTGACCAAATTTTTTTAGGAAATCTTTATCTAAAATCGATCCAAGTTCCACTGTCCAATTATCATTTAATGCATATTGTTGTTTAAGATATTTAGTACACTCAACAGAATCTTGATCATAATCAAAAGAATATACTGTAGCACCCAATTGATTGGCTGCTAAGCTGAATAGCCCACTACCACATCCTATGTCTAAAAACTTAATTCCATGCAAATTGGTACAATTTAGAGATTTACACAAACTATTTTTTGCTTTTTCTAAGCGTTCCATAGAAAAAGTATTTAAAAAATTTGCCCAATTTTTACCAAATTGAAATCTAGATTTTTCAGAATCTGATATTGTCATACATTTTTTTTCATTTATTGATGCATTTTTCATATAATTAATTAAAAACTTGATTTACCTTAAACTGACAAACAAACTGTTTTCCAAAAAACACTAAGCATAATTTTAGAATTCTTTTAATATGAGCATGGTTTTGTAAAATTACATCATAATTAACATTACGAGGAGCTAATACTAAATCGGGACGACCAAGACCTGCTTCTTTGTTAGAATAAATATCGTGAGTTTCGTTCAAAGAAAAACTCCAAGCTAATAATAACATATGGTAATTAGTCTCATTAGTTAAATCATAACTTGCTGCCACTAAGCTTATAACTTCTGGTTCCGAAAATCCAAAATGGTTACTGTATTGTTCTTCAGTTAAAGAATATAATTTTAAATTGTTTAAATCGGATAACATTTTGTTTTTCGATAATCTTAAAATACCAGTAAAGTCTTGCCCCAACGTCGTGGCCTGATGAATAAAGACAATTTTGTTGACTTATCTATTAGATCTTTAATAAACAAACTTTTATCTATAAATAAAAAATTAGCATTCCGATCCACTAATTCACTAAAATTATCTATGCCAATCGGAATTTTTTTAAATTCATCATAAAACACCACGGCTACCGCAGTCCGGGTGAAATCTCACCAGACTGCTGCTATTTATCTTTATATACACTCTTGACGTTATAAAATTTTAATTCCAATTTTAACTTTAAACTACAGGATTAGGCAAATAAATACTCGCCATACGGATTTTTTTTCGTAAATCCCTATTGGGCAAGGAAATAACTAAGATGGATTATACTCTATTTCGCTAATTAGTCGTGCCATTACTTTTTGCTCAGTTAGCTAGTCAATAATTAATTGATCGATTAAAGTTGCAACAGGAGATCCATTTCCAGAAATTGCTAACTGTTTAAAGCCTTTAATAGTTTTTTGGTATATTCCACCATCAACAATACTACCAGGATTTTGATTAGAGCCAGTAATAAATAATCCATCCATTGTTAAAGCAGCATAAATATTATTAATAATTATGCTTAATTCATTTTTAGAAAAATATGAGGCATTTAAAACATTCATAACTCGCATAATATTAATTTGTGTTTGTTCTTTAAATGCCTGTAATAAATCATGTTGTTGTAGCAAAAAATGCGGATTATGTTTAGCACAATATAAAACTTTAGGTGCAAATAGCATTAACTCCTTAGCTTGCAGCTTATGGGCTTTATAAGCTTTCATCATAGGAGAGACTACTAACAATTTTACTATAAAACTAATTAAATAATTTATAGGATAAAATAATATAAAACGATTTAGTCTAATGGTATTAAAAACAAATGGTGGCCAAACAATTTCTAACATTTTACCTGTATGGCTCATCGTCACTTGACATTTGTTTTTAGTTATTATGTAAACTTTGGCGTTATAGTCAGAAGCAATATATTTGCAATTAGGGAAAATCATAGCAATTTTGTTAAACAAATCTAACGCAGTTCTACCATCGCTTACCCCTGCATCATGAATTACTAAATATTCTTCGTTCTTAAAAATATTTTGTAGATATTCCAAAATCATTAAATCAAATTGTTCGAAACGTTTGATATAGGTTCGCTTATATGCACCACGTTCGTCTTTAAATAATAGCAGGATCCGTTCGGCCACTTCATCGGCATTGGCTAATTGCTGTATTTGCTCATAGAGAGTAATGGATATGTCTTTATCGTCACCAAATATGTTTTTTAAATTAGAATTTTTTGTGGTGATTTGATTTATATTATAAATACCAGTTTTAAACATAGCTGCATCATAACACCGTAGCTATACAAATAAAATAATATATAGTACTTTTATTTGATTTCATTGACAAAAACATAAATTAAAACTAGATTTTACTAAATGAACATCCATTCTGATTTATACCTCTGGGCGATTTGGGGTGTTTTTGTTATAAGTATTTTTTTTATAATTGCTTACTTAGAAAAGTATATATTAACAAAAAACAGTTTTTCAAGTGCTGCCACAGTTTCTATTGCTTGGATTATAGCTGCCATAATTTTTAATATTATTTTATGGTATTATTTAAAAATTAATTTTAATCAAATAATCGCCAACCAAAAAGCATTGGAATTTTTTACTGGCTATTTATTAGAAAAATCTTTATCGCTAGATAATCTTTTTGTATTTGTTCTTATTTTTAGATATTTTCATATTCCCGATCTTTATCAAAAAAGAGTGTTAAATTACGGCATTATAGGAGCCATAGTACTACGTATATTAATGATATTCTTTGGAATATGGCTGATTTCTAAATTGCATTGGGTATTATATGTATTTGGTGCATTTTTAATTTTTTCTGGTGGGAAAATTTTATTAGCTAGCTACAGTGGTTCAAACCATAAAGAAAATTTAAATAATAATTTAATTGTAATTTTATGCCATAAATATTTAAGAACAACTAAAGACTTAGCTAAAGAAAATTTTTTTATTACTAAATATAAAAAACTATACGTAACTCCATTATTTTTAGCTATGATTTTAATTGAAATAAGCGATATTATGTTTGCAGCAGACAGTATTCCTGCAATTTTGGCTATTTTAAATGATCCATTTATTATCGTAACATCTAATATTTTTGCTATTTTGGGTCTAAGAGCATTATATTTTTTCTTAGCTATTAGTGTACATAAATTTTCTTTTTTACAACAAGGAATTGCATTACTATTAATATTTATTGGCATCAAAATGTTATGCGAACTACATCTCTCGATAGTTGTTACTTTATCTATAATGTCGATTATACTTATTGCCAGTATTTTATTAAGTGTTATATTCCCTAGTAAAAAAATCAACAAATTACCAAGAAATACTAAATAATTTTTTATTCCACCACAGTAACATTAGAATCATTAGGAATATCTATGCCGTATTTTGTGGCTATTTTTTTACTAATAAATACTTCGTGATCAATAGCTGCAGGATAAACTGGTTTGATATTTTTGATGTTTTCTCCATTTAGAATAGCTTTAACAAGATTAGCTACTTGATGTCCAATCTTACGATAATTAACCCCAAAACTACCTAATACTATATGATTTATCACCGCTTCAGAATGTGCGTTAAATACCGGTATCAACATCTGATCGGCAT
Organism: Francisellaceae bacterium UBA6186; assembly: GCA_002422785.1. Classification (GTDB taxonomy): domain Bacteria; phylum Pseudomonadota; class Gammaproteobacteria; order UBA6186; family Azoamicaceae; genus UBA6186. The sequence goes on from DITK01000017.1 coordinate 59,801, forward strand.
TCGAGGCAATAATCGGCAAAGATTTTTGAATAATACCGCTCGTTCCAAGATAAATAAAATCTACTTTATTATGAAATGTTTGCATATTAACCGATATATCATCTGCATCATTAACCGCCAATGCAACAATATGCATATCATGTAATTTTACAGCTTCTTTCATCATTTTAACTAAAGCTGCATCATTAGCCTCGGTCGTTGAATATAAAATTCCTATATTTTTAGCTGTAGGTAAAGCTTTTTTAGCAAATACTAAAAAAGCTTTTAAGTCCTGCATATCCGATACACCAGTAATATTTGCAAGTGACTTATTACTATGTTTAAGCAATCCAGATTGTACCGGATCGGTAACATCAGCAAATACTAATGGAATATCTTTAATAATATTTTTAGCAACTTGCGCAACCGGGGTTGCTATTGCTACTATTACTTTGGGTTTATGAGCTTTTAGCTTATAAAGTACCTGCATTATCATTGAAGCATCAAAATTGACATCTGCTATTTCAAAATTAACATGCTTTAGTTCTTCTTTAACCCCATAAATAGTTTCCAACAAAGAGATATGAGGCCCCCAATTAGCAATAGCAATTACTGGTAATTGGGAAGATTTTTTGTTAAATACAACAACTATAGCAATTAATATACTAACAAAAATGGTTAAAAATGTGAGAAAAATTTTATTATTAAATAGTTTAAACATTTTTTCCTTTCTATTCGCCTTTATTGTTTAAATGCTCCTTTAAAATATCGCCTAATTTAGCAGAAACGTGATCATTATTTTCTAAACTATTATCTCTAATGTCATTGTTATTTTTAGAACTTAACTGTATGCTCTTATTTTTACGATCAACATTACTAATTTTTACGTCAACTTCATCACCTAAAGCCAAATTAGAATACATTTTACTTAATTCGCTAGTCTTAATAAAACCATCGACTCCATCTGCTAAATTTACTGTAACTTCATTGGCATCGATAGCCAACACTTTACCAGATACTATAGAACCTTTGGAATTATTCTCAACATATGCCATAAACGCATCTTGCTCTAACTGCTTGATGCCCAAAGAAATTCTTTCTCTTTCTACATCAATAGACAATACTACCGCCTCTACTTCTTGGCCTTTTTTATAATCACGAACTAATTGTTCAGTAGGTTCATCCCAAGATAAATCTGATAAATGAATAAGAGCATCTATGCCGCCATCTAAACCAATAAAAATTCCAAAATCAGTTATAGACTTGATTTTTCCTTTAACCTTATCTCCCTTATTATAATATTTAGCAAAAGCACTCCAAGGGTTATCTATACATTGCTTCATCCCTAAAGATATTCTGCGACGATCTTCGTCAATTTCTATAATCATAACCTCTACTTCAGAACCTAATTGTACTACCTTACTTGGATGAATGTTTTTGTTCGTCCAATCTATTTCAGAAACATATACTAGGCCTTCTACGCCTTTATCAATTTCGACAAAACAACCGTAATCAGCAATATTAGTAACTTTTCCAGTTAATCTAGTACCTACCGGATATTCTTTAATAACTTCTTGCCATGGATCGGATTGTAATTGCTTTAACCCTAAAGATACTCTAGGTTTTTCTTTATCAAACTTTAAAACTTTAACAGAAATTTCTTGTCCAACTGATACTACCTCGCTAGGATGCTTTACTCTTCTCCAGGCCATATCAGTGATATGCAATAATCCGTCTAAACCACCTAAATCTACAAATGCACCATAATCAACTAAATTTTTAACAACACCATCGATTATCTGTCCTTCTTCTAAATTTTCAATTAAAGCTTTTCTTTCTTCAGTATTATCTTGCTCTAAAACTGAACGCCTAGACACCACTACATTGTTGCGCTTTTGATCAACTTTAATAATTTTAAATTCTAGTTCTTTACCTTCTAAATCTATATTGTCACGAACTGGTTTTATATCTACCAAAGATCCCGGTAAAAAGGCTTTAACTAAACCAATATCTACCGTAAAACCACCTCTCACCCTACTGTTGACTAATCCTTTAACTATTTTATTTTCTTTATAAAGTTCTACTAAATCATCCCAAGCTTTGATTTTTTTAGCCTTTTCTCGAGACAGGCGTGTTTCTCCTAAACCATCTTCCAAGGCTTCGACTACGATCTCAACAGAATCACCAACGCTAACTTCTAAAACACCATCTTCAGAAATAAATTGCCTCAGAGGAATATAACTTTCTGATTTTAAACCCGAGTTTACCACAACAAATTCTTTGTTGATTTCTACAACTTCCCCAGTTCTTAACGCTCCAAGAAGTTTTCCTTCCATACTTTTTTCAAATAATTTACCAAACTCAGTCTCGGTCATAGTTCACATACCTCAAAATAATCAAACAATCAAATTCACTTGCTCTACCACGATAGCAAATACTTCAGGGATTGTCATCGTTGTAGTATCTATTATTATCGCATCCGCAGCAGGCTTTAGAGGTGCAGCTACACGGCTACTGTCTCTTAAATCACGCTCAGATAGTTCATTAACACGGTTATGTAGGGTACCACCAACTCCCAACTCCTTCAACTGAAGATGTCGCCTTGTTGCCCTGATTTTAGCATCCGCATCTAAAAAAAATTTTAATACCGCATTTGGAAACACAACTGTACCCATATCTCTTCCATCAGCAACTAAGCCTGGTGGCCTTAAAAAATGTCTTTGTATTTCCAGCAAAACGGCTCTAACCTTAGGAAAAACAGCAACTTGAGATGCAAGGCTACCACAAATCTCGCTTCTAACTTCTAATGTAATATCCCTATTTTTATTGTTATGACTTAAAAAAATATTTTGCCGATCGTCAATTTCTACCTGCATGGCACTAGCTAAATTTATTAAAAGATTTTCTGTTTGAGTCGTTTTAGATAAATTAACTAATTTAGGATCTGTTATTAAGCCGCTTAAATTTAAATTAAGTCCTTCCGAATGCCATAGATATAATAACGCCAATGCCCTATATAATACTCCGCTATCTAAAAAATGCCAACCAAGCTTTTTAGCCAATTGCAAGCTTATAGTACCTTTACCAGAACCAGCAGTGCCGTCTATCGTTATAACCGGCGGATTAGGTGTTACCTCTATTGTTTTCATCTGTTGATCATACATTGTTTTACAAAACAAAAACAACAGCCATATTAACGACTACCACTGCTGTTATTCTTTTTCTTACGACGTTTCTGCCAGGGAGGGGGAGGGTCGCTAGTTTTTGGGTTAGATAATTTCTCGGATAGTATTATAGGTTGTGGTTTTTCAGTCGGTATTTGTTTTGATTCTAGCATAATTTCATCTAGTAAGTCACCTATAGTTGACAAGGAAGGCGGACTATTTTTTTGGGATGGTAATCTTATTATTTTTTCATGATTGTTATCATATTTATTAGCTGGAACAATAGCCTTATATGCTACAAGTAATTCTACCATTTTGGAGTTGCCAAGTTGTGTTGCTAATCCTAAAGGAGTATCACCATTATCATTGGATAAATTAGGATCTGCCCCAGCCGCTAAAAGTTGTTCAACTACGCTAACATTTCCTGTTTTTTGAACAGCCAAAATTAAAGAAGTATTACCATCTTTATTTTTGAAATCAAAATTTACGCCACCTTCTTCTTTGTTATCTAAAAGTATTTTAACTACATCGGCATTCCCATTTTGGGCTGCTAACATTAAAGCAGTTTCACCGTTGGAATTATCTAGATCAGGCATAGCACCTGTATTTAGCAATCGTTGCACTACGTTTGCAGATCCAGAGGCAGATGCAATCATAATAGCACTGTCTCCAGCTTCATTTGATATATTAATATCGGCCCCTTGGTCTAAAATGATTTGCACTATATTTGCATGTCCAAATTTAACAGCTAAATGTAATAGATTATTATCTTTGTCATCAACTACCATATTAGGATCTAAATTATGTTGCTTAAAAAATAGCTCCATTACACTTGCCTGGCCAGTTTGGATAGCTATTTTTACTAGTTTTTTAATTATTTCATCCTTTGAAGCAGGAGGAAAATTTTGTAAAAAATTTTCAACTAAAATTTCTTGTCCCGAAGCAGTCGCTAAAAGAATACATTTCTCTAATAACTTATTATTTGCAGCATCTTTAAAATCTATCAATTGTGATTGCGCAAGAAACTTTTCTAAAAAATTTTTTCTCGTTATATTAGTTAATTTACCATCATCAAGCAGCAAAGACCAAATTTTGTTTTGTAAAGATTGTTGCATATTGCCAAAATCTATTGTTGCTTGATCTCTATTTAAAAAATCTACTATTAAAGCAATTGCTTTAATATTTTCATCTTGACTATTTAATGCTGTCGTTAGATCTTTTTTTTGTTCTTGTAGCAAATATGGGAAAATTTTGTCTTTTGGTGGCTCATTAGTTGAAATATAAAAAGATGTCGGAATAAATTGTTGTTTGGTATTTATTTTAAGATCTGTAGCACGTAATTGAGCAACCAGTCTAGATTTTAAGGTATCAGTAAAAATTCCTATTTGGCAAGCAGGATTATTAATATCCCATTTTATTCTTGCTAAGATTTCATTATGGTTATCAGAATCAAAACCAGATTTAATTAATGAATCTATACTTTCATGCCAAAAACCTTATTGTTTCTGTTGTATCAGATACTCTTCAGCAGATTTTTCATCTGGAAAATGATAACCCCTTTCTATAGTATTTCCATCATACTTCATGATAATAGAAGGCATCACATTAGAATTTCCTTCTATGTTTTCAGAAAAAAGCATTACTCCCACAGAAGGTGCGTGAGATTTAGAATTGAATACTGGTGGATAATAATTTTTTTCTACAGATAAAACAGATACTGGTTGTTTTTTAGAAAGACCTACTTTTTGTTCTGGAGGAAACTGTTGCACCTTACCAACTGGTACCACACCAGCTTTAGTAGCTTTAAATTTACCGATTATCCCCAACCGGATTGCTGGCCTAATTTTTTCTTTTGACTCACCCATGCCTAAATAAGTCTCTTCTAATAAGCCAACTATAAATTGCGACCAAAAGTCTCTTCCATCAAAAGCGACAGTTTTTATAAATTGGGCTGCGTGATAGTTTTTATAAATATTTTGATACCAAGTTTTTTCTTCGCTTTCAGGCTTGGTTGTATCAAACAATGGTTTTTTATTTTGCATATGCAAGCTTACACCTAAATTTATAATTACTTAATATATTAAATATAGAAGACATATGAACAACAAAAATCAATATTTACGCAACAAGCTATAAAACTATTATAATAGAAAAGAACGCATCAATATTATAGAACTGTATACATGGATCAAAAATTAGGGATATCAGGATACATTGCAAAAATTTTTCAGACAGCATATATAACTCCTCTTTTAGCACTGTCTATATTGCTTGCTGGGTTATATGCTATTTTTATGACCCCCCGCGAAGAAGAGCCACAAATCAACGTAACTATGGCTAATGTAATAATTTCATTTCCTGGAGCGAGCGCTAAAAATGTAGAACAAATGATTTCAATTCCTGCAGAACAAATATTATCACAAATAGCTGATCTAGAACATATTACTTCTATGTCTCAACCTGGGTTGTCAATAATTACTATTCAATTTAAAGTAGGGATTCCTCGTACAGAAGCATTAGTCCGGTTATACGATACTGTAAACTCTAATGCCGATTGGCTACCTAAAGGATTAGGAGTTATGCCCCCTATAATTAAACCAAAAAGCATTGACGATGTACCGATTATATCTTTAACGTTATTTTCAAAAAAAACAATACTTGCCGGTCAAGAACTAGCTAGATTATACGAACTTGAAAAAATAGCTAATAACATAGAATTAGATATAAAAAGAGTTAAAGGAACTAAAGAAGTTACCACCATAGGTGGACCTGGTCGTGCTATTAAAGTCGAAATCGATCCTCAAAGATTAACAACACTAGGCTTTACTGTGCAAGAAATACAAAATGTTTTAGTTTCAGTAAATGCCAGCATGTCGGTTGGGGATTTATTAAGTGGCGAACAAGCAATTATGGTAGAATCTGGACCATTTTTACGAAATGCTGATGATATTAAAGACATAGTAATAGGAATTAGAGATGGTTTAGCAGTATTTTTAAAAGACGTAGCTACAGTCATAGAAGGACCTATACAAACAAGACGAATAGTATCCCACATATATAAAGATTCAATCACAAAAAAATTAATAGCAACACCAGCAGTAACTTTAGCTATTACTAAAAAATTTGGAGAAAACGCTATCGAAATAGCAAATAAAGTTAATAAACTTGTTTTGCAGTTGAAAGTAAATATTATTCCTCAAGATATCGAAGTAGCAGTTACCAGAAATTACGGGCAAACGCCTAATGCCAAAGCCAATCAATTAATTCATAAATTATTATTTGCAACTACTGGTGTTATATTTTTAGTATCTATAACTCTGGGTAAAAGAGAAGCTATAGTCGTGGGTACAGCGGTAATATTAACCCTAGCTGCTACCTTATTTGCATCAATGGTATATGGATTTACTATTAACCGAGTATCTTTATTTGCGTTAATTTTTTCGATTGGTATATTAGTTGATGATGCTATTGTAGTCGTGGAAAACATCCATCGTCATCAACAACTTACACCTAATAAAAATTTAAAGGAAATCATTCCGATAGCAGTAGACGAGGTTGGCAGCCCAACTATTTTAGCAACATTAACGGTAATAGCGTCTTTATTACCTATGGCTTTTGTAAGTGGGTTAATGGGTCCATATATGAGTCCTATTCCAATTAACGCTAGCATGGGTATGCTGTTATCATTAATAATAGCTTTTGTTATAACACCGTGGTTGTCGTATCAATTATTCAGAAACCATAATCATACTAACAATAATTTTGATATATCAACATGGATATCACCAAAATTCAATAATATTTTCAAACTATTTTTTGACGATCAAATAGGAAAAAAAAATCGTCTTAAGTTAAACTATTATGTATTAACAGCGATAATTATTTCTATCTTATTACCGGCTACAGGTTTAGTTATTTTTAAAATGTTGCCATTTGATAACAAATCAGAATTTCAAGTTATATTAGATATGCCTATAGGAACTAGAGTTGAAAAAACTTTTCAGGTATTACAAGATATTGGCAAAGAATTAAATAAATTACCAGAATTAGATAATTATCAGATATATGCAGGAACCACTGCACCAATTAGCTTCAATGGCCTAGTACGTCAATATTATTTAAGACAGCATCAGTCTGTTGGTGATATTCAGGTAAATTTAATTGATAAAGCTCATCGTAAAGAAAAAAGTCATATTATTATAACTAAAATACGTCCATTATTAGAACGAATTGCGAAACAACATCTGGGGAACATAAAAGTGGTCGAAGTTCCTCCTGGGCCACCAGTATTAGCCCCGATCGTAGCAGAAATTTACGGTTCCAATGATGACAATCGTTTAATAGTAGCTCATGAAATAAGGAAAACATTTGAACAAACTAAAGGGATAGTAGATATTGATGATAGTAGTATAGCCAAGTCAATCAAAAAATTATTAATTATTGATCGCAATAAAGCTAGTTTAATGGGCGTCTCTCAACAAACTATTATTAATACTTTAAAAGCAGGGTTATCTGGTGAAAACATAACTTATGTGTATGATGAAAATAAATATCCTGCCGCAGTCACTATACGTTTACCTGCAGATAAACAAAGTACTTTATCTAGTTTATTGGCATTAACCATCAGGAATTCACAAAGAGATTTGATATCACTAAATGAATTAATTAAAGTTACAGAGGTGGAGCGTGAACAAATAATTTATCATAAAGATCTTTTACCAGTAAATTATGTTATTGCAGATACCTCTGGTAAAATTGATAGTCCTTTGTATGGCTTATTGGCGGCTCGTGATCTAATTAATAAAATTAAAGATCCTTATGGTAATAAAATAAAAAAATATTTTATTACTCAACCATCCGATCCATATCAATCTATTTCAATGAAATGGGATGGTGAATGGCAAATAACTTGGGAAACATTTAGAGATCTTCTTATAGCATTTGCTGCAGGTCTTATACTTATTTATTTATTACTAGTATCTCAATCTGGCTCTTACATAACTCCTATTATTATTATGTTACCTATTCCATTAACTATTATTGGTGTACTGCCTGGACATGCTTTACTTGGGGCACAATTTACTGCTACTTCTATGATTGGCATGATTGCGTTAGCGGGTATTATTGTACGTAATTCTATTTTACTGGTTGATTTTTCTAATATACAAATTAAACAAGGGATCCCATTAAAAGATGCATTAATTAATTCGGTTATTATTAGATCTCAGCCTATTGCTCTTACTGGATTATCAGCTATATTAGGTGCTTTTTTTATATTGGATGATCCTATTTTTAATGGCTTGGCTATTTCTTTAATTTTTGGTATTTTCGTTGCGACTTTGTTAACTTTGATTGTTATCCCAGTATTTTATTTTTCGTTTTACTCCGCTAGAGGTTCTTATGCAATTTAAATGGATTTCTATATGTATAACCCTAATACCAAATATTGTCTTAGCTGCTGATTTAATCGATGTTTGGCGTGCTTCTCAAAATAGAGAGCCGGTGTTTATCATCAGTAAATTTGAACAATTAGCAGGGGAAAAACGTCTTGAACAAAGCAGAGCGTTATGGTTACCTAATATTTATTTAACTACTATGACAGGTAAAATTAAATCTAACAGCCATACCAAAGGTGCAACATTTGATGCACCAAGAATGTCTGGTCCATATTCAAATGCAATCTTTGAGACATCAATAAAACAGGGAAATATTAACAGGAACACTTTATCTTTAATACAACCCATGTATGATTTAGAGCGTTTAATTGAAAGCAGGCAGTTAAAAAAATCTGCAGATATAAGTAATATATCTGCAGATTTAGCGCATCAAAATCTAATATTATTGGTCGCAGAAAGTTATTGTGGGGTTTTGTTAGCTAATGAAACTTTAAGGCTTGTAGAAGAACAAGAAAAAAATATTATTAGCACCTATAAAGAAATAACAAAACGTTTTCATCTTGGCAGCGCAGCTAAAACTGATTTGCAAGAAGCAGCAGAAAGTTTAGATAGTATTAAAATAAAACTAATTTCTGCTAAAAATGATGTGCAAATAAAAAAACTAGCTTTAAAAGATCTTTTAGGAACTTCAGAAGATCTAAATAAGTTGAAAGAAAATCTGTCACCTAACAGTTTTTATTTTTCAGCTACTTTAGAACAATATATTATTAAAATGATGTCTAAAAATTTACAATTACGCATAATAATAGCTATGCAAGAAATTGCCAAACAAGAAGTGGTAAAATATAGCGCTATGAGTTCTGTTAAATTCAATGCTATAGCACAAATATCAAAAGATCTATCTAAGGGAAAAGATAATGTTAGTCGTACCGCAAAAGATTATTTGTTAGGCATACAATTATCTGCTCCAATTTTTACAGGTGGGTATCGTTCCGCTAAAGAAGGTGAAACTTTACAATTACTAGAAAAATCTAAAGTGGAATACGATAAAGCAGCATTAGAAATTGAACATTCTCTTCGTGCCACATGGTTTGCTTTATCCTCTGCAGGGAAACGGATAAAAGCTTTACAAAATAATTTACAAACTAGTAAAGCAAGATTATTGTCAACAATTAAAGGTCATGCTGTTGGTTCTCGAAATACTTTAGAAGTTTTAATGGCACAAAGTAATGCTATTGAAGTGGAAAGTGCTTTATTTACAGAAAAAATACAATTTTTATTAAATCGTTTATATATAAGCTCTATGATTGGAGAACTAACAGAAAAAGAACTTCTGGTAATAAATAATTATTTGGTTGCCGCATTATAATGGGGTAAATATTTTCACTTATTGGTTCTACTGATCTTTATTTATTGCTATTTATTGCTGTTATTTTCTGGACGACTTTTTTTCATTAATTCATCAAGCTGCTGTTTAGTTAACAAAAAAATTCCTTCTCCACCATTAGCAAATTCTAACCACATGAAATTTACTTTTGGATATAATTTAATTAATTTTTTCCACATAACCCCAACTTCTATAATCAAAATTCCTTTATTTGATAAAAATTTATGAGCATTATGTAAAATTTTAATTACAATTTCCAAACCACCGTCACCTGCAACTAAAGCTTTTTTCGGCTCAAAATGAAATTCCATGGGTAATTTATCGAATGTTTTTTGATCAACATAAGGCGGATTAGATACAATTAAATCATATTTATAATTAGGTATATTATTAAACAAATCTGATTTTATCAAATTTATTTTATTTTTTATATTATGCAATTGTAAGTTTTTTTTAGCTACATTGATAGCTGCAATCGATATGTCGCTAGCATCTATCTTAATATTATTAATGCCAGAATTTTTTCTGGCAAAAGCGTGGAAACAAGCAATAGCAATACACCCACTACCAGTACATAAATCTAATATGCTTTTAGGCTTGGTTTTCATCCATGGTCTAAATTTATTGTTAATTAATTCGGCAAAAGGCGATCTCGGAATAATCACCCTAGCATCGACATAATACTTTTTCCCAGCAAACCAAGCCGTTTTAAGAAGATAAGGTAATGGTTTTTTTTCTGCCACACGTAACAAAGCAATTTTAGTAAATAAATTCATTTGTTTTTGAGTTAATTCTTGCTCCTTTAGAACATTTTTATAAAGATCTATATCCAAAACATAACTTGCCAAAAATACTGCTTCATCCCAAGCAGTTACCGTGCCATGACCAAAATATAATTTATTTTTAATAAATAATTTTTCAGCCCAAATTAATGTATGTTTTAAGCTATTATGAGACAACTGTAACCTCTTTTAATGGTATAATAAATTTTCCTTTATATCCTTTCGCGCGAAGGTTATACATCAAATCGTCAGCAATATGCCAAGATAATAATAAAGCGTAATCAGGCTGAGCTTTAAATAGTTCTTGCTCATCAACGACCGGAATAATGGTACCTGGCATATACTTGCCAATTTTAAGCGACCCTGGAACCTCGACTACACAATCTAAAATACCATCGTCTATGCCGGTATAATTTATTAGAGTGCTAGCCCTAGATGGCGCACTTATACCAAAAATACTACAACTTTTTGATTTTATTTGTTTAAATAATTCATGTAATTTTAATTTGCTAAGTATAACCTGATGTTTAAATTTATATAATTTTTCCAATAAATCATTGGCAATTGGTTCGTTTGCTAGTAAAGTTTGTAATGCAACACTAATTGAATATTCGCCTTTTTTAGCAGCATAAACTCTAATCGAACCACCATGAGTTGGTATTTTTTGCGCATGAAATATTTCTAAACCATGC
>DITK01000039.1 GCA_002422785.1 Francisellaceae bacterium UBA6186
CAATTTGATCAATAAAATTACCATTTTTATCTTCCCAAGAACGCCACTGTTTGCCATATACTGGTCCTAATTGACCATTAGCATCAGCCCACTCATCCCAAATACTCACTCCATTTTGGTTTAAATATTTGATATTAGTATTTCCCGATAAAAACCATAATAATTCATGAATGATAGATTTAATATGGCATTTCTTAGTAGTAACCAATGGAAAACCTTGAGCTAAATCAAAGCGCATTTGATACCCAAAAGTACTTATAGTACCAGTATTAGTACGATCATCTTTAGCAACACCATGGTGTAAAACATGATTAAGTAAATTTAAATATTGCTGCATATTTATTAACCCTCTTGTGTTACAAATTTATTACATCTTATAAATAACAACCCAATTCCTAACAATAACATTGGTATAGATAAAATTTGGCCCATAGTCATACTACCTATAAAGCCTTGTTCAAAATCAGGCTCTCTATAATTTTCTACAAAAATTCTAAATAATGCATAAAAAATCAAAAATAATGCAGATTTGTTTTTATAAATATAATTATAGCGATCACAATTTTTATAAAAATTTAAATTATCAATATTTAATACCACAAATAACATTAATCCTTCCAGCAAAAATTCATATATTTGAGATGGATGACGAGGAAAATAATCCACATGCGGGAAAACCATCCCCCAAGAAACATTAGTAACCCTACCCCATAATTCGCCATTAATAAAATTACCGATCCTACCACAGCCAAGTCCTATAGGAACAATTGGTGCAATGCAATCCATGATGATTAAAAAATTATTATTATGTCTTTTAGCATAAATAAATGCTGCAACTATAACACCTAATAACCCACCATGAAACGATCTGCCTGGCTGCCAAAATTGCAATAAAGTCAATGGATTTGACATAATATCCATGGGCGCATAAAAAAACATATACCCGATTCTACCACCAAAAATTATCCCGATAGAAAGATAAAACAATAAATCAGAAATTTGTTCATTATTAAAATTTGGGATCTTATTAACGATAACTCGCCAATAACATAATAAAAAAGCTACTAAATAGCATACACCGTACCACTTAATAGAAAAAGCACCCAAGCTTACTGCATTTGGATTGATATCCGGATAATTTATCATGAGATCATTTTACTTTATGATTTCTAGCAAAATCAACAAATTCATTGATTGGTAACGGCTTGCTTGTATAGTATCCCTGAATAATATCACAATTAATTTTTTGCAATACTTCTAACTCTTTTTCAGTTTCAACTCCCTCAGCAATAACTTTGATATTTAGACTTTTCGCCATAGCAATCATAGCACAAACAATAGCGTAATTTTTTTGATCAGTATCAATATGCTTGATAAATGATTGATCGATTTTTAAATAATGCCATTTTAATTGACGTAAACGAGCAAAAGAAGAATAGCCGGTACCAAAATCATCAATAGCTATTTTAATTCCCATCGAGGTTAAAACTGAAATCATCAGCAAACATTTTTCAGCATTAGCCATAAACATACTTTCTGTTAATTCAACCTCAATATTTTCTGGTTTTATTCCTGTTTCATAAATAGTATTAGCTATTACTTGCACAACATCACCCTGTAAAAATTGCCCACTTGATAAATTTATGGCAACTCTAAAATCTGTCAGACCTAATTCTTGAGAAATAAACTTACCCTGAATACAAGCATGCTTAATAATCCATACACCAATTTGCCAAATCAAACCAGTTTGTTCCGCAATAGAAATAAATACTTCTGGAGACACAGCCCCTCTTATTACATGATTCCATCTAATTAATACTTCTGCCCCAACTAAAACATTAGTATGAGCATCTACTTGTGGGTGCCAATATAGTTGCAATTCATCATTGTTTAAAGCTGCTAATAATTCTGTCTTAATCATCGCCCTATCAACAGATTTATCAAATACTCCTTGACGATAAAAACTATAAGTATTCCTACCAGAATTTTTTGCATCAACTAAAGCAAGTTCTGCACATCTTAAAAATCTATCACTATTATCTGCGTAATCAGGGAAAATGCTAACCCCAATAGATGCAGTAATATGTATATTATGATTATCCTGAACGATAGGACGAGATATAATTTCTAACAAATTAGTAGCTTCATTAATAATTTGAGTATTATTGAAAAATTTATTACAATATAACACAGCATATTCATCTAACCCAACATAATAAAAAATCGCTTTGTTTTCTTTAGAATAACTAGCTATATTTTGTTTTGTATAATCAATAATATTACTACCAAAATCATAGCCATAAGTTGAAACAACACTATGAAAATCATCGATATTAATTAACAACAATACTATGTTATTGTTTTCATTATTATTGTTTTTTTTATATTTTGTTAATATTTTGTTAATAGCCAAATTAATCTGTTTTTTACTTAAAAATTGTTTTTTATTTGCAGCAATAAAATGACCTAAAATAAAACCAAAAATTAACAACATAATGCTAAAAATAATTATTGTAGTCATATCCGATCCAATTGATTATATTTTCTTCCGTTATTAATATAATTAGATAATTCTCGTAAAGCCTTACAATATACTGCTTTTTTAAAATCAATCACCATTCTAATCGGGTACCAATAACTAACCCATTGCCAAGAATCAAATTCTGGCTTAGCACTTAAATCAAAACGAATTTTACTATCTTCTCCATTTAATTTTAATAAAAACCACTTTTGCTTTTGCCCAACAAATAATGGATCCGTAAGCCTTAACAAACGAGACGGGATCGTATACCTTAACCAATATTTAGTAGTTGCTATAATACTAACATCTTCTTTATTTAACCCAATTTCTTCATACAATTCACGATACAGGGCATCTAGTATATCTTCATTATCATTAACCCCACCTTGCGGAAATTGCCAGGCATTTTGTTTTATTCTTTTAGCTAATAGCACATTATTCTGGCTATTAATTAATACTATGGCAACATTTAATCTAAAACCTTGAGTATCTAACACGTGGTTTCCTAATCATTTTATTTTCATATAAAAAATCATATATATAAATAAAATCTTAGCAGCTTTAACAAGTTTCGCTTTTTTATTTTATAGTGGTTTATTATCCACGCAACTAAATCCAAATGAATAATTATAAAATTAACTACTAATTACCATAGACCAAGATCTAAATTAGTATCAATCTTCTTCTATAGTAAATAAAAATTCTTGATATTCATCAGCAGACATTAGTTCTGCTACTTCTTCAGGATCAAATAATTTAATTTTATAAATCCATCCATCCCCATAAGGATCGGAATTAATCAAACGAGGAGCATCTTCTAAATCTTCGTTAATAGCAACTATCGATCCTGATACTGGAGAATATAATTCAAAATTATTTTCCAAAGACTCTAATAACCCAATTTCTTCGCTAGCATCAATATCTATACCAAGCTCAGGCAACTCTGCATAAACCATATCAATTAATTGTTGATTAGCATAAGCTGTCACCCCAATAAGAACATGGATCCCATCATCCATAACCCTAACCCATTGATGTGATTCTGAATATTTTAATTCTTCTGGATACTGCTCCAACATATACACCTCTAACTACAAGCAATTTTATCTTTAATTTATCATTAAATGCTCTATGTCGGCAATTTCTTTAACAGCTGATTTAGTTAATATTTCATAACCATGTTCGGTAACTAAAATATCGTCTTCGATACGGATCCCCAAACCTTGCCACTTAGCTGCAATTTTAGAGTTACGAGCTAAATATAATCCAGGTTCAACGGTAAGTACCATCCCTGGCACAAGTGTTCTGGACTTATTATTTATACTATACATACCAGCATCATGAACATCCATTCCTAAAAAATGCCCACTATCATGCATATAAAATTCTTGATAAGTATGCTGTTCAATTAAATCTTCTGCATTTCCTGTTAAAATTTTCAAATCTATTAATCCTGCAACTAAAAATTTGACCACCGCTTGTTGCATAGCAACCCATGGCTTACCTGGCTTGATTTGTTTAATAGCATGCTTTTGGGCAGATAAAACTAAGTTATATAAATCTTTTTGTCCAGAAGAAAATTTGCCATTAATTGGACACACTCTAGTAATATCTGCCGCATAATATTCATACTCTGCACCAGCATCTACCAATAATAAATCATTATTTTTTAATACACTGTTGTTTTTAGTGTAATGTAAGATACAAGCATTATTGCCAGCCGCAACTATTGGCGGATACGCCATATCATCGCAACCATGTTGTAAACAATAACTATAAAATTCTGCTTGAATATGCTTTTCTGTCAAATTTTTATGAGCTGCAATATAATGCATAATATGATTATGAGCATGCGCTGACACTTCGGTTACTAAGCGTATTTTTTTTAATTCTGCAACTGATTTTATTACCCTTAACTCATGAACAATAGCCAACAAATCTTTAGTTGTTTTTGGTATGGAAACGCTAGAAGATTTCTTAATTTTACTGTACGCAATTTTCTGCCAATTACATAAATTAGTTTCTAATTGAATATTTTGCAACATAGGATAATATAAAATTTCTTTATTCAATAATAACTCTGGTAAAATTTGATCTATTTTATTTATGGAATAAGCAACATCCGCTCCAAACACCTTAATCGCTTGTTCTTGACCAACCATTGATCCATGCCATATTTGAGCATCATTATCTAGATCTTGATTAAATAAAATAAATTGATTGTTTTTATGATTATTGTCTTGTTTGATAAATACCGCTACAGCATTTGGTTCAGGAAATTCAGTAAGATAATAAAAATCACTATTTTGTCTAAACGGATATTCTATATTTTTACTACGATATTGCTGCGTGGAAGCTGGTAAAATGGCAATACTATTTGGCAATAATTTATCAAATAACAATTCTCTATTTTGTTTAGCAATTAACAATTTATTAACCGTTAAGAATAATTTAAATTACATAAATAATATCTATACTAACTGATTTAACACTATTTATAGAATTAAGACCCGATCTTGGCCCCACTCTTTGATACACAGCTAATCCACGTATCGACCAACTAGAATCTATATTATACTGCATCCCAGCTTTACCACGCAAACCATATTTTTTATAACTATCATCCTCGCCCATAGCCCTGACTGAACCATATTCTCTTATGGCCATATGGCCTATACCAAAGCCAGCTAATATTTCAACTTTTATCTTATCAACCTGGGTAGCTATCGGAATATAATTCATAAAATCTAAAAAATTATTCCTTATTGTAAGTTTCCCTTTATTAGATCCCTTAATATTTAATGGTTCGTGAAAACTATAACCTAACTCTGCTCCAAAACCATATCGATCTTGAAATTTTATACCAATTATTGGACCAAAAATTTCTACGGAATGACGTTCTATCGATCCTTTATTAGAAAATTCTACCTTATACTCAAATTCATTATTTAAATTATAAAAACTATAGCCAACTCCACCACCAACGTAAAAATGCATATTATCTACAATATCAATACGAGTTACGGGCTTAATCCTGGCATTGGCGTTAATAGTCAATAAACTGATGAATACTAAAAAATTGATTTTTAGTATATTAGTATTGAATATATTTTGCATGAACTTTTTCATAATTTAATTCCATTTAAATTAGAAAATAAAAAAATCACAGCTCTTTTTGATTAATATTTAAAAGAGCTGTAATGTAAAAATAGATAGTAACTTTAGTTTAGCTTAAAATTATAACTAAATTAAGTAAGTAACATCTACGTTAGCAGATTGAATGCTTTTTATTGATTGTTTACCACTTTTATCACCAACTCTTTGGTATCCAACTAAACCACGAACATTCCAATTACTATCGAAAGCGTATTGAGCACCAATCTTAGCGCGCAATCCAAATTTGCTATAACTTGAACCACCGCCCATAGCAACTAAAGAGCTTTTTTCTTTTAGTGAAGCACGACCAACACCTAAACCACCAAGCAATTCAACCTGGCTAGCAACCGGCATATAACCCATTACATCAACAAAAGAATTTCTAATACGTAAACTGCCTGACTTTACTCCGTCAAATTTAAGCTTGTTATGAAATGCATAACCAAACTCAGCTCCGTAGTTTTCGTGAAACTTAACACCTAATATCGGAATTAACATATCTGCAGATTTTTTCTTAACAGAACCTTTATTAGAGGAACTTTCTATTTTATTTTTAAAATCGTTGCTAAGACTATACTTATTATACCCAACACCAACACCGGCATAATAACGTACAGGATCTGCTGCATTAGCATTGCTACTAACTGCTGCAACTAACCCAACTAAACTTGCTGTTAATAAATTTCTTTTAGTACTTTTCGTAAAATTGTTCATTATGAACCTCCAACTAAAAATAGATCTTTAAAACACACTTAGATGTATTCTGAAAGATTATTATTTAAAAAGCAAGTAACATTTTTGTTAGATCTAAATAGTTTCATCAATTTATGTGAAATTTTAACAGATTTGCATTTCAAATATAAATTTGCAACTATGATTCTATTATATAGAACACCTAGAACGCCGGAATAGCTCAGGTGGTAGAGCAACTGATTCGTAATCAGTGGGTCGGGGGTTCGAGTCCTCTTTTCGGCAACGTAGATTGTGGGGTTTTTGGCAGAGTGGCGGTTTGATGTGGGTAGCGTGTCGAATATGTGTCGAAGGTTCATGGTGTGTTTCAAAAAAACAGTTACTAAGTTACAACTCTGGCGCAGTTAAATATTCCCCACAAGCAACTTCTACAAAACATTCATTAATTAATGTAACAATACCATATTTATTGCGTTTGGCTCCAATAATAAAACAAGCACCCCAGGTATCTTCAAAAAAACTTTTTATATTATGATCATAAATATATTCTAATGAAATTAAAAGAATTGGTTCTTTTGGGCCATACGCTATAGCAACTTCTTTGAATTTATTAATACAAGTATTTTCTAAAAATTCTCTCAAATGTTTAGATGCTACAATCAATCTACCCCAACTGACTCTTTTATAATTTTTAATATTGTCCCAATCTATTCTATATGCTGAAAATTCAGTAAATGGATAATCATCATATCTAAATTGATAAAATTCTTTCCAATATTTTTCTGCATCATCTAATAATATAGGTGATGCAAATTGTTCTTTTGTTGGGTTAACAATTGATTTTTCCATTGGAATCGATGGGTATTTTTGTTTATAAAGTTGTCGTGTTTTCTCTATATCTTTAATGATAGGGTTAATTTTATTTATAGCATTCTTTATTTGAATTGGTGGATAACCATCACGCCAATCCCATTCTTTTATAGAGCCAGCACCGCTATTTAAAACAAAAATATAATCATTAAAATCAACTAGTTCACCTATCATATATGGTTTCAATGCTTCATATTGTTCTTTATTCAGTTTATAATCAGCATCTTCCACCATGTGTCTAACCATTATGTCTTGATGGTTTGGATCTCTATTAAAAAGTTTTCTTAACCAATTTAAGTCTAATGGTTTTAAATCATACTCAATTTGTACTCCACCCTCGATACTACCATCTTTCTTTTGCTTTTTATTAAACCCAAATATACTTCTGCTTATTCCTTCAATATCTTTTAACATTTATAATTCCTCTTATGATGGTTTCGATGTTCGTTCCGGTTTAGGATCTTTTAATTTATTTCCGGTATACGGATCGTATTTACCTAAATGTTTTTTGCCAGTCTTATCAAATAAATCAACTAGACCATGTCTTTTATCCCAAGTTGCAAATTTTTTATCGTCTAATATCCATTTATCTCGTTTATCATTGTGTTGACCAGCATATTTAGATCCATCGAATCCTGGTAATGTTCCTTGTTTCCCCCTAAATTCTTGAGGGGTAGGAATATGTCTATGATCTCTATTTGGCGCATTCTCTCTAGGTGGT
>DITK01000045.1 GCA_002422785.1 Francisellaceae bacterium UBA6186
GGTAACAATTGTTTGGTTAACTCTACTACACTAATTTTGGCACCAAGAGAGGCATACACCGTACCCAACTCCATACCAATAATTCCACCACCAATAATTAACAAGTTATCAGGAATTTCCTGTAATTCTAATGCTTTAGTCGAATCCATAATTCTTGCATCTTTGGGTAAATTTGGTAACTCGATTGGCCTTGAACCAACAGCAATAATCGCATGCTCAAAATTAATTTGAGCAATGACATTTTTATCCTGATCTGTAACTTGCACACTATTAGCGGTTATAAACTCTCCGTGGCCAGTTACAATATTAACTTTTCTTAACGCAGCTAACGACTTAAGACCGGTAGTTAATTTATTAATAGTTTTACTAACCACCCAAGCACGAAGTTTAGCTATATCAATTTTTGGTTTACCAAAACTTATCCCTTTATGTTCTAGCTCTTTTGCTTCTTCTAAAATATGCACTACATGCAATAATGCTTTCGAGGGAATACATCCTACATTTAAACATACTCCACCTATTTGATTATAGTATTCGAGCAAAACGACTTGTTTACCTAAATCTGCAGCCCTGAATGCTGCTGTATAACCACCAGGACCTGATCCAATTACTAACACTTGGGTATTAATAGTCTTACTATTATTTGTAGCTTTATTTAAATTATGCATAAAAATTTTTAATATCTTCTAATTGTTGAACAATAAATTTACAAAACTTAGCAGCTTCTGCCCCATCAATAACACGATGATCGTAAGATAGTGTTAACGGTAAAATTAATCTAGCTTGCAGATCCCCATTAATATAAGTTGGAGTTAATCTGCTACGAGAAACACCTAAAATGGCCACTTCTGGTGCATTAACAATCGGAGTAAACGCACAACCACCAATACCACCTAAACTAGATATAGTAAAACAACCACCCTGCATATCATCAGATGCCAGCTTATTATCACGAGCTTTTTGACTAATTAAACTCAATTCTTGAGCTAATTGGAATATATTTTTTTGATCAGCATTTTTAACAACTGGAACAACTAATCCAGCATCAGTATCTACTGCTATGCCAATATGATAATAATTTTTGATAATTAAACTTTCGCCACTTGCTGATAAGGAGCTATTAAAATTAGGATATTGTTTTAACCCACTAATAATTGCTTTAATAAAAAATATCAGCGGTGTAAGCTTTATACCTTCAGCTTGTGGTAATCCTTGTTGTTCTTTCCTAAATTTTTCTAAATCAGTTATATCAGCAGTATCAAAATGAGTTACATGAGGAATGGATACCCAATTTTTATGTAAATGTTGACCAGATTTTTTTTTAATTCTCGATAACGGCTGTTCGGTTACCATTCCCCATTTGCTAAAATCTATGCTTATATTATTAGCATTATTGGTAGCATTAAGATTGCCAGTCAAAAAATTATTAACATAATGTTTTACATCGTGCTCAGATATACGACCATATTTATGCGTACCGGCAACATTATCTAAATTAACCCCTAATTCTCTAGCAAATTTTCGGATCCCAGGGCTAGCATTACTAAATCCTCTTAATCCAGCTACTGGCGCAGATATTTCTTGCTGCATAATAGGATCTTGTGGTGTAGTCACCAATGTCGCACTATCTATAGCCGCTGTATGATTATCACGAAGCTTGCCTCTACCTAATTCGGTTGCATCTAAAGATGCGGCGATTTGTACCGTTGCAATTAATGTACCTTTGGATACTTTATCCCCCAACTTTAGGTGTAATTGGTGAATTGTAAAATTCATTGGGGCAGGAATATCCATAGTAGCTTTATCTGTTTCTAAAGTTATCATGGTGTCGTCTTTTTTAAGATTATCACCAACTTTAACGGCAATCTCTATAACTTCCACTCCATTGTAATCACCAATATCTGGTACAAAAATCTGTTGGTCCACGTTGTTAAACTCCTATAAGCACATCTTGCTTTTTCTTCAAAATATCCGCATCTAATTTGCCATCTTCAATTAAACCTTGCAAGGCAGCCATAACGATATGAGTACGACTTACTTTAAATAATTTACGTAAATTTTCTCTAGTATCACTATAACTAAAACCATCGGTACCCAAAACAATATAACGATTAGGAATAAATTCCCTAATTTGTTCTGCATATTGCTTAATGTAATCGGTAGCTGCAATTACTGGTCCATTTTTATAAGCAAAACATTTAGCGACATGAGATATTTTGTTTTGTTCTTTATTAGTATTAAATAATTCATTTTCCCTAATTTCTCTAGCATCTCTTGCCAATATATTAAAACTGGTTGCGGACCAAATGTTGGCAGAAACATTAAATTCTTTATTTAATATGGATTGAGCCGCAATGACTTCATTTAAAATTGCACCCGATCCTATTAATTGCACTTGTAATTCGTATTGATTATCTTCTTTAAATAAATACAAACCCTTAGTGATCCCGGTTTTTATCGATTTAATATCAACATTATCAGGTATTGTTAACTGCGGATAATTTTCGTTCATAACCGTAATATAATAAAATACATCTTCTTGTAGATGTAGCATTTTATGTAATCCATCTTCTATGATAACCGCTAACTCGTAAGAAAAAGCCGGATCGTAGCTTAAACAATTTGGCACGGTACCCGCCATAATATGGCTATGACCATCGCCATGCTGCAGTCCTTCCCCTGCTAAAGTTGTACGCCCAGATGTAGCCCCAATTAAAAATCCCCTAGCTCGCATATCAGCCGCCGCCCAAATTAAATCCCCGATCCTTTGAAAACCAAACATCGAATAATAAATATAAAATGGCATCATCATACAATCATGGTTACTATAAGAAGTAGCGGCTGCAAGCCACGAACAAAACGCCCCAGCTTCAGTAATCCCCTCTTGTAATACTTGACCGTTTTTTTCTTCTCGATAAAACATTACTTGTTCCGCATCGACTGGTTGATACAGCTGCCCAAATGGTGCGTAAATACTAAATTGTCTAAAAAATCCTTCCATACCAAATGTTCTAGCTTCGTCAGCTACGATCGGAACTATATATTTACCAATAGTTTTATCTTTACATAAAGAATTTAAAATTCTAACTATTGACATAGTCGTAGATATTTCTCTAATGGAATTGTTACTAATATGTTCCGATAGCAATTCTGGCGCAATATTCAAACTATTAGATGCCATCTTACGTCTCTTGGGCAAACTACCACCTAAAGCTTTGCGTCTTTGCATTAAGTATTCTTGTTCTTCGCTATGAATCGAAAAATTATAAAATTCTAAATCTGCTAATTGTTTTTCTGTCAATGGTAAAATAAATCTATCTTTCAATGCCTGCAAATGATTAATGTTCAATTTCTTAACACTATGTGCGGTATTTAAACCTTCTCCAGCCATGCCTAATCCATAGCCTTTAACTGTTTTAGTTATAATGACTGTTGGCTTTCCTTTATGATTAACTGCCAAACGATAGGCCTGATAAACTTTATTAAACTCATGTCCACCAAATTCTAAATTAGACAATTCTTCATCGGATAAATTAGCAACTAATTTTTTTAATTCTGGATGTTTTCCAAAGAAATTTTCTCGTAAATAAGAACCATCCCTAGCATTAAAACATTGATAAGAACCATCTACAGTATTTTGCATCAGTTGCAATAACAGTCCAGAATTATCTTTGTTTAATAATTCTTCCCACTTGCTATCCCAAATTACTTTAATAACATTCCAACCAGCACCTAAAAATACTGCTTCTAATTCTTGAATAATTTTACCATTACCACGCACTGGGCCATCTAATCTTTGCAAATTACAATTAATCACAAAAATTAAATTATCTAGTTTTTCACGAGAGGCAACTGTTATAGCACCCAAAGATTCTGGTTCATCCATTTCACCATCACCACAAAAACACCATATTTTTTTATCGATAGTTGGTGCCAACCCTCTAGCTGCTAAATAGCGAGAAAATTTTGCCTGATAAATTGCCTGGATTGGTCCAAGCCCCATAGATACTGTAGAAAATTGCCAAAAATCTGGCATAGACCAAGGGTGAGGATAGGAAGATAAACCACTTACAAAAGCTTCTTGCCGAAAATTTGTTAGCTGTTTTTCGGACAATCTGCCCTCTAAAAACGCTCTAGCATAAATACCAGGAGATGCATGGCCTTGGATAAAAATCAAATCATCAGCTCGCCAAAAATGATTAAACCCAACTTCGTATAACACGGCACTAGATGCATAGGTGCTTAAATGTCCGCCTAGCGATCCATCATGCTTATTGGCTTTTACTACCATAGCAATCGCATTCCATCTAATTATCGATAAAATTCGCTGTTCTACTGCTAAATTACCGGGATAGGCAACATCCATATCATTAGAAATAGTATTTCTATATTCTGTAGTTATAGCCGAAATATTACAATCATTAATTAATGCTGCTTTAAATAATTTGCGAACAATAAAACTTGCCCTATCCACCCCTTTAGTCAATATAAGTGAATATAACGCATCCAACCATTCTTCTGTTTCTGCTACATCAGAATCAAAATTAAAATCAAAATTACTCATAAAATTCTCTAAATTCTCTTTACTACCTAGCGAGGCGGGGACATCAAATGATTAATGCTACTAATATACAAAAAATAAACCAACCAACCAACGCTCTTTCTACTAACAGTTGCGATTGTTCTGGCGTTAATTTTCCCAAAGAAGCCTCTCCACATAAATTTAATACTTCTGTATGTGGCATACTGAAATTTCGCATAATATTTTTCCAACAACTAAAACCTTTTTCAAAGTCACCAACCAAACTAAAAATTAATCCAGTAACCCTGGCCGGTAACCACGCAGCTATTGTATGCAAAGTATACAGACAATTGCTAATATTTTTTGCATAACAAAGTTCTTTAGCTATATCGATTTTAACCACTACTTCATCATGATTATGAATATTGTTGATATTTCCTGAATTATTATTAATTGTATTATGTTTAACCCCGCATAATGTAAACAACCAAAATAATACTACGCCTACTGGACAAAATGGCCAAGTAAATATAAACCAAAATAATATACCAAAATTATGCTCAAAAGCTTCTACAAAAATTGATGGATATTTTTTTTTGGCAACAGAAGATAGGCAATAAAATAAAATCACCACATTAAAAATAAATAAACCCACTTCGCCAGAAGCATAGTAGAATATCGTTGCCAGCAATAAAACAGAAAGCGAAACGACTAACACCAGTAAGATGCAAGCTCCCATCATTGGGATTTTGCTAAAATTATTAGCTACCATTTGTGCTTTAAACAAGAAATCATCTACCCAATCTGAATTACAATTTTGTTGTAAGGTTTTAAAAAACGGATAGTTTGACAAATGACGTTGTAAAAAATAAACCACAATTAAACTGAGTAATGTAGACATGTATTAATTCCTTTATCTATTTTTCTTTATTGCTCTTACACTATTAACTATACATGAGTATACGCAATTCTCAAATTCCCAAAGTTCTAGGCTAGGTTTTGATATTTAGTCATTCTTACATCTTTTTAAATAATAAGTACCACAAAATCCCCTACCAAAAAACTCGATTTGACATCAAAACTGCTAAAATGCATAATTTGGTTTTATTTTGGGGCGTCGCCAAGCGGTAAGGCACAGGGTTTTGATCCCTGCATACCTAGGTTCGAATCCTAGCGCCCCAGCCAAATTATGTTACTTAAAGAGGTATTTGTATGTCAGCCACAAAATTCGAATTAATTGCTAACAAGAGGACTGTTACCGGTAAATTAGCTTCTCGCAGATTACGACTAAAAGAAAATTTAATTCCAGCAATAGTTTATGGTGGTACAGAAGTTAACTCTCTTATATCTTTGAATCATAATCAAGTATTGCAAGTTTCTGAGCACGAAAATTTTTACTCACAAATTTTAAATTTAACTATAGATGGGCATAAGCAAAAAGTAGTTTTAAAAGATTTACAACGGCACCCGTTTAAACCAAAAATATTGCATTTAGATTTTCAGCGAGTAAAAGAGACAGATGTATTAACTATGCAGGTACCGCTTCACTTTGTTGGTGCTGATAGGTGCCCGGGAATAAAACTTGGTGGATTAATTAATCATCATGCTAACGCTATCGAAGTGCGCTGCCAGGCAAAATATTTACCAGAATTCTTAGAAGTAGATTTGTCTAATCTAGAATTAGGACAAATAGTTCATTTATCAAATCTCAAGTTGCCAGAACACGTAGAAATACCGGCTTTAACGCAAGGTAAAATCGATGCTCCAGTTGCTAGCGTACAATTATTAAAAGCCAAAGCTGAAGTAGAAGTAGTTGATACAGGTGTTGCGACAACAGACGCAGATGCCAAAGATCCTAAAGATAAAAACAAGGCTGCAACTGTAGCACCTGCTAAAGCTACTGGTAATCCTAAGCAAGATAAAAAATGATCCCTAGGTTACTTATAGTTGGTCTTGGTAATCCTGGAACAAGCTATGTTCGCACCAGGCATAATCTTGGTGCTGTTTGGGTGCAAAAGCTATGTGCCAATTACAATGTTTCTTGGCAAGTTAATACTAAATTAATCTCTAATCTTGCCAAAATAGATCCTAATATTCTTTGCCTGATATCAGAAGATTATATGAATCATAGTGGTTTTGCGGTTAAAAAAGTTGCAGAATATTATAAATTTGATAAAGAAAATATTTTAGTTGTTCATGATGATCTAGATTTATCACCAGGTGAGGTTAAGCTAAAACTACATGGTGGGCATGGCGGACATAATGGGTTAAGACATATTATAGAACAACTACAAACTAATAATTTTAAAAGGTTACGCATAGGCATAGGACACCCAAAAATAAAAGAACAAGTTACCGATTACGTATTAAGCCCCCCTAATGCTGATGAAAAATCAATAATCAATCGATCCATCGAAGATAGTCTAGAATTTATTGCTAAATTATTAACTACTAGACCTATTGATTGGCAACAAATGATGCAATTGTTGCATCAACCAAAAATTTAATAATATTACTGGAGAAAAAAGAATGGGATTTAAATGTGGTATTGTAGGCTTGCCAAATGTTGGTAAATCTACGTTGTTTAATGCTTTAACTAGTTCTAGTGTTGCGGCACAAAATTATCCTTTTTGCACGATAGAACCTAATTTAGGTTTAGTAACTGTGCCTGATCCTAGACTTACAGCGATTGCAAATATTGCGGAGCCTGAAAAAATAATTCCAACTACTATAGAATTTGTAGACATTGCTGGATTAGTAAAAGGAGCGGCCAGTGGCGAGGGTTTGGGTAATAAGTTTTTATCTCATATAAGAGAAGTAGATGCAATTATTCATTTATTACGATGTTTCGAAGATCCTGATATTACCCATGTAACTAATAAAATCGATCCTGTTTCTGATTTGGCAATTATTACTACAGAATTATTACTGGCCGATTTAGAAACTGTAGAAAAAGCATTATATAAAGCTCAAAAAAATATCAAAAGTCAAAATGGGCCAGCTATTCATGCTTATTTAAATGATTTAAAAAATCATCTTAATGATGGCTTAGAAGCTAGATTTATGGTGACTCATACCGATTTATTACCTATTCTGCACGATTTACATTTATTAACTAGCAAGCCTGTAATGTATATTGCAAATATTAATGAAAAATCTATAAAAAACACCAATATTTATTTAGAAAATCTTGAAATTACTGCTAAAAAACACAAAATCCCATTAATTACTATCTGTGCAGCTATGGAGGCTGAAATTAATGCTTTAACCGAATCTGAACAATTAGAATTTTTAGAAGATTTAGGTTTTCATGAAAGTGGCCTGGCCCGACTAATTCGTTCTGGTTATGAATTACTAAATCTGCAAACTTTTTTTACTGCCGGTAAAAAAGAGGTACGCGCTTGGACCATAGAAGCTAATTCTACAGCACCAATTGCTGCCGGTAAAATTCACAGTGATTTTGAAAAAGGATTTATAAGGGCGGAAGTTATAAGTTACGAAGACTGGATCCAATATCAAGGATTACAAGGGGCAAAAGATGCCGGTAAATGGCGGTTAGAAGGCAAAGATTACCTGGTAAAAGATGGAGACGTAATGTTATTTAGGTTTAACGTATAAACACCAGTTAGAATGACAGTCTCTAAAATTTACTAAGTTATATAGTTATTATTAATTAGGCCGGTTATTTTTAGCCATACTGAATAATTTTTTAGCAAAATTTATTGGTTCTGTAAATATTGTTGGTTCTGTACATAAATCACTATAACCCCATCTTTCACGATAAGAAAATAGCAAAGGAAAAGATTCTCGAAGTAGTTGTTGACTTGTATTATTTTTTATAGTGTGAATAATAATTTCTTCTTGATCCTGATCGCTAACCATAAAATAATCCAATATTTCTTGTAATTGACTTACATTCATAATTTGTAATTTGGCTGTATCTTGAGTTGCAATAAAATTTAATAAGCTAACCATATCAGTATTAACTAGCGGGCCTATATCACTAGCTCTGATATCTATGCGATTCTGCTGTCTTTCTTGGTAACTATCTATTCGGTCATATATTGTTAGTTTTTTTAGATTTGCGATCGGAATTATAAATTCTTGTTCTGTCCCATTAGCTAACGTTATTACTACTGTAATTGGTGGTGGTGGAGCATCAATATTTGAGGGCAAAGTAGGGCATAAATTTTGATGCATATTATTTTGGTTAATAAAAAGATTTGTTAACAATACCATAGTTGATAGCATTTTGTCGGCTACAATTGCAGAGCACTTAGCCATTTCATCATAGAAATTTCTTTTATGCATAGATAGATCGTCAAATAATCTGGTTGCTTCGATGTAAGCAGTTTCCATTCTCTGATACTCTTCCTCAGAGTATGAGTCTCTAGTTATGGTAAATGAATTTGGACTATTATGATCGTAAATTACATTACAAATAATTCTTGCTATGCTACTGCGAGCTTGGATCCTCCTTTGGGGGGTGTTATTTCCTTCTATATTCAAATTCTCTAAAATTTCCTGTAAAATTGGTGACAAAAGATCTTGTATCTTAATCCAATTTTCTTGGATATGATTGTCAGTGTTAGCCATTATTTCTTGTATTTGATGCTGTGTTGATATCGTCTCTAGATCATCTAACATATGCTGTATTTTGATTTTGTTTCTATTAATGATAGCTTCTGATTTTTCTTGTTTTGACTTCATTTTATTGTTTGAAATTTTATTAAATAATTTATCATTATCTTTAGTTAAAAAGAAACGATATACTAAATCTACCTCTCTGGATGCATAGTTAATTTTGAATATTGCTTTAGTCAGTCGATAAATAGCATTAGCTCTTGCTGTATCTTTTAATTTTGCGATCTTTGTACCGTCATCCCAGCCCACCATATCTACTGGCGACTGATTGTCTACTAGCTCGAATAAATAGGTTGTTGGGTTCCATCTTCTTTCGTATAGATGTCCATATGCTGCGGATTTAAGATCAAAGCTTATTTCTTTTAGATAATTATCTACAGCTAATTTGCAATGGCCTGGATCTTGTTTGGTTGCCAAAAATAGCATTTCCCTTGCTGCGATCTTATCTTGATCTAGTATTTTTTGTGTCAATGTTATTCTCCAGCAATTATTATTTATTTAACTTAACATAAATCTTTTATTTTATGTATTAATTAAACCCGATCTTACAGAATTCATTTTTGAGTGTATATTGTATATACGCTCAATCAGTAGAAATTTTTGCCACTAGTTTCAGCTATAGTCGTTGTTTTATTTAAATATTTCGTCGAACTGGAGTTATAATATTTATCTAGAATTTTATTGTAATAATGTATAGGATTATATTATTGCATAATCCGGGCATAAAAAATTATTATAAATAAATTAGGAGTTGTTAGTTATGAAATTCGATCTAAATTCGTCTATAAAAAAAAGCTTTTTATTCACTCTTAGCTGTGGTTTATTATTGTTAACTTCGTGTGCACCTAAATTAGGTGGTAATGATTATGAAGTAAGTAGTGTTGGAGAAATCAGCACCACTCTAAAAGGCATAATTACCGCCACTAAAACCGTAAAATTACGCCCAGATAATTCCAGTAAACCACAAATGGGAGCTGCCGCAGGTGTTGTTAGTGGAGCTGTGTTAGGCTCAGCTGTTGGCGGTGGACATAAGATGCCATTAATTGCAGCAGTAGTTGGTGGTTTAGCAGGCGGTGCGGCAGGTCACGCAATAGAAAACAAGCTTACAGAACAAGATGGTACCGAATATCAAATTAAACTTGATACTGGCAAGCTAATCAGCATAGCTCAAGGCCTAGAACCAAGACTAACTGTTGGCCAAAAAGTATTAGTGATTGAAAGCAACCGTGGTCGTAGCCGAGTTATTGCGGACAATGTTAATAATTAAAATTAACAAAACTTAAAAGTCATATACCTGGTATTTATTTTAATTCAGATATCAGGTAATGGCCACAATAAGCTATATCTTAATTGATCATAGTTATAAAATCTGTTAGTATTTAGAGTAATAACCAATATTTAAATCAATAAATGAGAATTTGCTTATATGGAAAACATCTTTTTATCAATAATCTTAATGTCGCTGATTATGTGGGTAGTTCGATTTTTAACAGAATCTAAACTTAAATTAGCTGATTCAAACCCATCTACACCTAGTGCAATAAATTCTACCGAACCACTACCAACATTTTTAAAATTTAAATTTTTTGCTAAACAATTTTTAATCGCTGCGAGTGTTTTTTTATTATGCTATACCTTCGTAAGCATTGTTAACCGATATGCACAATTTAATATATTAATAAAATATTTACAAAATGATAAATTCAATAGACAAAATCAAGATACTAATTCTGAATTAGCCACAAATGAGACTATGAATAAAAAAATTACTCAAGGTTATTTCGAAGTACTACATCCAAAACAAGTAAAAACTGTGTTTAAAGATATTGCTGGGCTTTACGAAGCCAAGGAAGAACTTAGTGATCTTGTTACATTTTTAAATAATCCATTAGAATTTCAACGTTTGGGGGCCAGGCCGCCTAAAGGAGTATTACTATATGGTGCACCTGGCACTGGCAAAACTATGCTAGCCAGAAGTTTAGCTGGGGAAGCTGGCGTTAGTTTTATTGCAACCTCTGGCTCACAATTTGAAGAAGAATATGTGGGAGTGGGTGCAGCTAGAATTAGGGAATTATTCAAATTAGCTAGAGAAAAGGCACCTTGTGTAGTTTTTATTGATGAAGTAGATTCTATTGCTTTTGCCAGACACAATAAAAATAATCCTGCATGGTCTGCACAAGCAGTTAATCAATTATTAACCGAAATGGATGGTTTAAATGACCATATTAACAAAGGAATTTTAATAGTAGCCGCCTCCAATCGGATCGATGCCTTAGATACTGCTATTTTGCGCCCAGGTCGTTTAGATCGGCATATTAAACTAGATTTACCGACCCAATTAGAGAGAAAAGAAATTTTTTCTATATATTTAAATAAAATCGTAGTAAATCCTAATGTAGCAGCTGAACAATTAGCCAAAATAACTACTGGTTTTTCTAGTGCCGAACTTGCTAATTTAGTAAACGAAGCAGCAATTGAAGCTACCAAAAACAATAAACAAGATGTTGATATGGGATCTTTTGAAGTAGCCAAAGACCGCTTTGTTTTAGGATCAACTAGAAAAGCGACCATAATTTCTGATAAGGATAAAAAAATTACCGCTTATCACGAAGCAGGGCATGCTTTGGTTGGATATTTTTTACCTGAACACAGTCCTATATACAAGGTAACTATTGCCCCTCGTGGCCCATCTTTAGGCCATACTAATTTTCAACCATTACAAGATACCAACACCCACTCTAAAATAGAATTAGAAAATATTATAACTAGTAATTTAGGTGGTAGGATCGCAGAAGAATTAATTTTTGGTAAAAACAACACTACGACTGGTGCAGAAAATGATTTACGTAATGCGACCCAGCTGGCACATAGCATGGTAACCAAGTGGGGTTATTCAGAAAAACTTGGGCTACTTTATTCAGCAGACAAAGAATTAGATTTTATCTCTGATAGAGCCATAGAATCAGAAGTAAGATTGATTTTACACACTGCGTATAAAAAAGCTCATGATTTGTTAACAAAAAATAAAGACAAGCTACATAAACTAGCCACAGCATTATTAGAACAAGAAACTTTAGATAATCAGCAAGTTGCAGAAATTTTAGGGCCTGCTGCGAATGTATCTTAAGATTAATTATGCCTTTCTGGGGTGCATAATATTTTTCAAATCTGGCTCTAGGCTATTAATAAAATAAATTAATCTAGATCTAACTTCTTCTATATTGGTGCTTTGCTCAAAGTTAGTGGCTACAGCTATAATCCCAGCATCATCACGAATACTAGCAACTGTTTTTACTCCATTGAGCATATACATAAAATCTTGATCATGGGAAACAATATTCCCTACATAATACCAATACCAAATTAATTGTTTTTTATCATTGTTAATTAATAATATTTCATTAACTAATAATGATGATTTTTTTTTAAACAAAGGTACAGTAACCCCAGCAGTTTGATTGATGGTCCAAAATTTATCATCATACAGTTTATTATTAGCATCAATAAGACCTCCTGACTGCAAAATCTTATAATAATAAGCAGAATATAACCATACCTCTTTTTGCTTAGCCATGTAAGAGGCTAATATTTGATCGCTAATACCAAAAAATTTTGGCTGCCATTGATTAGCTGAGACGGTATTAGGTCCTGCCCATTCTTCAATGTTTGGGGCACGTAGAAAAAATTTTAATTTATAATCTTCGATCCATGGGTTATCTAAAAAATTATTAACGACCCAACCAGGAATAATTAAAGCCATAACAGCAATAACTGTTAGTTTAAACCAACTAACATTTGGATCCCAAAACACAACTTCTGGTTTAGTTGGTGCAACAAAGTTTAATTGTGCAAATTGAAATTCAATTATTAATTGATTCTTACTGAAAATTAATTTACCAATCATTAAACCTACAACCCAGCTAATGATAGAAATAACTGGATATAATCCAACAATCACTTGCAATCCTAAAATTTGTATGGATAACATTATTACTGCTATCAATATATTTATCATTATGGGCAATAGAGTCTCTGTTATGACAAATAATATTTTATTGGTAATATTTTCTATTTTGAAATAACTAAAAGATATAATTACAATAAAATTTGCTATTAAATAATTGACTGCAAAAAATAATTTTTGAATTTTATTTAATTCTTCTTGATCTGTTAAATACCAGGCAAACCCAATAATTTTTAAATATACATTTAAAAATTTTATCATAATATTTAAAACATGTGGCACTATTAAATAACCAACTGGGATTAATAACACCATACAGCTAATAGGAAAAACAAGTGCTGCTGTAACTCTTATACCTGATGTTGCAAACACAATTAATGGTAATAAACTAATCAATAATAAATGTTGAAAAAAAAGCCAATTATTATAACAAGCTATAATATAAATAATCGATGTAATAATAATAGCAATAAATCCATAAATATTAGGAGAAGGATCAAAATTAGCAACTCTATTGCGAACCATCCAAAACAACCAACCGATCATCAACAAAGAACCAAAACCATAATGATCATAACTAGATTGATAATATATAGTAACTATTGATTTTATTGCTGGCCAAAATTCATAGACCCAGGTAACAAATAATATTAACGCAGATAATTGTGCAGATCTAACATTAGGGGATCTAGTATTGGATGGCACAATTACTCTTCTCCGAACATCTCGGTTTCATATCTAAATATTTCCACTTGGTTTGACCAATAATCTTGAGGTAATCCGGCTTTATTTTTTAAATAACTTAAAAAATCTTTTGCTTTAGGTAATTGTTCCCATACTGACGGCAAGAAAGTACCAGATAAGTTGCCGACTCTGAAAATCAACCCATCAATATTTGGTCTTAATTGCGACAATAAATCTTGTTCTGATGTATAACGGATCGCAATTGGGGTTGTTAAAATAGAAATTTCTATTTTTAAATCTGCTACTTCTTCTTTAGTTACTTTAGAAAATCTAGTATCTTGGAATGCGGCGGACCAAGCACTATCCGATACTTCTTGTACTAAAGGACTTCTCGGAATAAGTGTTCCAATACAGCCTCTTAATTGTTTATCCTTATGTAATGTAACAAAACAAGCTGTTGGCTCAATTAGATGCTGTGCATATGGTGCTAACGTAACCATGATTTTATGCTGATTTAACAAACCTTTATTAATTGAATCTCTGGCTATTTTTAATAAAGTATTTTTTTCTTCTGGAGTAATTGATGTATTTTTTAGCATAAATGATATGTACCATAACCTACCACTCTTTTTCTATCTCCAGCTGTATCTCCAGAATTTTTTAGATCTAATTTAGTAACTTTTAAACCAAAATCAATAGCACATTGTAATAATGCTTGGATAGCTAATTTACCGCAGGCAGAATTAGCTGTCATTTTTTCTATTTGAAGATTTTCGATAGCCAAAGAAGTTTCTTCATCAAGTTTATTGGCGGTATCATAATCATGATAATGGCTAAGATCAGAACTTACTATAATTAATGTTTCAGATCCTCCCCATATTTTTTTAAGTAATTCAGCAACTTCCTGATAACTAGCATTACCTACTAAAAAGGGTACAATTTTAGCATGTGGTAAAACCTGACTAATAAATGGTAATTGTACTTCTAAACAATGTTCTTTTTGAAACGCTAGATCTAATTCCACCACTTGTTTTAACTGCAGTGCTGTACGTACTATTTGTTGATCTACATCTACAGCACCAAGTGGGGTAATAAAACTATCTGCATAAGTAGTTGCGATCCCAAAAAATGGCACGAAATGTGAAGGTCCTATTAAGATAATGGTATTAACTTTATGTTTTGCTGTTAAAAATGGCTTGTATGCACTTGCGGCAACAGCACCAGAATACACATAGCCAGCATGAGGCACAATTATAGCTTTAGGCAATATAGCATTAGCCATCGTTGGCACTGCTGTCAAAAAATCTGTAATAGTTTGTTGTAAAGTTAATTGTTTAGCTGGATAAAAACTACCAGCAACATTTGGTTGTTTCGCAAAACTCATATTTTTCACCCTATATTTATATTATAGACAGTTATAGCTGATAAATATTATATTGATATACACTTATGAACAAAAAAATAGATTATTTTGATAACAAATATAATGTATCTACCAAATATTGGCACCAATTGGATGATGGCAAAATTCAATGTGACATATGTCCTAGAGCATGTAAGTTACAGGAAGGTCAACGTGGCCTATGCTTTGTTAGAGCCAGATTAAATAACGAAATAATTTTAACCACCTATGGAAGATCTAGTGGTTATTGCATAGATCCTATCGAAAAAAAACCATTAAATCATTTTTTACCTGGTACTCCAATACTGTCATTTGGCACAGCTGGATGTAATCTTGCATGTAAATTTTGCCAGAATTCCGATATCAGCAAATCTAGAGAAATTGACACTTTATCAGAAGAAGCGTTTCCAGCAACCATAGCTCTTGCTGCTCAAAAACTACAATGCTCCAGTGTTGCTTTTACGTATAATGATCCAGTACCGTTTATGGAATATGCTATTGACACAGCTATAGAATGTCATAAGTTAGGTATAAAAGCAGTCTCGGTGTCGGCAGGTTACATCTGCCCTATTCCACGCAAAGAATTATACCACCACATAGATGCAGCTAATATAGATTTAAAAGCTTTTACTGAAAAATTTTACAATAATATTACTGGTTCACATTTAATCGATATATTAGATACTCTAGTTTATCTAAAACATGAAACTAATGTATGGTTAGAAATTACAACATTACTGATCCCAGGAGAAAACGATTCCAATCAAGAAATTGAACAACTTAGTAAATGGATTATGCAAAATTTAGGTCCCGATATACCATTACATTTTACCGCTTTCCACCCTAGCTGGAAAATGCTGAATACGCCCTCAACACCACCAGAAACTCTTAGCAGAGCAAGAAATATTGCTAAGGTACAAGGGCTACATCACGTTTACACTGGCAATGTGCACGATACTAATGGTAATAGTACTTATTGTTCTAAATGCAATAATTTATTGATAAAGAGAGATTGGCATAATATATTGCAATATAACTTGTCCAATCATGGATTATGTTTAAATTGTGGTAATAAATGCCCTGGTGTTTTTATAGGTCATTGTGGCAATTGGGGAGGCAAACGCCAATTAGTAAAATTATGCTAAATAATATAAAAATCTTTATATTATTGTTATTATCCTGTTGTTTTAATTTATCAAGCAGTTCCGCTGATAATGACGTTGATTGTTATTATCAATCTCATATTATAAAACAACAATTAATTCATACTGTCACAATTAATCCCAAAAAATATAAAATTATAAATATTACAGCTAACATGATTAATAAAAATGTAGCATATGTAGGACAAATAGCACGTCAATATAATGCTTTGGCTGCAATTAATGGTGGATTTTTCAGGGAAATTGACAATAAATTTTTTGTGCCAGCTGGAGTGCTAAAAATTAATAATATGTGGCATGGAATAGCATATAAATCTAGAGCTGCTATTGGATGGAAAGTCAATGGCGATCTAGTATTGATAGACAGATTAACTACCAACACTTCGGTACAAATTGGTGAAATAGCATTACCGGTTTA